>NZ_JBNNPK010000011.1:0-198115 GCF_050275675.1 Allobosea sp. NPDC003192
GAAGATCGAATCGACCAGCAGGCGGCCCAATCCGGGGATGGTGAACACCGTCTCGACGACTGCGATGCCGCCCAGGAGATTGCCGAGGACGAGGCCGATCAGCGTCCAGGTCGGGCCGAAGGCGTTCTTGAAGGCGTGGTTCCAGAGCACCGCGCTCTCGGTCAGGCCCTTGGCTCTCGCATGAGTGATGTAGTCGAGCCGCAGCACCTCCAGCGTCGAGGCGCGGGCCATGCGCAGGATCACGCCGATCTCGTGCAGGAACAGCGTCATGATCGGCATGATCAGATAGAGGATGCCGGCGACGGGGTTCTCGGCGATCGAGACATAGCCGACCACCGGCAGCCATTCGAGCTTGAGCCCGAAGAACAGCAGCAAGAGCAGGCCGAGCCAGAAGGTCGGGATCGAGAGCAGCAATGTCGCGACGGCGACGAGGCTGAGATCGAGCGAGGTGTCCTGCTTCCAGGCGGCGAGCACGCCGGCCGGCACGGCGACCAGGCTGGCGAGCGCGACCGCGACCAGCACGATCTGGGCCGAGATCCAGAAGCGCTGCAGGATCAGCGGCAGCACCGCCTGCTGCGACGAGATCGACTGGCCGAGATCGCCCTTGAGCAGGTTGCCGAACCAGATGCCGAACTGGACCGGCACGCTCTTGTCGAGCCCGAGCCTGGCCTGCAGGTCGGCGATCGAGGCCGGCGTCGCGAGATCCCCCAGCATCAGCGAGGCTGGATCGCCCGGAATCAGCCGGATCAAGGCAAAGACCGAAACCGACACGATCAGCAGCGTCGGCACGGACATGAGGATGCGCGTCAGCGCAAAGCGCAGCATCGGTTTCCTCCCGGCGTGCTGTCGATGCGGATGACGTCAGTTCGCTAGCGTCACTTCCCACATGCGCAGCTTGGACTGCCACGGCTTGAAGCCCTGGACGCGCTTGGCATGGGCGATGATGTCGAGGCCGTTGAAGGCGAAGATCATCGGCACTTCGTCGATGACGCGCTTGTGCAATTCGTCGACGAGCTTCTGCCGCTCGGCCCGATCGGAGGTGACGTAGAGCTTGTCGATCTGCTTCTGTGCTTCCGGGTTGTCCCAGGTCTTGCGCGGCTGCTTGTCCTTCGGCCCCGAGAACTGCTCGAAGGCGATTGCGGGATCGAAGCGGGCCGAGAATGAGAAGGACTGCATCTGGTAGTTGCCCTTGTTGTAGCGATCGAGCTGGGTAGCCCAGTCCAGCACCTCGATCTCGGCGTTGATGCCGACGGCCTGTAGCATCTGCTGCGCAACGACCGCGGCCGGGAAGCTCGGCACGATCGGGCGCTTGTTGGCGAGGATCACGATCTTCTCGCCCTTGTAGCCGGCCTCCTGCAGCAGCTTCTTGGCGCGGGCGGCATCGTAGACATGGCCCTTCTTCTCGACGTCGCCGAAATAGCTCGAGCCGGAATAGATCGGCGAGGTGTTGGGCTTGCCGAGATCGTTGTAGAAGGCGGCGACGATCTCATCCATGTCGAGCGCGGCGGCGACCGCTTGGCGTAGCTTCTGGTTGCCCATCACCGCGTCCTTGACCTGGATCAGGAAGACGTGGCGGACGGCATTGGGCTCGGCTGCGACCGAGAGCTTGGGGTTCTTCTTCAATTCGGCCGCGTCGCTCGGCAGGATCTCGGCGAGATCGAGCGCGCCGGAAAGCAGGCCGGCCTTCACCGTCGCCGGGTCCTTGACGATCAGGAATTTGACATCCTTGAGCAGCGGACGCTTGGAGCCGACATAGCCGTCGGCCTTGCCGCCGTCCTTCGGCGACTTGTAGCCCTCGAAGGCGGTCATCGTGAAATACTCGCCGCGCTTCCACTCGCCGAACTTGTAGGGACCGGTCCCGATCGGCTTGTCCCAGGAACCGTCGGCCTTGACCGAATCCTTGTGCAGGATCGCGGTCATCGCGCAGTCGGTGCGGGCGAGGGTATCGAGGAAGAGCGCATTCGGCTTGTCGATCTTCATGACGAAGGTGCGCGGATCCGGCGCCGTCGCCTCCTCGACCTTCAGGCCCGAGCGGCCATCGAACTCGATGGTGCAGCGCCAGTCGGTCTTCGGGTCCATGTAGCGGTTCCAGCTCCACAGCACGTCGGCCGAGGAGAGCTCGGCGCCGTTATGGAACTTGACGCCCTGGCGCAGCGTGAAGGTGTAGGTCTTGCCGTCGGCCGAGAGATCGACCTTTTCGGCGAGCAGCGGCGTCGCGACGCCGCCCTCATTGTAGCCGACGAGGCCTTCGACCAGCTGCAGCGCGAAATCGTCGGTGTTGTCGTCGCGATTGACGCCGGGATTGTTGCTGCGGATGTCGGCGGCGACCGCCACCGTGATGGACTGCGCCGCAGCCGGTGCGGCGAAGGCGGCTGCAGCGATGAGGGCGGCGGCCGGCGCAAACAGATACTTCATCTCGGTCCCCTGTCGTTTTTGGTTTGTCGTTGTGATCATCAGCCGTCGCGTCCGCGGCGGCTCAGTTGGCGAGGCCGACCTCCCAGAGCCGCGGCTTCGAGGCGACCCAGGGGGCAAAGCCCTGCAGGCGCTTCGAGACCACGGCGGTGTCGACCTGGTTGTAGAGGAAGATCAGCGGCGCATCGGCGAGCATGAGCTTGTGCAGCTCGTCGAACAGCTTTCGGCGCTCGCCCTCATCGGCGGTGATCGTCGCCTTCTCGATCAGCTCGTCGGCGCGGCGGCTGTCCCAGGTCTTGGACGGGTAAGTGTCCTTGGGGCCGCTGAACTGGTTGTAGCTCTGGGCCGGATCGATGCGGGCGGAATAGCTGAAGGACATCATCTGATAGTTGCCCTTGCTGTAGCGGTCGAGCTGTGTCGCCCATTCCAGCACTTCGATCTCGCTGGTGATACCGGCGGCCTGCAGCATCGCCTGCGCCACCACCGCGACCGGGAAGCTCGGCACGGTCGCGCGCTTGTTGGCGATCAGCTTGATCGTCTGGCCCTTGTAGCCGGCCTCCGCGAGCAGCTTCTTCACACGCGCCGGATCGTGATTGTAACGCTGGCGCTGGACCTCGCTGTAATAGGGCGAGGCCATGAGGACGGCTGAGTTGTTGACCTTGCCGAGCTCGTTCGAGGCCTGGGCGACGAGCTCGTCGAGATCGAGCGCCGCCGCGATCGCCCGGCGCATCCGGACATCCGATAGCAGCGGATCGCGGCTTTGCAGGAGCAAAGCGTGCTTGGTCGCGCTCGGCGCGGTCATGACCTGAACGCTATTGCTCTTCTGCATCTCCGGCAGGTCGGAATCCGGGATATCCGCGACATGCAGCGCCCCCGAGATCAGGCCGGCCTTGACGGTCGCGCCATCGGCGATGGCGAGGAACTTGACCTCCGGCACCAGCGCGTTCTTGCGGCCGACATAGCCGTCGCGCTTGTCGCCGGGCGGAGACACGTATCCATCGAAACGCTTCAGCGAGACGAATTCGCTGCGGCGCCAGTCGCCAAGCACGAACGGGCCGGTGCCGATCGGCCTATCCCAGCTGCCGTCGGGCTTCAGCGAGTCCTTGTGGATGATCGCGACCATGGCGCAATCGGTCCGCGCCATGGTGTCGAGGAAGAGCGCGCTCGGCTTCTCCAGCCTCATGACGACGGTCGAAGGATCGGGCGCGGTGACGCCGGTCACCTTCATGCCGATGCGCCCGTCGAATTCCGACCGGCGCGCCAGTCGGTCTTCGGATCCATGTAGCGGGTCCAGTTCCAGAGGACGTCGGCCGAGGTCAGCTCGGCGCCGTTGTGGAACTTGACGCCCTTGCGCAGGCTGAAGGTGTAGGTCAGCCCGTCCGCGGATACGGCGATCTTCTCCGCCAGCAGAGGCGCGACCGCGCCGTTCTCGCGATAGCCGACCAGGCCCTCGACCATGTGCAGGACGACGGCGTCGGTATTGTCGTCACGGTTGACGCCCGGATTGGTCGAGCGGATGTCGGCATTGAGCGCGACATTGATCGTCTGCGCTGTTGCAGGGCTCGCGAGGGCAAGGAGAGCGAAGGCGGAGATGAGCCGGCGGTTCATTGTCGTTCCCCTCGCTGTTCGCGGTCCGGGCCGGCTCAGGCCGCCTTGGCCGCGCCGGATCGGCGCTTGGCGAGCGCGTCGGCGAAGAAGTCCTCGACCCGCGAGACCGCCTTCAGCCCGTCATGCGGCATGTTCGGCACGAGGTCGAAGCGCACGTCGATTCCGTGCTCCTCGAAATTGCGGCGCAGGGTGTCGAGCCGTTCCGGGCGGTTGGTGCCGGCATGGTTGGCATCCGGCATCCAGCTGGCGTTGCCGGGCTGATGGGTGATCTCCCAGGTCTCGAGATCGGCGGCGCCGACGATCATCTGGACCGCGACCTTGCGCATCGCCTCGATGTCGGGCGCGCTGCCGAAGAGCTCGGCCATGTTGCGCGTGCCGACCCACCAGTCGCGCGTCGGATCGAGCAGCGTCACCGAGCCCGGCGCGCCGATCGAGGCGGCCCAGAGCTTGTTTGGCTGCAGCATCAGGAAGCGATGGGTGAAATGGCCGCCGCCGGAATAGCCGAACAGGGCGAAGCGGTCGAAGCGCAGGCCGTAATGCTGGGCGACCTCCTCGACCATGGCGAGCAGGATGTGGTCGTAGCGGACCGCGCCCTCGCGCATGTATTTGAAGCCGTTGCGGTTGCCGTCGCCCATCACGCCGATCGGGAAGAGCGGGGCGAGGATGATGCAGTTGTTCCAGCGACCGAAGGCCTCGAAGGCATCGCGATAGCCGGTGAAGCCGCGGCCGGTGCCGTGCATGGTGACGACGAGCTCGGGAGGCTGGCCGCCCTTGCCCAGTGTCTTCGGCACATAGAGGCAATAGCTGAAGCGCGGATCGGCCTTACAGGCGATCACCGGGGTCGGGCCGAGATCGTAGAGTGCGCGGGCGATCGCCGCCGCGTCGTCCTGCTTGGCGGGCTTTGCAGCGGGAGCGGTCATGCGGCGTTTCCTGATTGGTTATAAGATTGGCGCCAATTTTGTTGCATGATACGATTGGTATCGCAAGCGGGATTCGACAGATGTTGCGCCGGCTGTGCGCGACGCAGACGAGCCGGCTCGCAAGCGCCGCTCCGATGCTCTAGAGACCCGTTATGGCCACCCGTCCAAAAACCCAGCGCGCCAAGGGCGAACTCGCCAACGAGATCGCCCGGGCGATCCATGTCCGCGCCTATCGGCCGGGTGAATGGCTGCGCCAGATCGACCTGGAGGAGGCCTTCCAGGCGACGCGTTTCGACGTCCGTGCCGCGCTCGACGAGCTCGCCGTGCGCAAGACGATCGAGCATGTGCCCAATCGCGGCTACCGGGTCACCGAGATCGACCTGCCGACCTCTCTCGCCATCCGCGACACCCGCATCATCCTGGAGAGTGCCGCCGCCCGGCTCGTCATCGGCAAGATGGATGACGCGGCACTGGCGAAGCTCGAAGCGCTCGCTCGGGAGTTCAGCCAGGCCGTGCAGAGCGGCACGCGCGTCGAGCAGAGCGAGATCAACCGCGCCTTCCATAGCTTGATCTATGCCCATTGCGGCAATCCGGTGCTGGCAGAGACGATCTGGAGCCTGCGCGACCGCTCGCGCGGCTCGGCGGTCACGGTCTGGGCCTCGCATCAGGCCCTGCTCGCCAGTGATGCCGATCATCATGCGATGGTCGCGGCGATCCGGGCCGGGGATGGCGAGCGCCTGGCCGCGCTTACCAGCCACCACATCATCAAGGACCTGATCGAGGTTTCCGGGGCAGCCTAGTCGGCGACCGTCACTTCCCAGAGCCGCGGCTTCGACAGGATCGAGGACTTGTAGCCCTTGATCTTCTTGCCATAGGCACCGGCGTCGATGCCGTTATAGAGCATCACCATCGGCACATCGGCGATGAAGCGCTGGTGCAGTTCGTCGAACAGTTTCTGGCGCTCGGCCTTGTCCGAGACGACCATCGACTTGTCGAGCAGCGCCTGCGCCTCCGGGTTGTCCCAGACCTTGCGCGGCTGCGTCGCCTTCGGGCCGGTCACCGATTCAAAGGAGAGGGCCGGGTCGAGCCTCGCCGAATAAGGGAAGGCCTGGAGCTGGTAATTGCCCTTGCTGTAGCGGTCGAGCTGTGTCGCCCATTCCAGCACCTCGATCTGGACGTTGATGCCGGCGGCCTGCAGCATCTGCTGCGAGACCACAGCGGAGTCGAAGCTCTGCGGGTAGCGCTTGTTGGCCAGCATCACCAAGGGCTCGCCCTTGTAGCCGGCTTCCTGGAGCAGCTTCTTGGCGGCGGCGAGGTCGTGCTTGTAGCCCTTGGCCTGGACCGACCCGTAATAGGACGACATCGCCGGAACGATCGAGTTGTTGCGCTTGCCGAGCCCGTCGGTGACCTGCGCGACCAGCTCCTCGGTGTCGATCGCCGCCGCGATCGCCTGGCGCAGCTTGACGTTGCCGAGCAGCGGATCGCGGGTCTGCAAGAGGATGCCGACCAGCCCCATATTCTGGGTGATCGACAACTCGACGCGCTTGTCCTGCTTGAGCTCCTTGACCTCGGCATTGGCGACGTCGGGGACGATGTCGATGTCGCCGCGCAGCAGCGCTGCCTTGGCGGTAGCGCCGTCCGGGATCACCATGAAGCGGACTTCGTCGACGAGCGGGCGCTTGCCGCCAGTATAGCCGTCGGGCGCGCCCGGCAGGCTGGCATAGGTCTCGTTGCGGGAAAGGCGGATGAACTCGCCGCGCTTCCACTCGGTGAACTTGTAGGGGCCGGTGCCGATCGGCTTGTCGAAGGAGCCGTCGGCCTTGAGCGAATCCTTGTGCAGGATCGCGGTCATCGCACAGTCGGTGCGGGCGATATTGGCAAGGAAGAGCGAGCTCGGCTGGTCGAGCTTGAAGACGACGGTCGCCGGATCGGGCGCCGTGACCGCCTCGACCTTGGCGCGGCCGCGGCCGTCGAATTCCGACAGGCAGCGCCAGTCGGTTTTCGGGGCCATATAGCGGTTCCAGCTCCAGACCACGTCGGCCGAGGTCAGCTCGGCGCCGTTGTGGAACTTCACGCCCTTGCGCAGCGTGAAAGTGTAGCTCTTGCCGTCCGGCGAGACCGCGATTGTCTCGGCCAGCAGCGGTTTCACCGCCGAATCCTCGCCATAGGCGACGAGGCCCTCGACGACATGCAGGACGACCGAGTCGGTGTTGTCGTCGCGGTTGACGCCGGGATTGATGCTGCGGATGTCGGCATTGAGGTGCACCCGCAGCGTAGCTGCCGCGGCCGGCAAGGCGGCAGCGGTCGCGAGGCCCAATCCGGCGAGGGCGAGGGAAAGGCGGCGTCGGCTGTGCATCGGCGGGTTCCCCTTGTCTTATGGTTTTGGCTTGGACGCTGTCGGTGCCGCCTTATTCGGCGGCTTGCGCCAGCGTCATTGGTTCATCGGTGAGGCTGTAGCGGGTGAAAATGCGGTTGAGGGCCGGCAGCGGCGCGACCTCCATCGTGCCTTTGGCCGGCTGCATGATCACCATCGAGACGGTGGCCGAGAGATTGCCGGTGTCGTTGAGGCGCGGCGGCCGGCAGACCGAATGCGGCGTCAGGAAATCGTCGAAGAAGGCTTGCTTCAGATCATCGACCGTGAGCTTGCGGCCAGCTTCGTTGAGCAGCTTCTTGACGCGCCAGTCGCGGTAGAAGCTCTCGGGTACGCGCGGCGTGCCGGTATCGGTGATCTTGGTCAGCGCGACCTGGCCGACCCAGTGATTGGCGTGCACGATCAGCCCGTCTTCCGGATAGAGGGGGAAGGCGGCATCGGGTGCGCATTCGAAGTCGATGCCGAAGCCCGCGACGGTCGAGAGCATCATGTTGTTCGAGCAGGCTTTCGGCGTCGTCGCGACGGCCTTGATCGCGTAGGCGAGATGCTCCTGCTCCAGCACCTTGCGGCGGATCAGAGCGAGCGGTACGCCGGCTTGGGTGAAATCCCGCTCACTCTCGAGGTAGTTGGCGGTGATCGAGATGCCGGCCGCATTCATGCCGCAGCGGGCAAGGCCGCCGGCCTCGACGAAGGTGAGGAAATCCGGGCCGTCATCGCGGCGCACGCGCAATACGATCGCCGTCTCCGCGCATTCGGCCTTCCAGTCCCAGTTCTGGCCGTGGATCAGCTCGCCCGTAGCGCTGCGCTCGGGCAGGATGATCGCGCCGGTGCAGCCGTCGTCCAGCTCCTCCTCAGCCCCGACCGGCTTGCTCTTTTCGAGCTTCGCCTTGGCGATCACCTCGGTGCGGGCGTTGATCATGATGACGTCTTCGAGGGCGACGCCGGCACCATCGGCGATACCGCGCATCTCCTCGACATAGTGCTTGCCGAAGGCTTCGATCTCGCGGGCGAATTCACCGATCAGGCGCGACTTGGCGGCAGCGTCATAGCCGAGATCGCCGAGCTGTCCGCCATAGAGTTCGATCGAGCACTTGACGCGCCCCGGCACCGCCGCACCATGCTGGCGGCCGCGCTCATAGGGCGTGCCGGAGACATCGACGAAGGGAAAGGGCTCGACCATGGCCGGATCTCCGCGGGTTCGCGCTGGTGCAGTGTCTGGTTCTAATGTATTTCATTTCAAACTAAGACAATCAAGAGCCTTTTGATGACGACGCCGACACGATTGCAGCAGGAGATCGCCGAGCGGATCCTCCGCATGGTCCGGGAGGACGGGCTCGAAGCCGGCGCCTGGCTGAACGAGAACAGCGCGGCGCGCCGCCTCAACGTCTCGCGCACGCCGGTGCGGGCCGCGATCGACCATCTCGCCCGGCAGGGGCTGCTGCGCCGGCATCCGAACAAGGGCGTCGAGCTGCTGAGCGCGCCCGAGGCGTCCACCGATCCCGGCGCCGGCGCCGATGTGACCGAGCTTGCCATGGTCAAGGTGGCGCAGGACCGGCATGGCGGGCGCTTGCCCGACGAGATCTCCGAGCTCGAACTGATGCGGCGCTACGCACTCGGCCGGCCGGAGGTGCAGCGCCTGATGGCGCGGCTCGCCGATCTCGACATGGTCGAGCGCAAGCGCGGTTATGGTTGGCGCTTCCTGCACGAGCCGCGCGACCAGTCGGCACATGACGAGCGCTACCGCTTCCGTTTGATGATCGAGCCGATGGTCTTTCTGGAGCCCGGCTTTGCGCTCGACCAAGGCTGGATCGACGAGATGCGGACCCGGCACGAGCTGACGCTGTCGCAGCCGTGGAAGGAAAGCTCGGCGATCGGCTTCTACGAGATGAACGCCGATTTCCACGAGGGGCTGGCGGCGGCCTCGGGCAACCGCTTCATCCATTCGGCCGTCCGCCGGCAGAACCAGATGCGCCGCCTCTCCAACTACGACTGGACCTATGGCTATGAGCGCGTCGTGGTGAACAGTCGCGAGCATCTGCAGATGCTTTCGACGATCGAGGCCGGCGACCTCCAGCTCGCCAGCGCCCTGATGCGGAGCCATCTCCAACGCGCCATGCAATTGCGCAGGCCGGACGGGCTGGACTGATCCGAGCCCTCATCCTGAGGAGCAAGCGCAGCTTGCGTCTCGAAGGATGCTCCAGTTGGTTCTGGAGCCTACCGAAGCATCCTTCGAGACGCGCTCCTGCGGAGCGCTCCTCAGGATGAGGGCTGAAGAGACTCTGAAGCGCTGGTCACGCGAGATTGGCGTTCTCGCTATTGTCTTTTAAATATAAGAAAGACATCATGCGACTGTTCATAGCGAGGACCTGCCGATGACCGCGCATGCATTTGCCGCCGAAAGCCGCCGCGACAACGCTCCCGATGCGTTCTGGATGCCGTTCACGCCGATGCGCGCCTTCCGGCAGGCGCCGCTGCTGTTCGAGCGGGCGGAAGGCATGCACTACGTCAAGCCGGACGGGCGACGGGTGCTCGACGGCATGGCGGGGCTCTGGTGCGTCAATGCCGGACATGGCCAGGCAAAGATCACCGAGGCGATCCGTGAAGCCGCCGGTCGGCTCGACTTCGTCTCCTCCTTCAAGATGAGCCATCCCGGTGCGCAGGCCTATGCAGCCCGGCTCACTGACTTTGCGCCGGAGGGGATCGAGCATGTCTTCTTCGTCAATTCTGGCTCGGAAGCGGTCGATACTGCCCTCAAGATCGCCCGTGCCTACCATCAGGCGCGTGGCCAGGCCTCGCGCACCAAGCTGATCGGCCGGGCCAAGGGCTATCACGGCATGGGCTGGGGCGGGCTCTCGGTCTCCGGGATCGGCCGGCACAAGGCCGCCTTCGGGCCGCTCTTGCCGGATGTCGCGCATCTGCCCTTGCCCTATGACCGCGCCAGCATGGCCTTCTCACGCGGCCGGCCGGAAGGCGGGCTCGCCGCGGCCGAGGCGTTGGAAACCCTGCTGCAGATCCATGATCCCGCGACGGTCGCGGCCGTTATCGTCGAGCCGGTGACCGGCTCGGGCGGGGTCTATCCGCCGCCGAAAGGCTATCTCGAACGCCTGCGCGCGATCTGCGACAAGCACGGCATTCTGCTGATCTTCGACGAGGTCATCACCGGCTTCGGCCGGCTGGGCAGTCCCTTCGCGGCGCAGGCCTTTGGCGTCAGGCCCGATCTGATGAGCTGCGCCAAGGGCATGACCAATGGCGCGGTGCCGATGGGGGGCGTCCTCGTCGCTGGCCATGTCTACGATGCCTTCATGGCCGGCCCGCCCGAGGCGATCGAACTCCTCCACGGCTATACTTATTCGGCCCATCCGCTTGCCTGCGCGGCCGGAATGGCGACGCTCGACGTCTTCGCCGAGCAGGACATTCTGGGCGGACTCGCCAAGGTGTTGCCGCTCTGGGAGGAGCGGGCGCACCGGCTGAAGGGCGCAGCCCATGTCGTCGACATCCGCACTGCCGGTTTGCTCTGCGCGATCGATCTGGCGCCGCGCCCCGGCGCCGATGGCGCCAGGGGCGGGGAGGCGAACACGCTCTGCCTCGATGCCGGCGTGCTGATCCGCAATGCCGGCGACACGCTGGTGCTGTCGCCGCCGCTGGTGATTGCGCCCGCCGAGATCGAGGAAATCTTCGCCGCGATCGAGCGGGCGCTGGGACGGATCGCCTAACTCAAGCCCACTCGCCCTTGCGGAAGACCGCCACGCGGCTGCCGTCGGGCTTGACGCCGTCGATGTCGACCTCGCCGGAGCCGATCATCCAGTCGATATGGATCAGGCTGCGGTTGCCGCCCTGCGCCGCGATTTGTTCCGGCGTCAGCTTGGTGCCGTCGATGAAGCACTTCGAATAGCACTGGCCGAGCGCGATGTGGCAGGAGGCGTTCTCGTCGAAGAGCGTGTTGTAGAACAGGATGCCGCTCTGCGAGATCGGCGAGGAATGCGGCACCAGCGCGACCTCGCCGAGCCGGCGCGCGCCCTCATCGGTGTCGAGCACCTTGTTCAGCACCTCTTCGCCGCGGCTCGCCTTGGCCTCGACGATCCGGCCTTCCTCGAAGCGCACCTGGATATTGTCGATCAGCGTGCCCTGATAGGAGAGCGGCTTGGTCGAGGAGACATGGCCCTCGACGCGGCGCGCATGCGGGGTGGTGAAGACCTCCTCGGTGGGGATATTGGCGTTGCAGGTGACGCCGTTCTTCGCGGTCGAGGCGCCGCCTTCCCATTCGTGGCCGTCGGCGAGGCCGATGGTGAGGTTCGTGCCCGGCCCGGTGAAATGCAGCGCGGAAAAGCGCTGGCCGTTCAGCCATTTGGTGCGCTGCGCCAATGCGGCGTTGTGCTGCGCCCAGGCCGCAATCGGATCGTCGCGGTCGACCCGCGAGGCCGCGAAGATCGCCTCGGCCAGGCGGGCCACTGCGACTTCCTCGGCATCTCCCGGGAAAACCTGCTGAGCCCAGGCCGCGCCGGGATAGGACACGATGTTCCAGTTGATGTCGAAATTGGCGATCTTCTCCAGCGCCGGCTGGTAGGCGATCGAGTTCGCCTTGTTGGCGCGGGCGACCTTGGCCGGATCCTGCTCGGCGAGCAGCATCGGATTGTCGCCGACGATGGCGAGGCGAGCGGTGTTGGCCGCGAAGGCCTTGCCGACGCCCTCATAGAGCCAGGACGGAGCGCGGTCGAAGCTGGCGTCCTGGCCGAAGCGGTAGCGCGCCAGCGTCAGCGCCTCGTCGGAAAGGATCGGCGTGACCAGGCCGGCGCCGGCCTTGTAGGCGTGCTCGGCGATACGCCTGACCAGCGGCAGTGCCGCGACGGGAGCGGTCAGGAACAGGTCCTGTCCCGGCTGCAGGTTGAGGCCGACCTTGACCGCGACCTCAGCCAGCCGGTCGAGCTTGTTGGCATCGATGCCGGAGACGTGCTTGTTCATTGGGGGCCTCGTCGAGCTGATTTTTCGAGGCCGCATTGCTGGCGGAAATCCTGTCCGGGTCAACCGCTCCTGAGCAGACGACGCATTCGCTCAGCGCTTGCCGGGCCGGGTGCGCCGCGCCTTGGAGCGGTCGCCGCGCCAATCGGCGACGGACATGGTCGGCAGGTCGAAATAGTCGCGCGTCGTGGCGTAGCCATGCCCGCCCATGCGGCCGATCGCATCGAGCGCGACCGGGTCGACATAGTGCTTCACCCGATCGACCGTGTCGGCACGGAAATGGGCATAGACCACCTCGCCGAGGATGATCTCGCGCGAATTGCCGATGCCGAGCGTGGTGTGGTGGCGGCATTCGAAGGCGGCAGGTGCCTGGCCGATCCAGGGGCAGGGCACCTTGACGCCGGGCATGGCGGAAAGGCCGGCTTCGGCGAGTTCGTTCGTGCCCGGCTCGAACGGCACCGCGCAGGCGTTCATGCCGTCGAGCAGCGCGTCGGAGACGATGTTGACGGTGAAGGCCAGCGTTTCGCGGACATTGCGGCCGGTGTCCTTCTGCCCGCCGGTCTGGCGGTATTCGACGCCGAGCGCCAGGATCGCCGGATCGGCCGAGAGGCAGTTGAAGAACGAGAACGGGGCGGCGTTGACCACGCCGTTGGCGTCGATCGTGGTCACCAGTGCGATCGGGCGCGGCACAACGGCGCCGATCAGCAGCTTGTAGCGCTCGCGCGGCGTTAGGGCGGCGAAGTCGAAGGTGACGATCTCGGCGGCGGCCGACCGGTCCTGCGTCAGCGTCTGGGTCACGATGGGGTCAATCCTTCACTCAGGGCATAGGGTGCGAGCACGTCGCGGAGGTCGCGTTCGCCGCGCGGCGCCAGCAAGGCGCGGGTGACGACGGATTGCAGGTGGTGGTCCATCAACGCGGCGGCGCGGGCGGCGTCGCCGGCGCGCAGGGCCTCGATCAGCTGGCGATGCTCGGAGACGGCGCATTCGGAGGAGTGCGGGCGGCCATAGATCGCCAGGATCAGCGAGCAGCGCGACGACGCCTCCTGGACATAGCGCAGCAGCAAGGCGTTGCCGGTCATCTCGGCGAGCTTGATGTGGAACTCGCCTGAGAGGCGGATCGATTCCGGCCCGTCCTGCTCGTGCGCCTTCTCTTCCAGCCGGACATGCGCTTCGAGTTCGGCCGATTGCGCCGCCGTCAGGCGGCCGGCGAGGTTCTCGGCGACGAGGCGCTCCAGTCCGCGGCGGACCTCGAAGACGTCGCGCGCTTCTTCCAGCGTCGGATAGGCGACATTGGCGCCGCGATTGGGCTTGAGCTCGACCAGCCCCTCGATGGCGAGCCGCCCGAAGGCCTCGCGCACCAGAGTGCGGCTGACGCCGAGCTGCTCGCCGATCGAATCTTCCGGCAGCTTCACGCCCGGCTTCAGTGCCTGCTCGATGATGGCGCGCCGTAGCGCCTTGTAGACGGCCTGGGCCCGGGAGCCGGGCGCATGCCGCTCGGCCATCTTGCCGTTGGATCGGGACTTGGTCGTTGCGAGCGGGCGGGCGGGGTGCGGCATGAATCGAGTTTCCGCTTGTCTTCAATAATCGCATACAATACGGTTCTTGCATCGTATGCAAGTTTGCTCAAGGATCGCACACGAGATGGCGCGCAAAGCGCCACGATGATTGCAGAGGCGGCAACTGAACGGCATTCCCCGGTGCGCAAGGCGGGCCGGCGAGCAACGAGAAGGGGAGAGAGTTCGATGAAGAAGGCCTGGTTGCTGGCGGCGGTCGCCGCCTTCGCGCTGAACGGCGCGGTCGAAGCCAAGACGCTGAAATGGGGAGCGTCGCGCGAGATCGCCTCGCTCGACCCGTATTCCTACGGCGAGACCTTCACGCTTGCCGTGCTGAACCATGTCTATGAGGGGCTGGTGCGCTATACCGGCGATCTCAAGATCGAGCCGGCGCTGGCGGAATCCTGGGAGACGGTGAATCCCACGACCTGGCGCTTCAAGCTGCGCAGGAACGTCAAGTTCCACAATGGCAACCCGTTCACCGCCGATGACGTCATCGCCTCGCTGGCGCGGGTCACTCACGATACCTCGCCGCTCAAGGGCAACCTGCCGGCCTATAAGAGCTCGAAGAAGATCGACGACTACACGGTCGAGCTCGAGGTCAACGGCCCCTATCCGCTGCTGCTCAACGACCTCACCAACATCTTCATCTTCGACAAGGAGTGGATGGAGGCCAACAACTCGTTGCTCCCCACCGATTCCGGCAAGGGCGTGAAGGGCTACGCCACCGACAACGCCAACGGCACCGGCCCGTTCAAGGTCGAGAGCCGCCGCGCCGACGCCAAGACGGTCTTCGCCAAGAACGCGGACTGGTGGGACAAGCCGCAGCACAATATCGACGTGATCGAGTTCACGCCGATCACCTCGTCTTCGACCCGCGTCGCGGCGCTGCTCTCCGGCGAGATCGATTACACCAATGTCGCGCCGCTGCAGGACCTGCCGCGCCTCACGGCCTCGACCGAGGTCAAGGTGCTGCAGACCAACGAGCTGCGCTCGGTCTTCTTCGCCTTCAACCTGACCGACAAGCTGGTCGAGAGCGACGTCAAGGAGAAGAACCCCTTCAAGGACATCAAGGTGCGCGAGGCGCTCTACCGCGCCATCGACATCGACGCCGTGCAGAAGCGGGCGATGCGCGGCCTTTCGCGCAATACCGGCGCGCTCGTCGCCCCGGCGATCCCCGGCTACGAGCCGTCGCAGGACCAGCGCCTGCCTTTCGACCTCGCCGGCGCCAAGAAGCTGCTCGCCGATGCCGGTTATCCGAACGGCTTCTCCTTCCTGATGAACTGCCAGAGCGACTCGCTCGTCAACGAGGAAGAGTTCTGCCAGGCGGTGGCGGCGATGTGGTCGCGCGCCGGCCTCAAGCCGAACCTCAGCCTCGCGCCGCGCAGCCAGCAGGCGCCCAAGCGCGTGAAGGGCGATTTCGACGTGATCTCCTTCGGCTGGGCCAATGAGCCGATGATCGACGCCTACTCGATCCTGGTGCAGGTGCTGCGTTCCAAGAGCGGCACGGGCGGCGTGTTCAACTGGGGCAATTGGGGCGATCCGCGCATCGACGCTCTGATCGACAAGGCCGGCGTCGAACTCGATACGCCCAAGCGCATCGAGCTGATGAAGGAGGCGCTGAAGATCGCCAAGGCAGAGCAGCTCTTCATCCCGCTGCATCAGCAGCCGATGGCCTGGGCGATGCGCAACACCGTCGCCTCGACCGTGCAGGCCTCGGACAACAAGCCGCGCCTGTGGCTGACCATGATGAAGTGATCTCCCTGTCATTCCGGGGCGCGCCGCAGGCGCGAACCCGGAACCCACGACCGGGCGAGTGCCCGCGACCGCCGCTCTGACTCATGTCACCCAGTCATGGGTTCCGGGTTCTTCGCTGCGCGAAGTCCCAGAATGACAGGCCGGGTTCGCGCAGCCCAAGGGAGTCGAACGACGATGCCCGCCTTCCTCTTCAAGCGCTTCGTCAATGCCGCCGGGGTCATGCTGGCGGTGGCCTTCCTCGCCTTCCTGACCTTCCGCTTCGTCGGCGATCCCGTCGAACTGATGCTGAACGAGCAGGCGAGCCAGCAGCAGCGCGACGAATTGCGGACGAGGCTCGGGCTCGACAAGGGCTTCGTGCTGCAGTTCGCGACCTTTGTCGGCAACGCCGTGCGCGGCGATTTCGGCATCTCCTACCGCAACCAGCAGGAGGTGTTCACGCTGATCGCCGAGCGTTTCCCGGCGACCTTCGAGCTGGTGCTGGTCGCGACTTTCCTGTCGCTGGCGGTCGGTATTCCGCTCGGGGTCTACACCGCGATCAAGCGAGACAGCCTCCTCGCCAAGGCGCTGCAATTCGTCTCGGTGCTCGGCGTCTCGCTGCCGAGCTTCGCGCTCGGCATCCTGTTCATCCTGGTGTTCTCGGTGAACCTGCAATGGCTGCCGGCCTTCGGCCGTGGCGAGGTCGTGCAGATCGGCTGGTGGAGCACCGGGCTGCTGACCGCGTCGGGCCGCAAGGCGCTGATCCTGCCCGGCATCACGCTGTCGCTGTTCCAGATCACGCTGGTGATGCGGCTGGTGCGCGCCGAGATGCTGGAGACGATGCGGACCGATTTCATCCGCTTCGCCCGGGCGCGCGGCCTGCCGGCGCGGGCCGTGAACTTCCGCCACGCGCTGCGCAACTGCCTGATGCCGGTGATCACGGTGACCGGCCTGCAGATCGGCAACCTCATAGCCTTCGCGCTGGTCACCGAGACGGTGTTCCAGTGGCCGGGCATGGGCATGCTCTTCGTCCAGGCCGTCACCTTCGTCGATATCCCGGTGATGGCGGCCTATCTGATCGTCGTCTCCTTCATCTTCGTCTCGCTCAACACGCTGGTCGACCTGACCTATGCCTGGGTCGATCCGCGCCTGCGCGAGGATGCGCTCACCGGAGGGGCCAATGCCCGCTGAAGCCGCCGCCAGGCCGGGGCGCATCCGCCGCTTCCTCGACAGCGACATCGGCTGGAGCTTCCGGCGCACGCCGGCCGCCTGGCTCTCGACGCTGGTGCTGGCGCTGCTGATCCTGACGGCGCTGTTCTGCCCGCTGATCGCGCCGCAGAATCCGCACGACCTCGCCCAGATCTTCATCGACAAGGCCGAGATCCCGCCGATCTGGTCGGCGGACGGCGAGTGGCCCTTCCTGCTCGGCACCGACCCGCAGGGGCGCGATGTCTTCTCCGCCATCCTCTACGGCACGCGGGTCTCGCTGATCATCGGCTTTTCGGCCGTGCTGGTCTCGATGGCGATCGGTGTCACCATCGGGTTGACCGCGGGCTTCTATGGCGGGCGGATCGACAACCTCCTGATGCGGCTCGGCGACACCGTTTTGTCGATCCCGACGCTGCTGATGGCGATCCTGGTCTCGGCGATCTTCCGTGAATTGCTGCCGCCCAGCCTGCGCGATCCCTTCGCCGCAGCGGTGCTGGTCGTCTCGATCGCCCTGACCAGCTGGGTGCAATACGCCCGCACGGTGCGTGCCTCGACCATGGTCGAGCGGCGCAAGGAGTATGTGCTGGCGGCGCGGATCATCAAGGTGCCGGCCGGGCGGATCATGCGCCGGCACATCCTGCCGAACACGCTGACCCCGGTGATGGTCGCGGCGACGCTCAATCTCGGCCTCGCCATCCTCTCGGAAGCGACCCTGTCCTTCCTCGGCGTCGGCATGCCGATCACCCAGCCTTCGCTCGGCACGCTGATCCGCATCGGCAACCAGTATCTGTTCTCCGGCTCCTGGTGGCTCGTCGTCTTCCCCTCGCTGCAGCTCGGTCTGATCGTGCTCTCGGTCAACCTGCTCGGCGACTGGCTGCGCGACGCGCTGAACCCGAAGCTGCGCTGACGACAAGAAACCAAACGAGGATACGCCTGCGATGACCGCCTCACTGCTGCTCCGCAATGTCCGCCCCTATGCCGGCAAGGCCGTCGACCTGCTGATCGAGAACGGCAAGATCCGCCAAGTCGGAGCGAACCTTTCCGCGCCCGCCGGCGTCGCGATCGAGGACGGCAAAGGCGAGATCGTCATCCCCGGGCTGGTCGAGGCCCACACCCATCTCGACAAGAGCCTGCTCGGCCTGCCCTGGTACACCAACGAGGTCGGCCCCAAGCTGCTCGACAAGATCGACAATGAGCGGGAGAACAAGAAGCGGCTCGATATTGATCCCGAGCGCCAGTCCGCCCGCCAGAGCATCCTCTCCTCGCTCAAGGGCTCGACGCATATCCGCAGTCATGTCGATGTCGACACCGAGCACGGCCTATGGGGCGTCGAGGGCGTGATGAAGACGCGCGATGCCTATCGCGACATCGTCGACATCGAGCTCGTCGCCTTCCCGCAATCGGGCCTGCTGCGTCGGCCGGGCACGCTCGAACTGATGGATCAGGCGATGAAGGCCGGCTGCGAGATCGTCGGCGGGCTCGACCCCTGCACGATCGACCGCGATCCTAAGGGGCATCTCGATGCGGTGTTCGGACTCTGCCAGCGCTATGGCAAGCCGCTCGACATCCATCTGCACGAGCCCGGCGAGGTCGGCGCCTTCTCGCTCGACCTGATCATCGAGCGCACCCGTGCGCTCGGGATGACCGGCAAGGTCACGGTCAGCCATGCCTTCTGCCTGGGCACGCCCGACCCGGCGCTGATCGACCCACTGATCGAGCAGCTCGCCGCGCTCGACATCGCGATCATGACGACGGCGCCGGCGAGCCGCCCGGCCCCGCCGGTGAAGAAGCTGCTGCAGGCGGGCGTGCGGGTCTGCTCCGGCTCCGACGGCATCCGCGACACCTGGAGCCCCTATGGCAATGGCGACATGTTGGAGCGGGCGATGTTCGTCGGCTTGCGCAACAATTTCCGCCGTGACGACGAGGTCCGTCTGGCGCTCGATGTCTGCACCATCGAGGGCGCCAAGGTGATGGAGATCGAGGGCTACGGGCTCGCTGTCGGCTGCGTCGCCGACCTCGTCCTGCTGCCGACCGAGTCGATCGCCGAGGCCGTCGCCACCCGCCCGGCACAGCGCCGCGTCATCAAGCGCGGCAAGGTCGTCGCCCGCGACGGCGTCTCGATCAGGACCGCGCCGTGACCTTGCAAGCCAAGAAGCGGCCTGAGGGCCGCATCCTGATGACCGCGCGCTGGGTGGTCGGCCACAAGGACGGCCGCCATCGCCTCTATGAGAACGGCGAGGTCGTGTTCGAGAATGGCGAGGTCGTCTTCGTCGGCCACGGTTTTCCGGGCGAGGTCGCCCGGCGTCTCGATTACGGCCACGCCCTGATCGGGCCGGGCTTCATCGATTGCGACGCGCTCTCGGACCTCGACACCACCATTCTCGGCTATGACAACCAGCCGGCCTGGAAGAAGGGGCGCGTCTGGCCGCGCAGCTATCTCGATGCCGGCCCCTACGAGATGTATACGCGCGAGGAACTCGCCTTCCAGAAGCGCTATGCCTTCTCCCAGCTGATCCGCAACGGCATCACCACGGCGCTGCCGATCGCCTCGCTGTTCTACCGCGCCTGGGGCGAGACGGTGCAGGAGTTCGAGGATGCGGCGGAGGCAGCCGCCGATCTCGGCCTGCGCGCCTATCTCGGCCCGGCCTATCGCACCGGCAATCAATTGGTCGAGGCCGACGGGCGCATCGTCACCCATTACGACGAGCCCCGCGGCCTCGCCGAGCTCGACGCCGCCATCGATTTCGCCCGGCGTCACGAAGGTGCGGCCGGTGGCCTGATCCGCGCGATGTTTGCGCCCGATCGCATCGAGACCTCGACAGCCGAGCTGCTGCGCCGCACCGCCGCCGCTGCACGCGAGCTCGACATCCCCGTCAGGCTCCACTGCTGCCAGTCGAAGATCGAATACGACCTCGTCCTCGCCCAGCATGGCATGAGCCCGCCGGAATGGCTTGAGAGCCTCGGCTTCCTCGACGAGCGCTGCCTGCTGCCGCATGGCACCGTGGTCTCCGGCAGCCGCCTGGTCGACCGTCCCGGCCGCGACCTCGAGATCATCCGGGATTCGGGTGCCAGCATCGTGCATTGCCCGTTGGTCTCGGGCCGGCACGGCAACGCCATCAACCATTTCGGCAGCTACCGCGCCATGGGCCTCAACATCGCCATGGGCACGGACACTGCCCCGCCGGATATGGTGATGAACCTGCAGGTTGGCATGATCCTCTCCCGCACCATGGCCGGCAATGTCGGCGCGGTGCGCTCCGAGGATTATTACGATGCCGCCACCATCGGCGGCGCGAATGCGCTACGGCGGCCCGATCTCGGCCGGCTCCAGCCGGGCTGCCGCGCCGACATCACCGTCTTCGCATTCGACCGGCCGCATAGCGGGCAGGTCATCGATCCCATCCAGACGATGATGCTGACCGGCCATGGCCGCGACTTCGTGGCGGTGGTGATCGACGGGCGCTTCGTCATGGAGGACCGCGCCATTCCGGGCCAGGACGAGGCCGCCGACAACATCCGCGCCCAGACACAGTTCGAGGGCGTGATGGCGCGCTATCCGCAGCGCACTTTGGGTCATCCGCCGATGAGCGAGATCTTCTCGTCGAGCTACCCGATCGAACGCAAGGAGGACGCCGCGTGAACGCCCAGCCAGCGCTGCTTTCGGTGCAGGATCTGCGCATCGTCTTCGACGGGCGGCGCGGCCCGCTGACGGCGCTCGACGGCGTCTCCTTCGAGATCGCACCAGGGGAAATCCTCGGCGTCGTCGGCGAGTCCGGCGCCGGCAAGTCGCTGACAGGCACGGCGGTGATCGGCCTGCTCGATCCGCCGGGGCGCCTGGCCGGCGGCGAGATCAAGCTCTCCGGCCAGCGCATCGACAACCTGTCGGCTGAGGCGATGCGCAAGCTGCGCGGCCGCCGGATTGGCGCGATCTTCCAGGACCCGCTGACCTCGCTGCATCCGCTGCTGACCGTCGGCGAGCAGCTGGTCGAGACCATCACCACGCATCTGCCGGTGAGCAAAGCTGAGGCGCGCAAGCGTGCGCTCGATCTGCTCAAGGAGGTCGGCATCCCCGCGGCGGAGACGCGGATCGACCATTTCCCGCACCAGTTCTCCGGCGGCATGCGCCAGCGCGTCGTCATCGCGCTGGCGCTCTGCGCCGAGCCGACACTGATCATCGCGGACGAGCCGACGACGGCGCTCGACGTCTCCATCCAGGCGCAGATAACCACGCTGCTGAAGCGGCTCTGCCGCGAGCACGGCACCGCGATCATGCTGGTGACCCACGATATGGGCGTGATCGCCGAGACCGCCGACCGGGTCGCGGTGATGTATGCCGGGCGCGTCGTCGAGATCGGCCCGGTCGAGGAGGTGACGCGCCGGCCGCGCCATCCCTACACCGCCGGGCTGATGGCCTCGATCCCAAGCGTCCATCGTCGCAACGCCCATCTCAACCAGATCGACGGGGCGATGCCGCGGCTGAACGCGATTCCCAAGGGCTGCGCCTTCAATCCGCGCTGCGGCTTCGCCACCGATCTCTGCCGTCAAACCAAGCCCGGCCTGCCGCCATCGGGCCATGCCGCCGCCTGCCATTTCCCGCTCCAGGAGGCGGCCCATGGCTGAGGCGAACACCATTCTCGAGGTCACTGCGGCTTCCTGCCGCTTCGATGTCTCGGCGCCGGCGCTGTCGCGGCTGTTCTCGCACGAGCCGCGCCGTGTGCTGCGCGCGGTCGAAAACGTCTCGTTCAGCGTCCAGCGCGGCACCACCTTCAGCATCGTCGGCGAATCCGGCTGCGGGAAGTCGACGCTGGCGCGCATGGTCGTCGGGCTGCAACGACCGACGCAGGGCATGCTCGATTTCAAGGACATCAAGCGCGCCGACGGCTCGTTCGGGCCGCCGCGCGTGCAGATGATCTTCCAGGACCCTTACGCCTCGCTCAATCCGCGCTGGCGCGTCGGCGACATCATCGCCGAGCCGATCCGCGAATTGAAGCTGCGCAAGGACGAGGCCGAGACGGCGACCCGCGTCGGGGACCTGCTGGAGATCGTCGGCCTGTCGCGGGCCGATGCGAGCCGCTTCCCGCATGAATTCTCCGGCGGCCAGCGCCAGCGCATCTCGATCGCGAGGGCGCTGGCGACCGAGGCGGACTTCCTGGTCTGCGACGAGCCGACCTCGGCGCTCGACGTCTCCGTCCAGGCGCAGATCCTCAATCTGATGGTCCGCCTGCAGAAGGAGTTCGGGCTGACCTATCTCTTCATCAGCCATAATCTCTCGGTGGTCCGTCACATGTCGGACCAGCTCGCCATCATGTATCTCGGCCGCTTCGTCGAAAGCGGGCCGGCGGAAGAGGTGTTCGGCCGGCCGCGCCACCCCTATACGCGGCTGTTGCTCGACACGATCCCCGATGTCGAGAAGCCGAACCGCGAGCGCCGGCCGATGTCGGGCGAGGTGCCGAGCCCGATCGCGCCGCCGCCGGGCTGCGCCTTCCATCCGCGCTGCGTACAGGCGGTCGAGCGCTGCCGCGTCGAGGCGCCGGCGCTGCGGCGCCAGGGCGAGCTGGAGATCGCCTGCCACCTCGCCTGAGGCTGGTCAGCAGAAGTCGAAATCGACGCCTTCGTCGGCCTGGAGCACGTGTTCGTCATAGAGCCGGTCATAGCCGCGGCGCTCCTGGGCCTGCGGCTGCGGCAGGGCGGCCCGGCGCGCGTCGAGCTCGGCCGCGTCGACCAGCAGATCGAGCTTTCGTTCGGCGACGCTGAGACGGATGCGGTCGCCATTCCGCACGAGCGCGAGCGGGCCGCCGACCGCCGCTTCCGGCGCGACATGCAGCACGATCGCGCCATAGGCGGTGCCGGACATGCGGGCATCGGAGATGCGGACCATGTCCTTGACGCCCTTGGCCGCGAGCTTGCGCGGGATCGGCAGGTAGCCGGCTTCCGGCATGGCGGCGGCGCTCTTCGGGCCGGCATTTTGCAGCACGAGGATATCGTCAGGTCCAACATCGAGATCGGGATCGTCGATGCGGGCCGAGAGGTCTTCGAGCGAGGAGAACACGACGGCACGGCCTTCGTGCTCCAGCAGGCGCTTCTCGGCCGCGGCGCGCTTGACGATGGCGCCGCGCGGAGCGAGCGAGCCGAACACGGCGACGAGCCCGCCATCGGGGTCGACCGGGTCCTGGCGCGGCCGGATGATCGTGCGGTCGACCTGATCGACGAGGGGTAAGTCGATCAACTCGCCCAGCGTCTGGCCGGTGATCGTCAGGCAGTCGAGATGCAGGAGATCGCGCAATTCCCTGAGCACGGCGGGTACGCCGCCGCCAGCGAAGAAGTCTTCCATGTAGTTGTCGCCGACCGGCTTGAGGTTCACCAGCACCGGCGTCTCGTCGGAGAGCTGGTTGAGGCGATTGAGGTCGACCCTGATGCCGGCGCGGCGGGCTATGGCGGTCAGATGCACGACCGCATTGGTCGAGCCCGAGATCGCCAGCAGCACGCGCCAGGCGTTCTCGATCGCCTGCTCGGTGACGATCTGGCGTGGCAGCAGGGTTTGCGTGCCGATCAGCGCGACGGCGCGCTTGCCGCTCTCCTCGGCACAGCGCAGGCGGTCGGCATGGACGGCGGGGATCGCGGCCGAGCGCGGCAGCGACAGGCCCAGCGTCTCGGCAATGCAGGCCATGGTCGAGGCCGTGCCCATCACCGCGCAGGTGCCTGCGGTGGTGGCGAGCCGGCCCTCGACCACGTCGATCTCGGCCTGGTCGACATCGCCGGCGCGGAAGCGGGCCCAGAAGCGGCGGCAATCGGTGCAGGCGCCGAGGCGCTCGCCCTTGTGGCGGCCGGTCGACATCGGGCCGGCGACGAGTTGGACCGTCGGGACATTGGCCGAAAGCGCCGCCATCAACTGTGCCGGCACGGTCTTGTCGCAGCCGCCCATCAGTACGACGGCGTCGATCGGCTGGGCCCGGATCATCTCCTCCGTGCCCATTGCCATCAGGTTGCGGAATTTCAGGCTGGTCGGGTTGAGGAAGACCTCGCCGAGCGAGATGGTCGGGAACTCGACGGGCAGGCCGCCAGCCATCAGCACGCCGCGCTTCACCGCCTCCAGCAGTTCCGGGAAATGGCGGTGGCAGTTGTTGAAGCCGCTATAGGTGTTGGCGATGCCGACGATCGGCCGGGCCAGCGCCTCGTCGGAATAGCCCATCGAGCGGGCGAAGGAGCGGCGCAGATAAGCGGCGAAGTCGGGGTCGCCATAATTGGTCAGCCCGCCGGCGATGCCGCGCCCCTTCGGTTCCTCGCCCGCCATGCCCGCTTCTCCCTAGATCTGTTCTGAGGAGAAGCTTGCCGGGATCGCCGGTGCTGTCGAGGCCGCCTTATGCAGGGCGGCCTCGCGCCCGGCTCAATAGCCGAGGGCGCAGCCGTCCTTGCGTGGGTCGGAGCCGCCGGTCAGCGTGCCCTTCTCCCAGTCGATCCAGATCGCCTGGGCGCCGCCCATCGGCGATTTGGGGACCTCGACCTTGAAGCCGCGTGCGGTCAGGGCCGCGCCGACGCTCTCACGCAGGCGGCTTTCAGTCTCGACGGTATTCGTGCCCGGCAACGGGAACAGGCGCGGCAGGTCGATCGCCTCCTGCAGATCGAGGCCGTGGTCGAACAGCTTCGCCAGGAAATGGGCATGGCCCATCGCCTGGTAGTGTCCGCCCATCACGCCGAAGGGCATGACGACACGGCCGCCCTCGGCGAGCATGCCGGGGATGATGGTGTGCATCGGGCGCTTGCGCGGGGCGATCGCGTTGGGATGCCCCTCTTTCAGCACGAAGCTCTGGCCGCGATTGTGGAAGAGCACGCCCGACTTCTTCGTCATCAGCCCGCTGCCATAGGGCGAGAAGATCGAGTTGATGAAGGAGACGGCGTTGCGGTCCTTGTCGACGACGCTGATATAGACCGTGTCCTTGTGCTCGGCTCCGCCGGGGATGACCGGCAGCGGATCGAGCGCGCGCTGCGGATCGATCATCCCGGCGAGTTCGTCGGCGAGCGCGTCCGAAAGCAGATGCTCGACCGGCACCTCGGCCTTGACGGGGTCGGCGAGGAAGCGGTCGCGGGCGGCATAGGCGAGGCGGGTCGCTTCCAGTTCGATATGCAGGTTCTCGACCGCGAGCGGGCCGCCCTTCGGCTGGAAGCGCTCGAGGATCTTCATGATCAGCAGCGCGATGACGCCTTGGCCATTCGGCGGGCACTCATAGACGGTGCGGCCGCGGAAGGTTGCGCTGATCGGGGTGACGTATTCGCCCTCGGCGGCAGCAAAGTCGTCAGCCGTGTGCAGGCCGCCGGCGGCCTGGAGGTACTCGACCATCTCCTTCGCGATTTCGCCGCGATAGAAGGCGTCGCGCCCCTCGCGACCGATCGCTTCGAGCGTATCGGCGAGCGCCGGCTGGTGCTGGACGGTGCCGGCGGCCGGGGCCTTGCCGCCGACCAGGAAGGTCGCGGTCGCGTTGGCGTCCTTGATCAGGGTCTCGTGCTGGGCGGCGAGGTCATAGGCGACGCGCGGCGTCAGCGCATAGCCGTCGCGGGCATAGGCGATGGCGGGCGCAAGGACTTCCGCCAGCGGCAGGCGGCCATGATCCTTGTTGAGCCGCGTCCAGGCATCGATCGCGCCCGGCACGGTGACGACATGCGGCGAATGCCGCGCCAGAGTGGTGATGCCGGCCTTTGCGTACCAGTCCAGCGTCGCGGCGGCGGGTGTCCGACCCGAGCCGTTATAGGCGAGGATGTCGGTCGAGCCGCCGCGCGAATAGAGCACGAAGCAGTCGCCGCCGACGCCGGTCGACCCTGCCTCGACGACGCATTGCACGGCGCAGGCGGCAATCGCCGCATCGATCGCGTTGCCGCCGGCCTTCATGATGTCGAGCGCGGCGAGCGTCGAGGCGGGATGCGACGTCGCCGCCATCGCATTGCGGCTGATGGCGAGGGAGCGGCCAGGAAGCTCGAGATCACGCATCGAAGAGGCTTTCGTGGAACAGGGCCGGCGTTGATCGCCGGCCCTTCTGGGGAAGGAAGCGAGGGGCGCTCAGCCCTTGCGCAGATTGGTGAAGACCGGGACGCCGTTGAGCATGCCGGTCAGGTTCTTGCGATAGGCGACGGGCTGGAGATACTGGCCGGCCGGGACATAAGGCACGTCCTGCATCGCCTGCAGCTCGATCTCGTGGGCAATCGCCTTCTGCTCGGTGGCGTCGCCCGCGGTCAGGAAGCGAGCGCGCAGCGCCTCGATCTGCGGGCTGTCGGGCCAGCCGGGGCTGCCCTTGGCGCCGTTCCCGCGCAAGGGCGAGCTCGTCGCCGGCGAGCCGAGATCGAGCCCCGCCCAATAGGTGACGTAACAGCTCCAGCCACCTTGCTCGACCGGGTTGCGGTTGCTGATGCGTTGCAGGACGGTGCCCCAGTCGGCGGCGACGAAGTCGACATTGACGCCGATCTTGCGCAGCGCATCGGCGGCGACATCGCAGACCAGAGCGATGCGCGGCACGTCCTGCGCCGCGAGGAAGACGGCGCGCTCGCCCTTGTAGCCGGCGGCGGCGAGCTCCTGTTTGAGCTTGCCGAAATCCTTCGGCCCCTTCAGCGCCTTGGCGGCGACGTCGGAGGCCATCGGCGAGTTGTTCGGGAAGAAGCCGATGCTGCCGCGCTCGACCTGTGGATCGCCGCCGCAGACGGCGTTCATGCACTCCTCCTGATCGATCGCCTGGAGGATGACGCGGCGGATCGCCGGATTGTTGAAGGGTGGCTGCAGGTGGTTGAGGCGGAGCTGCCCGGCCATGCCGGTCCGGTCCTTGACCTCGACGACGATGTTCGGGTCCTTCCGCAGCAGCGGCAGCAGGTCGATGATCGGCTGCTCGACCCAGTCGACCGCGCCGGTCTGTAGGGCCGCGACCGCGGTCGCGGCGTCCGGCATCACGGTGAACTCGATGCGGTCGAGATAGGGCGTGCGCGGGCCGGCGGTGAAGCTCGGCGTGCCGCTGGGGCGCGGGGCGTAACCCTCATGCCTGGCATAGACATGGCGGGCGCCGGCGATGCGCTCGGCGGTGAGATAGCGATAGGGGCCGCTGCCGATCGCCTCGGGGATCTGCTTGAACGGGTCGGTCTGGGCCAGGCGCTCCGGCATGATCGCGGCGACGAGCGCGCTCGGGCGGGCAAGCGCTGCTGGCAGCTGTGGGAAGGGCGCCTTCAGCCGGAAGACGATGGTGCGGTCATCAGGCGCCGAGATCTCGTCGGTCGCCGCCATCAGCGCCTGGCCGAAGGTGTCGCGGGCGCCCCAGCGCTTGATCGAGGCGACGGCGTCGCGCGCCAGCACCTTGCTGCCATCGTGGAAGACGAGGCCGGGCCGCAATGTCAGCGTCCAGCGCTTGCCGTCATCCTCGACGACATGGCCCTCGACCATTTGCGGCTGCGGCTGGAACTGGTCGTCGAGCCCGTAGAGCGTATCCCAGACCAGCAGCGCATGGGTGCGGGTCGAATAGCCGTTGGTCCAGATCGGGTCGATGATCGCGACATCGGAATAGGGCACGAAGCGCAGGGTCTTGGCATCCTGCGCATTGGCGAGATGCGGCGCGGCCGGCAGGAAGGCGGCCGCGGCCGAGGCTTTCAGGAACTGGCGTCGATCCATCGTTGATCCCCTCATTGTTCTGGCTGGCCCTCGGGCGTCCTCGGCAGCGCGGCCTTCTGATGAGCCGCTGCGTCGTTCCGTTCAGGGTTGTGCGCCCGCCGGTAAGGTCGAAGACGCTCCGGCAGCCTGACCGCGTTTGCGCAGGAACTCGGCGAGGCGCGGCGCGGTGCGCAGGACATGGTCGCGCATCACCGCTTCGGCATGCTCGGCATCGCCGGTCCTGATCGCTTCCACGACCTCGTCCTGGCGCTCGGTGGCATGGGCCGGTTGGGCGACATGGTGGAGCCAGACGCGCATATAGGGCTCGACGGCGATGTGCAGCGCCGCGATCTGGGCGATGAGCTTCGGTCGCCGGCTCAGGCTGCAGATATAGGCGTGGAACTCCTGGTGCCTGCTCAGCCAGTCGCCGCCGCCGGCCGCACCGGCGCGGTGCATGCGGGCGACATGGTCGTCGAGCTCAGCCAGCGCCGCGGCGTCGAAGCGCGGCATGGCGAGGCGGACGGCGAGCCCTTCCAGCACGGAGCGGATCTCGAAGAGCTCGTAGATCTCATCGACGGTCAGGCCGGAGACGACGCAGCCGCGATTGGGGCGGATCAGGACGAGGCCTTCATTGGCGAGGCGCTGGAACGCTTCGCGCACCGGCATGCGGCTCATGGCGAGCTCGCGCGCGATCGTCTCCGGGATGAGGCGCTCGCCGGGCTGATAGCGCCCGCTGCGGATATCCTGAAGAATGGCGCGATAGGCCTCGTCCTGCGCCGTCGCGGCCATTCCCTTCGAAGCGAAGCTCATCCCGTTTCCCCTGCGCGCTTCCGGCGCTCGGTCAGCTATTCTGTATGAGTGTATCCACTATTACAAAGCCAGAAGTCGGCTGCGCGCAAGGGGCCTTGCGTCGGCGGCAGGCGATCGTGGTGGTGTCAGAGCGCCGCAGCGTAGAATTCGAGATAGCGGCGGGTGACCTCGTGCCAGGAATAGGATGCGAGGTCGGAGAGGCGCGGGCGCGTATTGCCGGGATAGTGGACGAGGTCGGCATGAGCCTGCTCGACGGCCGATGCTGCTTCCTCCGGATTGGCGAAGTCGACCGTGCGGACGACCGGGAACTTGCCGGCCAGGCTGGCGAAGGCGGCGTTGGGCTGGACGATCGGCACCAGCCCGGCGCTCATTGCCTCGACCAGGGCCAGGCCGAAACCCTCGAACTCGGAGGCGGAGACGAAGAGCGAGGCCAGGCTCATTACCGCTCGCGCGGACGCATCGTCGAGGCCGAGATGCAGCGTCACGTTCTGCTCCATGCCGGCATCGGCTACCGCCTTGCGCAGCGCCTCTTCCGTCCAGTCCGAGGCGACCCCGAGCATGTCGAGATGCCAGGAAGGTTCGCGCCGTGCCAGCGTCGCCATCATCGCGATCAGCCGGTCCGGCCGCTTGTTCTTGGAGAAGCGGCCGATGCTGACCAGGCGCCGCTGTGGCTCGGGGCTCGAGGCGCCGGCGAACTTGTCGAGATCGACGCCGTTCTCGATCACCCGGACCTTGCCGGGCGCGAGACGCTCGAACATGCGGGCATCGTTCATGCTGCAGCCGGCGATACCGCGATAGACCTGCGCCGAGAGCCGGGTCGGGCCGTTGAACCAGAGCTTCTTCAGGCCGGCGAAATCGGCGGTGTGGAAGAAGCCGCCATGGGTGGTCGCGACCAGCGGCTTGCGATGCAGGAGCCAGCCGAGCGCGAGTGCGTCGAAGAAGAAGTCGATCGCATGAACATGGACGAGATCGGCCTCGCGCAGATGGGCGAAGACGTCAGGCGCGAGCGGATAGCGCGCCGAGCCGCGAAAGGGGATACGGGTGATGGGGATGTCGTCGATCGCCTCGCTCGCCGGCAGGACGAGCTCCGGCTGCGAGAACAGGCGATCGAGCGTCACCACGGAAGGCTTCAGGCCGAGCGCCAGCTGTGCACGGCAGAGATTGGCGACGACGTCCTCGAGCCCGCCGCGGTTGGGCAGGAACTGACGCACGACATGGACGATGCGCGTGCCCGCCGGCAGGGCGGGGGCGGCACGATGGGAGAACGGGGCGGTCACGATCTGGCCTCCCGGCCGCAGACGGCACTCGGCCGCTTAGCCTTGAAGCGTTCGACAAGCACCTTCATTTGCGGGCGCTCGCCGGCCTTGGTCGGCTCGAGATTGAAGACGTAGTCCGCCGGCCACCAGGCGCCGGCGCCCCAGGCGCTCCAGCCGAGCCACTGCTGCGGGTTGGCATCGACTTTCGCTGCCATCTGCCGCAGCGCAGTCAAGCATTCCGGTCTGTTCGAGGCGGCGAACTCGCCAAGGAAGCCGCGCCGGCCATTGGCCTTGAGCCAGGCGGTGACGTCGTCGATCGCCTTGAGCGCATTGGCGGCCGCCGAGCATTCCGGGGCGCGGCCGGAGTAGTCGGCATCGAGATACTGATGGAAGTCGTAGGCGTAGCGGTCGAGCGGGTCGACGACGCCGAGGAGGTCGCGGCCATTGTTGCCGACCGGTAGGTCGGAGGTCCAGCTATGGGCACCGCCGAAGGCCGTGCCGGTGACCAGCAGGAGCTGCTTGGCGCCCGCCTTGCGGATCGCGGCGATGGCGACGTTCTGGATCTTCGCCCAGCTGGCGCTGTGGATGTCGTGGGGCTCGTTCATCAGCGAGAAGACGAGCCTGGGTCGGTCGCGATAGTGCTCGGCGAGGCGGCTCCAGACATCGGCAAGCGCCTCGGCCGGGAGTTCCTTCGAGCCGAGCTGCTTCTTGGCGTAATAGCCGTAATTATGCAGGTCGATGATGGCGATCAGTCCGGCCTCGTTGATCCGCCGGACCGTCTGGTCTAGATAGGCCAGCTCCATGATGTCGAGCCCGCCGTTGAGCTCAGGCTGGATGCGCTCCCAGCGGAAGGGCAGGCGGATGGCGCTCGCGCCGAGCTTGCCGAGCCGCTGGATCGCCTGTTCGCCCGGATAGGTGTAGTCGGTGTCGACCTTGCCGGGCGTATCGCCGAACTCGGCGCCCGACAGATTGACGCCGCGCAGGCAGGTCTCCGCTCCCGCCGGCAAGGCGGCTAGCAGCGCCAGGGCGAGCAGAGCCGCCCTCATGGCGCGACGATCCGGATGAGCGCATCGAGCAGCCGGCGCCCGGCGGCGAGATGTGTGAAGTTGTGGTCGGCGTCGGCGAGCATGGTCAGCGAGGCATTCGGATAAGCGGCGAGCCCCTTGCCGGCTTCGCCGAAATAGGTCTGCAGCTCGGCCAAACCGACATCGCCATCGGCATAGAGCAGCGACAATTCGACATTGCGCGCCGCGAGCGTGGCAAAATGACGATGGCATTGATGGTGGAGCCGGCCATGCTTGGTCAGACGCCCGAGCACGGGCGCGAGCTTGACCGAGAGACGCTTGCGGTAGCGGTAGATCAGATAACGCCCGGCCGGCCCGACCCGGAGCTTGCCGGTGAGCAGGCGGCGCAAGCCGTCCTTGCGGGCGAGCGTCGCGCCGAGATCGCCGGCGCTGCGATGGGCATAGCGGATCGCATCCTCGACGCTCTCGTCCGGGTCCCAGACGAAGCGCTCATTGTTGACGATGACGAGGCGGCGGATGCGGTCGTCCAGGACGGCGGCATGGAAGGCGGCATAGGCGCCGCTGCAGCGGCCGATCAGGATGGGAGCGTCGAAGCCGCGCGCCTGCATGGCATCGATGGCGAGGCGGACATCGTCGATCTGCGCCTGCGAATACAGGATCTCCTCCGGCCCGTCGGCAGCGGTTCCGCTGTCGCCGACGCTGCTGGCGTCGAAGCGCAGCGAGGCGACGCCGCGCGCGGCGAAGGCGCGGGCCTGGCTGACGCTGACCCGGGCCCAGCCGATATGATAGTCGCGCCCGGCATTGACGAAGACGATCGGATCGCGCGCCACCGGCCCGAGCGGCTCGCAGAGCACACCGAAGAGGCGGCCATCCGGGCCGAAGCGGATCGGGCGCTCGACGAAGCCTTCGCCGAGCAGCCCCTCGGTTGGGCCGGGCGGTTGAGGCGTCCTGATGTCGGCGGGAACAGTGCCGGCAGCCGCCGCCCGCTCCGAGATCCAGTCGACGATCCCTGCGATTGTCGTCTTGGGCGGGCGCGCCGCGGTCGGGTCGGTGGTCAGGGTCTCGTAGCCCTCGTAGTCGCGCTGCGTCACGGCGACGCCAAGGCTGGCGAGCACTTCGGCAAGGGCCGCGTCGCCGCCATGGCCCGGCCGCGACAGCAGCAGGGCCTGCTCGGATGGGGCATGCCGGAGCGCTGCCGTTCCGAGCGTCGCGATCGCGGGCAGGCGGCCGGGCGCGATGCGCAAGCCGGCAACGGCGCAGCGCGTGTCGTCATCAGGGTCCGTGCCGATGCCGATCCGGTCCGAGACGATGCGGGACCAGGCCGAGAGCTCGCGCAGATAGCGCTTGCCGTTGCCGACCGGTGCCATCAGCACGGTTGCCGCGATCGGGGCGAGCTCCTCGGCGAGCTTGAGCGCCAGCGTCCCGCCCAATCCCTGACCGAGCAGGACGAGGCGTTCGCAGCCACTGGCCCGGCGCAGCAGTTGCACGGCGGCGCGGATCGTCTCGAGCCAGTCGTCCAGCCCTTGCGGGTCGGCAGCTTCATGTGCGTCGCCCTGGCCGGGATAGTCGAAGCGCAGGCACGCGATGCTCCTGTCCGAAAGTGCCTGCGCCAGGCTGCGCCAGGTCGCGCGCAGGCAGAGTTCCTCGTAGCCGACGGCGCCGAGCATCAGCACTGCGACCGGGGCATGGCCGGCATGGAGCATGCCCATGCTGCGGCCGAAGGTCACCGGCGTGCCGAAGGGCGAGGGCGGCGCAAGCGGCGTCTCATCGGCAAGCTCCGTGTGGTAGGCGGCTGCCGGTGTCATCGGCTGGCTCCCTCGGTAACGCGGTCGCCGGGAAGCGATGCTGTTCCAGCCTCGGGTGTGCCGCCGAAGAGGAAGGGCCGGATGAAGGCGGTCGCCATGTTGTCGATCCGCCATTTCCGCTTGATCCAGTACCAGGCCGCGAGGTTCGAGGCGGTACTGAAGACGAGGCCGGCGATGGCGATGCCCATCAGGCCGCCGATCCGGGCCAGCCCATAGAGCAGGCCAAGATAAAGCACGAACATCACCGCACGCGCGATCAGGAAGAAGCGTTCGCCGCCACCGATCATCAGCAGCCATGAGCCCGGCCCGAAGAAGGCCTGCGAAACGGCGAGCACGCAGAGCGCGGTCAGCACGTCGGCGTGACGGACGAATTCGGGGTTGAAGAGATGCAGGATGAAGGGGGCGACGACCGCGAGCGCTAGCGCTCCCAACAACGAGATGCCGAAGCTTGCGAAGGAGAGGCGCCCGATCAGCAACTGGGCGCCTTCGGTGTCGGACTTCTGGAAGCGGGCGGCGATCATCGGGATGCCGACCGTGTCGATCGCCGCGACAGGCAGGGTGAGCAGCATGGCGATGCGCAACGCCACGAAATAGAAGCCGGCTTCGTTGAGGCCGAGCAGGGCACCGATCAGAATGGTCTCAAGATAGGCCGAAGCCGAGTTCAGGACGTTGTTGGCGATGAAATAGCCGCTTTCGCGACGCCATTCGGCATGCGTCTCGGCAGGCACGTGATGCCCCGCCCGCAACCAGCTCACCCCTTCGCCCCCGAGGAAGGCGGCGCTCTGGTAGAGCGTGGTGGCGGCGAGCAGGCCTGTCACGATCGCCATGGCGCCGGCGCCGCCCATCAGCACGCCGGCGAGGCCGGCTGCGCCGATGCACAGGATCGAGGCGCCGCGCCAGACGATCTCGCGCGGCACCAGCGACAGGTTGATGCGGTGGTGGATCCGGAAATAGTTCTGCAGGTACTCGCTGAGTGCGAAGATCGCGGCGAAGACGAAGGCCAGCCAGAGATAGTGATAGGTCGGCGGCAGTTCTCCGGCGAAGAGCCAGAGCGGTAGCGCCGCCGCCAGCAGCGAGAAGCAGCCGAGCGCGAGCCAACGCGCATTCACCCCGACGAGCGCCTGGTTGAGCGGGTGGCTGGTCGCCTCGGTCCGCCGGTAATGCTTCACCACGAGGATCTGCTGGCCGAGCACGGCGATCAGCCCGAGCGCGCTGCCGATCGAGAACAGGAAGACATAGAGCCCGTATTCCTGGGTCGGCAGGAAATGGCTGGCGACCAGGAGCACGAAGAAGCTCAGCAGCGTGCTGCTGAAGCGCGAGGAGAAGGCCGGCAGGAAGCGGCCAGCCCCGGTCCAGGCCAGTTCCAGCAGCGCCTTCATGACCGCGCCTCCCGCGGCTGCAGGAGAGCGCCCTCGGCCGGCTTGCCGGCGAGGCGCTCGAAGACGGCGCCATAGGCGGCGGCGATGCGGTCCGGGGCATAGCGGGCCGCCGCGGCGAGCGCGCCGGCCGATTGCGCGGCGACGAGCGTACGATCCCGGGCGAAAGCGGTGATGCGCTCCACCAGCGCGGCATCGTCGCCTGGTTCGAACAGGGCACCGTTCTTGTCCGGCTGGATCGTCTCGGGAATGCCGCCGGATTTCGCGCCGATCACCGGCACGCCTTGCGCGAAGGCTTCGATCACGACGCGGCCGAAAGGCTCGCGGAACAGTGAGGGCACGGCGAGGACATCGATCTGCGGCAGGAACTCTTCCGGCTTGGTCCAGCCGAGGAAGCGGGTGTTCTGCGCCGGGAAACGTTCGGGCAGCGCCTTGGCGTAGTCGCTCTGGCCGGTGCCGGCGATCAGGAACTCGACCGGCTCGCCCGCGAGGCGATGCGCCGCCGCGGCAAGCGTGTCGAGGCCCTTGACCGGATCGTGGACGCCGATGAAGCCGACGCGCAGCGGACGCTCGGCAGATGGCGCGGTGCGGGGCAGGGCGCCGGGAACGGGTGCGATCGCGCCGGGAATGATGTGGGTGGTGGCGTTCGGGAAATAGCCGTGCTCGGTGTGGCGGCCGATGATGAAGCCGGTCTCGCCGATCACCGCGTCGACGAAGCGCGAATTGACTTTCTTGCCATATGACGTCGCCTGGCAGGACGCGCAGGCGCGCCCGCAATTGTCGCCGCCGCGCCACATGCTGCCCTTCCAGCACAGCAGGAAGGTGCTCCGCAGGATATGTGCGACCGGCACGCCGCAGCTCTTTGCCGCCGCCCAGGTCGCGACATTGATGTTCTCGATCGAGTCGGTCAGCACGATGTCGGGCTGGAGCCGCTTGATCTCGCGGCGCATGGCCAGGAAGGCGCGCGGATTGAAGTTCTCCAGCGCGTGCCAGATTGCCTTCTTCCAGCCCGGGCGCGGCAGCCGGTAGTTCCAGTCGATATTGAGCGAGCGCAGGCGATGCACCGGCACGCCGTCGAAGACCTCGTGCCGGTCCTCGCCGGAGACGTTGACCACGGTCAGATCATGGCCGGCCGCGAGCAGCAGCTTGGCGACGATCATCGCCGAGATCGGCCCGCCGCCGTCGATGAAGGGCGGGAACGCTGCACAGGCCATCAGGATACGCATGCTGTCTGGACCTGTCCTCGTCACGGCGTGGTTGCTGAGCCGGCCTGTCCCTAGGGTAGGAATAGCTGGCGCGAGCTAAGCAAAGGTTGGCGTGACCGGGGGATTTCTTCCTGTTGTAAACGAGGCATGAACGGGATCGCCTGCGCTGGGGCGCGGTCAGCGGAAAACGGTTCCGATCACGTCAATTGTCGTAAATATTGAACTATCACCAGCGACCTTGAGGCGAAATGTTCTTTCGCGGTGCTTTGGTTGGGTGGTTAATTTTCGTAAACGTGATTGGTCGAATACTTGTAACAAATCGTAATTATTCCGTTACCGAAATGTTAACCACGCATCGGCAAGATGCGCGGTGGAATTCCAGCCGAGTCCGTCGGCGCGGCCGGCTGCGGACGCGCTGTGCCGGCCGGATCGAGGAGGCTTGCGGTGTCGGCTGCGTTGGGGGCAGGGGGACGGGAGGACGCGTTGGTGCAAAGCCGCGCCTCCGCCGCTTTCAGTCTGTCCGAACTGCTCCAGTTGCTCCAACGCCGCCGCAAGCTGGTGATCGCGAGCGCTGGCGTCTGCCTGCTCTTTGCACTCGCCTATCTCTCGGTTCAGGCCCCCGTCTATCGCGCCACCGCCGAGCTGCTGGTCGATCCGCAGGCGTTGCAGGTCGTCGGCAAGGACATCGTTCGCACCGACACCTCGGCCTCGATCGACTTCGCCAATGTCGACAGCCAGTCGCTGGTGATGACGTCCACCGGCGTGCTGCGCCAGGTGATCGACGAGCTCGACCTCGAGAACGATCCTGCCTTCGTCCGGCCTCCGGGGCTGGTCTCGCGCTTGCTCGGCCGGCTCGTGCAGCCGACGGCGGAGCAGCGGCTGGCTCAGGCGGTGGACGCGCTGAAGAAAGCGATCGTGATCCAGCGCGTCGACAACTCGCTGGTCTTCCGCATCACCGTCTCGCATCCGCAGGCGCAAAAGGCCGCCGATATCGCCAATGCGCTGGCCCAGGTCTATTTCCGGCAGGGCAATGACGGACGCCGCGCCGTGGTCGAGCGTGCCAACAGCACGCTGATCGAACAGATCGCGGGCCTCAGATCGCAGCTCGACACGGCGGAGCGCGCCGTCCAGGCCTTCCGCAGCCAGCACAGCCTGGTCAGCACCAGTGAAGGCCCGATCGTGTCCCAGCAATTGCGCGATCTCTACGGCCAAATCAGCCTGGCCGAGGCCGAGCTCGCGCGCCAGCAGGCGCGGCGCGACCAGCTCGCCCGCTACAGCAACCGTGATCCGCTGTCCGATACGTTGCCGGAGGCGTTGACCTCGTCGGTGGTGACCTCGCTGCGGGCGCAATATGCCCAGAGCGCGCGCGAGGCGGCGAGCCTTGCCCAGACGCTCGCGCCGCAGCATCCGCGCCTGATCGAGATCCGGGCCGAGCTTGCCGAGACGCGCCGGCTGCTGACGGGTGAGCTCGCCCGCCTGCGTGCCACGGTGCAGGAGGGCTATCGCCAGGCCGAGGCCAACCTCGCCAATCTCCGCAAGCGCGCCACCGAGTTGACCAGGTCGCAAGAGGTGAGCGGTGCCGCCCAGATTCGCCTGCGCCAGCTCGAAAGCGAGGCCGATGCGGTGCGGGTGGTCTACAACGCCTCGCTCCAGCGCGCCAAGGAACTGGAGCAGCAGAAGCGGATCGAGACCAACAATTCGCGCATGCTCTCCGAGGCGGTGGCGCCGGCGAACCCGACCAAGCCGCCGGCTCCGCTCGTGCTGGCCGCAGCCCTGATGTTCGGCGCCTTCGCCGGGTTAGGCATCGCCTATCTGCTGGAATGGTTACCCAAATCCCGGATCGTCCCCGAACGGCTGAAGCCGTTGACGCCGGAGGCGGCCGGCCAGGCGATCGGCGTCGGCACTGTGGTCTCGCTGCCCGCGGTTTCCGCCCATCGCGAGGACGCGCTCGTGCCGGTCACGCGCCTGCTGCAGAAGACGCTTGGCCCACATCTGCCCGCTTCGGTGATGATCGCCGGTTCGGTCGACGACGCCACGCAGAAAGCTTTGGCCGAGCATCTCGCCAACAGTCTGGCGGCGCATGGCGAGAGCGTGCTGCTCTGCCAGGACGGCTCCGGCCGCGACATGAACATCCGCCGCATCGAGCCGCCCGCCACGGCCACGGCCCGGCCCGGCCGGCGGCGCAACTTCATCATCATGCGGCGTACCTCCCCAACGGACGGCAAGGCGGGAGCGCGCCCGGACGCGATCGTGCTCGCCTCGTCTCTGACCGGTGAAACTCCGCGCAGCCTCGTGGATCAGGCGGCTGCAATCGATCCGGTCGGCGAGCACATCGTCGCGCTCGTCGTTCCCGAGGATGCGGGAGCCGGTCCGCGCGGCCTGGCGTCGCGCTGGCTGCGCCGCCCGTCGCAGGCTGCCGCGTGAACGCGCCGCCGGCGATGGCGGGTGGCTTCGAGCCGGCCCGCCCGATGCCGATACTGCCGATCGCGCTGCTGATCGGCGCGCTCACCTTCAACATGGCGCTGTGCTTCATCAACACCAATGTGATGGGCATCAACGACACCATGGTGATGGGCTGCGAAGTCGTGCTGGTCGCGACCGCGCTCTATCTCGGTCTCGGCCGCAATGCCGCGCCCTATCTGCTGCTGGCGATCTTCTTCTCCTATGCCGCCATGCTGATGGCGATGCGGCCGCTGATCGACCCCAAGGCAGTGCGCGACTTCCTGATTCCGGTCGCCTTCTATCTGCTCGGCAAGAGCTGCAACGACCCGCGTCTGGCCGATCGCGCCGCCTTGCTCTGCGGGATCATCGTCGTCGTCTTCGGCCTGTTCGAGTTCCTCGCGCTCGACCTCTACGTGACCTATTTCAACATCATCAAATACTATGTCGCGCGCGGCACCGTGGCGCCGAGCGACGTCAGCAGCCAGACCGGTGCGCTCTTCGCCAGCGGCCTGCGTCCGGATTCGCGCACCTTGCTGCCCTTCCTCGGGCCGCACCGCGCCTCCTCGGTCTTCCTCGAGCCGATCTCGACCGGCAATTTCGGCGCGATCCTCTATATCTGGGCTCTCAACCGCCCGGCGATGGCGAAGCGCTGGCTGACCATGGCTGCGGGCATGACCGCGATCGTGCTCAGCGACTCTCGCTTCGGCGCCAATGTCTGCATCGTCGCGACGTTTGCCTACCTCGTGGCGCCGATCACGCCGCGTTTCGTCTGGCTGGCCGCTCCCTTCGTCCTGCTGATCGGCTTCGCCTTCTACGGCTTCATCAGCGCCGAGGTGAACTGGGAGAACAACTTCGCCGGCCGCATGCTCTGGACGGCGCGCCTCATCACCTCGCTCTCGCCGGCCGCGGTCTTCGGCCTGTCGCCGGACAAGCCCTTCCTGTCGGATTCCGGCTATGCCTATTCACTGAACCAGATCGGCCTTCTGGGCGTGATCGGCTTCTGGAGCCTGTTCATCTTCGCGCCGGAGCGCTCGCCCCGGGCCTGGCGCTTCAAGGTCTGCGTCGCGACCTATATCTGCCTGCTGATGATCGTCAGCGACTCCGTCTATTCGATCAAGACGGCGGCACTGCTCTGGTTCATGACCGGGACGAGCGACGGAGATCCGGGCGCCGAGCCCGCACCGGCCGACCAGCGCAGCATGGCCGCGAACTATTCCGCGGCGCCGGCGGGTTGAATCCTCGGAAAATCGAGTATTCGAGGCAATAAGCTGTTTACCACAGCATCAGGCGTCTATCCGCGGAGTGTATCCACCAGCCTTTCTGTGGTGCCTGCAAGGTAACTTTAAATTTTATGCGTTAGCTCTGACGCAACGAAGAACACGGCGTCAAACCAACCAACCGACCGAAGCCTCACGACGGATGCCGCGAGCGCCCCCAGCGCGAACGCATGCCGCCGCATGCCGAGGTCCAGCCGCGACAGGGCAGGACGAGAGATGAAGACCAGGATCCGCGAAATCCTCAAGACCACCGGCAAGCTGCCGGTCGATGTCGCCACCCTCGCCGACGAGGCCGACCTCTACAATGCCGGCCTGACCTCCTTCGGCACGGTCGAATTGATGATGGCGCTCGAGGAGGCCTTCGAGGTCGAATTCCCCGACAATATGATGAACCGGCGCAACTTCGCCTCGATCGCCGCGATCGAGAGCGCGATCCGCACCATCCAGAGCGAGCACGTCTGATGACGACGCTCGCTCGCCTCGCAGAAGCCGGCTACCAGCTTACCTCGCAGATGCCCGGCGCCAGTGCCGAGGCGCAGAAGGTGATGATCGCGACGGCGCGCAAGATCGCGAAAGTCGCGGCCGAGCACGCCGGCGACGTCGATGCCAAGTCGCGCTTCCCGCACGAGGCCTTCGAGGCGCTGAAGCGCGAGCGCCTGCTCGGGATCATGATCCCGGCGGCCCATGGCGGCGAGGAAGCGAGCCATGCGACAATCGCCGAGATCTGCTCGGTGCTGGCCCAGGCCTGCGCCTCGACCGGCATGATCTACGCGATGCACCAGATCAAGGCGTCGAGCCTGGTCGTGCATTGCGGCGACGATCCCTGGCACGCCTCCTTCATGGCGCGCATCGCCCGCGAGCAGCTATTGCTCGCCTCGGCTACGACCGAGGGCGGCGGCGTCGGCGGCGATCTGCGCTCGTCGATCTGCGGCGTGGTGCGCGAGGGCGACGACTTCACCCTGGACAAGGAAGGCTGCCTGATCTCCTACGGGGCGCAGGCCGATGCCATCCTGATCACCTCCAGGCGCACACCCGAGGCGCCGCCCTCCGACCAGGTCATGTCCGTCCTGACCAAGGACCAGTACACGCTGGAGCGCAGCGCCGCCTGGGACACGATGGGCATGCGCGGCACGTGTTCCGACAATTTCACCTTCGCGGGCCGCGCTCCGGCCGAGCAGATCATCCCGGTGCCCTTCGCCGAGATCGCGGCGCAGTCGATGCTGCCCAACGCGCATCTGCTCTGGGCCTCGGTCTGGTACGGCATCGCGGCCGAGGCCGTCGCCCGCGCCGAGGGCTTCGTGCGCAGCGAGGCGCGCAAGCGCCCGGGCTCGACCCCGCCGAGCGCGCTGCGCCTGGCCGAACTGCTCGCCCGCCTGCAGCAGTTCAAGGCGCTGGTCGTCGCCGGGCTCGACCGCTATGAGCGTGCCCGCGGCGATGCCGACGAGCTCTCCTCGATGGGCTTCGTCGTGGCGATGAACAGCATCAAGGTCGTGGCCTCGCAGAGCGTCGGCGAGATCGTGATGCAGGCCTTCCTGATCTGCGGCATCCAGGGCTATCGCAATGACAGCCCGGCGAGCCTGGCGCGCCTGATGCGCGATGCGCTCTCGGCGCCGATCATGATCAACAACGACCGGATCCTCGGCAACACCTCCAACCTGCTGGCCGTCTACAAGCACGACGCCAGCCTCTCCCGGTGATCGCATGTGCCAGAATTGCCCCCAGCCGCAGGGCTTCCTCGCGGAACTGATCGATAGCGGTCTGCTGATCGACACCGGTGTCGACGGCCTTTATGGCCGTAGCGGCCTGTTCGAGGAGGTCATCGCCCGCTTCGACGATCTGATCACCCGCCATGGTGGCCAGGACGGCGCCGAGATCGTCCGCTTCCCGCCGGCGATGAGCCGCAAGCATTTCGAGAAGAGCGGCTATCTCAAGAGCTTTCCCCAGCTCGCCGGCACCGTGCATTCCTTTGCCGGCGACGAGCGCGCCCATGCCGAACTGCTGCACAAGGTGGCCGATGGGGTCGACTGGACCGACGGACAGATCTCGACCGAGGTCGTGCTGACCCCGGCCGCCTGCTACCCGCTCTATCCGGTCGTTGCCAAGCGCGGCCCGCTCAAGAGCGACGGCGCGCTGTTCGACCTGCAATCCTACTGCTTCCGGCACGAGCCCTCGAAGGACCCGGCCCGGATGCAGCTCTTCCGGATGCGCGAATATGTCCGCTTCGGCACGCCTGAGCAGGTCACGGAGTTCCGGGCGCTCTGGCTCGAACGCGGCCAGGAGATGATGGCCTCGCTCGGCGTGCCCCTGAATCTCGACGTCGCCAACGACCCGTTCTTCGGCCGGGCCGGGCGCATGCTCGCCAACAACCAGCGCGACCAGCGCCTGAAGTTCGAGCTCCTGATCCCGATCGAGAGCGAGGAGAAGCCGACCGCTTGCCTCTCCTTCAACTACCATCAGGACCATTTCGGCACGACCTGGGGCATTCAGACCGCTGCCGGCGAGACCGCGCACACCGCCTGCGTCGGCTTCGGCATGGAGCGCGTGGCGCTCGCTCTGTTCAAGCACCATGGCTACGATGTCGCGCGCTGGCCGGCCTCGGTCCGCAACGTGCTCTGGCCGTGAGCACGATGACGGCTCAGCAAAAGATCGCCGCGCCCGCCGCCATGGTGGGCCGGCTCCTGCCGGTCGATCCGCTCGCCTATGACAGGCATGCCATGCATGCCGGCGAGCGGCATTGGCCGCAGACCAATTGCTATGCCGATCTATGGATCGAGATCCTGCATGCGCTCGGCCTGGAGCCGGCGGCGGCCTTCGGCTTCACGATCACCCAGGATTTCGAGGGCGACCAGTTCACCTTCTTCAAGCCGCCGCTCGATGATCTCGAAGCGCTCTACGGCCTGAAGGTGACGGAGCTCGCGCTTTATGACGAGCTCATCGGTCATATCGAGCACCAGATCGGACTCGGCCGGCTGGTCCTGCTCGAACTCGATTCCTTCTACATGCCCGATACCCGCGGCGTCTCCTATCGCGACAGCCACGGCAAGACGACGATCGCGGTGAACCGGCTCGACCGGGCCGCGCGCGAGCTCGACTATTTCCATAATGATGGCCTGCATCGCGCCGAAGGCGAGGACTTCGACGGCTTGTTCCGGTTGCTGCCGGGGCAGATGCGCGAGGACACGCTCTTCCCCTATGCCGAGATGGTACGCCTGCCGCAGCGCCGGCCGGACGAGGCGACCCTGCGCGCCACCGCGCTAAAGCTGCTCGCCCGCCACGTCGCGCGCCGGCCGACCGACAATCCGGTCGCGGCCTTCCGGGCGGTCGCAACCGCGCAGGCCGAGGCGCTGGCGGAGCGGCCGGGTGCCGCCTTCCACCACTACGCCTTCAACACGCTGCGCCAGCTCGGCGCCAATTTCGAGCTGCTCGCCAGCCATCTGACCTGGCTCGGCCAGAGCGTCGACGGACTGGATGCTGCCCGCGACGGCTCCCTGCGCATCGCCGAGGGCGCCAAGGTGGCGCAGTTCCATCTTGCCAGGGCGATGAAGCAGAAGCGTTTCGAGCGCTTCGACGCGACGCTCGCCGGGCTCGTCACCGAGCACGACCAGGTCAGCGAGGCGCTCGGGCAGCGCTTCCCCGGCTGAGCCATGGCCCGCATCGTCGCGCGTAGCGGGGAACGGGCCCTGCCGCTCACGGGCTGGAGCTGGCTCGCGACTGCGGCCGATGCTGCCGCGACGCCAGCCGATCTGCCGGAAGGCGGTGGCTGGCAAGAAGCTGCGGTACCGGGCACGATCGCCGGGACGCTACGCTCCCTCGGTCGGCTCGATGACATCAGCGCCAACGCGATCGGTCAGCAGGATCACTGGTACCGCACGAGGCTCACCGAGCCTTTGAATGGGCGCCTGCGCTTCGAAGGGCTGGCGACTGTCACCGAGATCTGGGTCGGCGGCGTCAAGCAGACCGACAGCGTCTCGATGTTCGCGGTCGTCGAGCTTGCCGTGAACTGCCCGGCCGGAACCGAGATCGCGCTGTGTTTCCGCGCCTTGGCGCCGAAGCTTGCCGCCGCGCCACGCCGCTCCCGCTGGCGGCCGGCGATGATCCAGCCCAACGGTCTGCGCTGGTTCCGCACCAGCGCGCTCGGCTCGATGCCGGGCTGGTGCCCGCCCGGCCTGCCGACCGGGCCGTATCGTCCGGTGCTGCGGATCGAGAGCGAGGCGGGTGCTGCGCAGATCGAAGCCGTCGATCTGCGCACGAGCTATGACGGGCAGGCCGGTACTGTTGTGCTTAGCGTGAGGTTCGCCTCGAACGCGTCGCTACCAGGTCGCGCTATCATGCGTTGTGCTGGCGGTGAGGCAACCTTGCGCTCGGATGCTCAGGGTCGATTAGCCGGCACATTATCCCTGTCTGGTATCGCGCCCTGGTTCCCGCATACCCATGGCGAGCCGGCACTGCACGATCTCACACTGACGTTGGACGGCGAGACCATCGATCTCGGCCGTATCGGCTTCCGCTCGCTGGAGGTCGATCGCGGCGAGGACGGCGCGGGCTTCGGCCTGATCGTCAACGGTGTGCCGGTGTTCTGCCGCGGCGCTTGCTGGAGCAATGCCGACGTCACCACGCTGGCCGGCGGCCGCGCGGCTTACGAGCCCTGGCTCCGGCTGGCGCGCGAGGCCGGCATGAACATGATCCGCCTGCCCGGCGTGATGACCTATGAGGATGACGCCTTCTTCGCGCTCTGCGACGAGCTCGGCATCCTGGTCTGGCAGGAGATGATGCTGGCCAATTTCGACTATCCGCAGGGCGATGCCGGCTTCCGCGCGGCCATCGCGACGGAGGTCGAAGCGCTACTTGGTCGGACGCAAGGCTCGCCGAGCCTTGCCGTGCTCTGCGGCGGCAGTGAGGTCTTCCAGCAATCGGCGATGCTGGGCGCCCCGCCCGAGGCCTGGTCCGGCCCGGTCTTCGACGAGGTGCTGCCTGAGGCCGTCGCCCGCCTTCGCCCGGATATCGCCTATGTCCCGAACTCGCCCTCCGGCGGGCCGCTGCCCTTCGTCGCCGACAAGGGCGTGACGCATTATTACGGTGTTGGCGCCTATATGCGCGGCCTCGACGATGCCCGCCGCGCCAATGTCCGCTTCGCCGCCGAGAGCCTCGCCTTCGCCAATATGCCGGAGGAGGTCTCGCTGCGATCGGGCAAACCGCCGGCGATCACCCATCATCCCGACTGGAAGCGCGCTGTGCCGCGCGATGCCAGCGCCTCCTGGGATTTCGAGGATGTGCGCGATCATTATCTCGAACGGCTCTACGGGCTCGAACCGGCGCGTTTGCGGCGCGAGGACCCCGAGCGCTATTTCGCCCTGTCGCGCGCGGTCGTCGCCGAGGTGATGGAAGAGACCTTTGCCGAATGGCGCCGGCCGGGCTCGCTGACATCAGGCGCGCTGGTCTGGCTGCTGCAGGATCTGCAAGCCGGCGCCGGCTGGGGCGTGATCGCGGTTGATGGCGAACCGAAATCGGCCTGGCATGGGCTCGCCCGTGCCTTCCGTCCGGTCCAGCTCGCGCTGACCGACGAGGGCGTCAACGGGCTCGGCCTGCATGTCCTGAACGAGCGGCCGGAGTCGCTGGCCGCCACTGTCGAATTGACCTGCTGGCGGGCCGGCGAGGTCGCCGTCGTCCAGGCGAAGCGCGAGATCGCGCTTGCTCCACGTTCGGCGACCACGCTGTCGGCCTTCGACCTGATCGGCCGCTTCTTCGACATCGCCTATGCCTATCGCTTCGGGCCACCCGGCCATGATGTGACCTCGGCCGTGCTGCGCGATACCGCGAGCGGCGTGGTGCTGGCCGAAGCCTTCCACTTCCCGCTCCGGCGCGGTCATGAGCGCCATCATTGCGGGCTCGCTGCGCAGCTGGAGCGCGAAGGCGACGGCTGGAGCCTCGTGCTCTCGACCCAGCGTTTCGCGCAATCGGTCGAGATCGTCGATGCCGGCTGGCGGCCGGAGCGGAGCTGGTTCCATCTCGCGCCGGGCGAGCCGCGCCGGGTTCGCTTGCACCGACGCCCGGGCACGAGCGGCGAGCCATCGGGCGAAGTCCGCGCGGTCAATGCGCTCGACCGCGTGAGTTACGTTGCGGGGGCGTGAAGCCTCGATCAGATTTTGGCCTGATTGAAGCGCGCATCCGTCATTGCGAGGAGCGGAGCGACGAAGCAATCCAGGGGCCACGGAACTCTACGTCCCCCTGGATTGCTTCGCTGCGCTCGCAATGACGGATGAGGCGGATTGAAGTTCGCCCTAGCTCTCCGCGCCGACCAGGGCGTCGATCTCGCTGCGCCTCTCCTCGACATGCCGCAGCAGCGGATCGAGATGCGGCACGCGATCGCCGGCCGCGGCGAACGGAATCGCCTCGCGCACCAGGGAGAAGAGCTTGCCGGTGACAACACCGAGCGGCGTCGCCTTGCGAGACCCGACGGCCTGCGCCGCGACCATCAGCTCCACCCCGGCGATCGACCGGCACAGGCCCGCTACCTCCATCGTCTTGCGCGCCGCGAAGGTCGCCATGCCGGCGCGGTCGAGATTGCCGTTCGAATGGCTGGAGCTGGCGAGTTCCTGAACGACGGGAGCCGTCGCGAGTCGCGCCTCCGAGGTGATCGCCTTGTGGAACTGGGCCATTCCGTTGAAGCCGGGCAGGCCGACGCCGTCCTCCTCGATCAGCCCGACCGTCAGGCCCGACCAGAAGGAATCGACCTGTTTGGCGACGCGTTCGGCTGACGCCGTCACCACCGGCGCGAAGGCGAGGCGGGCGATGTCGAGCGCCATCGACAGCGAGACCGTGTCGAAATTGGCGACCGAGACCAGCGAGCGCTCCTCCAGCGAGACGATCGGATTGTTCTGGCTCGACCGGAACTCGGTCTCGATCTGGCGCCAGGCGAAATCCAGGCTGTCTGCCGCTGTACCGTGCAGCAAGGGTAGCGAGCGGAAGCTAAGCGGGTCCTGCAGATGGCGCGGCCCGCCTTTCGCGAAGAGGTAGCTGCCACCGAGATAGCCGCGGATCCGGCGGCCATGCCGTTCCAGTCCGGCGAAGGGGCGCGAGCGCAGCGCGGCTTCCGAGACGATCGAGGGATTGGCGGCAAAGCCCTCCATGCTGAGCGCGGCGATCAGGCTCCAGAGGTCGAGGCTGTGCCGCAGATCGGCCATGGCCAGCGCCGAAATGCCGAGGGCGAGGGCGCTGGAGTTCAGCATCGCCAGTGCTTCGCCAGCCTGCAGCTCGAGGTCGCCATAGAGTGACAATGCGAGGTCGGTGATCGGCGCCATGTCGCTCTGGCCCATCGATCCCCAGACATGGACCTCGATCCGCTTATCGCTGTTGAGTGCGTCGGTCAGCCGCTCGGCCAGCAGCGGGCGCACGCCGAGGCGTCCGCTCGCCATCGAGTTGAGCAGCACGAGCATCATCGCCCGGATGGCTTCGGGCGAGGCGAGCGGGCCATGCGCGACGTTGTGGGTCAGCAGCAGGCGGCGATTGAACTCGCCGATGCGCTCGGGCGCGAGCGGCACGCCGGTCTTGGCGCCGACGCTGGTGGTGACGCCATAGACCTTCTCGCCGCGTGCCACGGCTTCGTCGACGATGGCGCGGGCGGCCTTCATCCGCTCGACCGCCTCCGGCGTGACGGCGACCGGTGCCTTCTCCCTGGCGACGCGGACGATCTCGTCGATCGTCAGGTCGAAGCCGGTGATGTCGACATGGCTCATGATCGCTCGTCCTGTTCGTCGGCGCGTTTCTCGCTGATCCCGTCAATAAAGCGAAGCTTGGAGGGGCGCAGGCGCGCCGCCTTGATTTCACCTCGCGAAACGTGGCGCGGGCGCCCGGCCGGCCTCTGTCATTCGACTAGTTTCAGGCCGTCGAACGGACGGGGCGCATGGCAATCACCTACGAGCTGGTCAAGGAAGTCACGGCCAATCTCTATGATTGGTCGCTGCGCCGTATCCCTGAGACCTCCAAGGCCGAGTTCCGCAAGGCGCTGGCGACGGAAACGGAGCCACAGGCCCGCCAGACGCTCGCCTTCATGCTGGACAGCGCCGAGCGGGCGGAGACCACCGGCAAGTTCCTGTGCTCGGATGCCGGCGTGCCGAGCTACTCGATCAAGATCGGCTCCGGCGCGCGCATGGAAGGCGATATCCGCCAGGCAATCGTCGACGGCCTCGCCGAGCTGACCCGCACGATCCAGCCGCCGCTGCTGCGCTTCGTCACCAATCCTCTGACCAATGAGCGCAGCTTTCACGGCAAGGACATGCCGCTGGTCTCCTGGGACCTTGTCGGCGAGGGCGACTATCTCGACATCACCTGCGCGCCCAAGGCGCTCGGCGGCGGGCGCTGGGCCGCGGTCGAGATATTGGTCAGCCCGAGCCTCGACGAGATCGAGCGCTGCATCCTGGAGATCGTGCTCAGGGCCGGCGGCCAGCATTGCCCGCCGGTGGTGATCGGCGTCGGCATTGGCGGCACTTTCGATCATGCCGCCAAGCTTTCCAAGGACGCGACACTCCGCCCCTTCGGCGAGCGCAATCCCGAGGCGATGGTCGCTGAGATGGAGGAGCGCCTGACCCGCGCGGTCAACCAGATGGGCTTCGGCCCGATGGGTGTCGGCGGCTCGACCACGACCTTCGGCGTCCACGTCGAATACGCCTCCGGTCACGGCTTCACCCCGGTGGCAGTGTCGTTCAATTGCTGGATCAACCGGCGCACGCGGGCGCGGATCTACAATTCCGGCGTGGTGGAGCGGATCGAATGACGAGCCCGTCTCCTATCCGCCTGACCCTGCCATTGACGCCTGAGGCGGCGCGCGCGCTCAAGGTCGGTGACGTCGTGCTGCTCGACGGTGACGCCGTCGCGACCGTCGGCATGCCCACTCAGAAGCGCATGGTCGCGGAGGTCGAGGCCGGGCGCGAATTGCCGCTCTCGCTGCGCGACGGCACCTTCTTCCATATGGGCGTTAGCTATGAGGACGATGGCGGCCGGCCGGGTGCGGTCCATTACGTCAACCCGACGACCTCCAGCCGCTTCAACCATCTGATGCCGACGCTGATCCGGGGCCTTGGCCTGACCGCGACCGGCGGCAAGGGCGGGCTCTCGCAGGACAGCGTCGATGCCATGCGCGAGGTCGGCTGCGTCTATTTCTCCTTCGTCGGCGGTGCCTCGGCTCTGCTGAGCGAGGGCGTCGAGGCGGTAACCGACTGCGCCTGGCGCGACCTGATCATGCAGTTCCGCCTGAACCGGCTGAGGCTGAACGGTTTCGGACCGGTGATCGTCGCGATCGATGCCCATGGCAACTCGATCTATGAGCGCCTGATGTCTTCGGCCCGCGAGCGAATGCCGGAAATCATGCGCTCGCTCCGCCCTTCACAGAACAACGAGACAGACTGATGCAAGCGATCGAGATCACCAGGCCGGGCGGCCCCGAAGTCCTCGCCTTCTGCAACCGCCCGCTGCCGACGCTCGGCCCCGGTGACGTGCTGATCCGCGTGCGTGCGGCCGGCGTGAACCGGCCCGACATCCAGCAGCGGCGCGGGCTTTATCCGCCGCCGCCCGGCGCGACCGACCTGCCCGGCCTCGACGTCTCCGGCGTGGTCGAGGCTGTCGGCGCTGAAGTCGACTGGCCGAAGGTCGGCGATGCCGTCTGCGCGCTCGCCAATGGCGGCGGCTATGCCGAGTTCTGCGCCGTGCCGGCCCTGCAATGCATGCCGTTGCCGAAGGGCTTCTCCTTCGCGCAGGCGGCGGCGCTGCCGGAGGTGTTCTTCACCGCCTGGAACAATGTCGTCTGGCTCGGCCGGCTGGCTGACGGCGAGACCTTGCTGGTTCAGGGCGGCACCAGCGGCGTCGGCATGGCCGCGATCCAGATCGCCAAGCAATTGCGTGGCGCTCGCGTGATCGCGACCGCCGGCACGCCTGAGAAGCGCGCGGTCTGCCTGGAGATCGGCGCCGATCTCGCCGTCGACTACCGCGCCGACTGGGTGACGGAGATCGAGGCGGCGATCGGCAAGGAGAAGGTCGATGTCGTCCTCGACGCGCAGGCCGGCCCCTATACCGAAAAGCAGCTGCAGTTGCTCGCCCCGGATGGCCGCGTCGTGCTGATCGCCAGCCATCTCGGCCAGATGGCCGAGGTCAATGTCCGTAACATCGTCCGCCGCCGGCTGACCCTGACGGGATCGACGCTGCGGCCGCGCGATGCCGCCTATAAGGGCCGGATCGCCGCCAAGCTGGTCGAGAAGGTCTGGCCGCTCTTGGAGAGCGGCGCGATCCGCAGCCATGTCTGCGCCAGCTTCGACTGGCGCGATGTCCGGGATGCACATGCGCTGATGGATGCCGGCGATCAGGTCGGCAAGGTCGTCCTGACCATGCCGGAATAGTCCGGCGGGACTGCGCGAATAACTATCCGCTTGGGAGAATTCTCATCTAGAACAGCGGTTCGTGCTCGCTTAGCCGGATCCGCCGCGTGTTCTCCTTTGCGCCCGTCCAGTCCGTTCTCAAGGCGCTGCGGCTGCTGACCGAGGTCAATCGCTGCAGTGTCGCGACCGTCGGCGAACTGCATCGCCGCACCGGCATGCCGAAGCCGACGATCGTGCGCCTGCTCGAGACCCTGATCGAAGCCGGCTATGTCGTCCGCGACGAGCGCATGCGCGGCTATCTCGTGACCTCGCAGGTGGCGCATCTGAGCTCGGGCTTCCACGGCGCGCCGATGGTGATCGAGGCGGCGCGGCCCTGGGCGACGGCGCTGACGCGCCAGATCAAATGGCCCTGCGCCGTCTGCCTGCTCGATTATGACGCCGTGGTCGTGCGCTTCTCGACCATCCCCGACAGCCCGATCTCGCCCTTCCATGCGACGCTCGGCTACCGGCTCAACCTCGGCGGTCGGGCGCTCGGTCGCGCCTATCTCGCCTTCTGCCCCGATGAGGAGCGCGAAGTATTGCGCGCCGCCATGCGCGCCTCGGCCGAGCCTGAGAACAACAGCCTCAGCGACGAGGATGTCGAAGGCATGATCGAGCAGGCACGCAGGCGCGGCTATACCGAGCGCGATCCCGCTGCCGAACCGAGGAATTCCGCAACGATCGCGGTGCCGATCAAGCTCGGCGAGCGCGTGCTCGCTACCTTCGGCGTCACCTTCTTCCGCGCTGCGGCTCCCAATCCCGAGGACAAGGCCAGGATCATCCATCCGCTGAAGAAGGCGGCAGCCAATATCGAGGCGCAGCTGGAGGCGCTCTCGCAATCCATGGGCGTTGCGTTTCAAGGCGAGAAATAGCGGCGCTTTCCCAGAGGGAGGCGTGAGGCCCGTGCCTAGTGTCCGGACAACAGCTTCAAAGCGACTTTGTCCGGAGGAAACCCCAATGATGCGGCCGATCTCACGTCGTGGCTTCATGGCGTCCATGGCGGGCGCCGGTGCGCTGGCCGCTCAGGGCCGAGCCTTTGCCGACACCTGGCCGAGCCGCCCCGTCACAATCGTTGTGCCGTTCCCGGCGGGGGCCTCGACCGACGTGGTCGCCCGCCTGCTGGCGGAGCGCCTGCGCAGCGAGCTCGGCCAGGGCTTCGTCGTCGAGAACAAGACCGGCGCCGGCGGCAATATCGCTGCGACCGGCGTCGTCCGGGCGGCTGCGGACGGCTACACCCTGCTGTTCTCCTCGTCCGGGCCGCTCGCGACCAACAAGCTGCTCTACAAGAAGCTGGCCTTCGATCCGCTCGCCGATTTCGCGCCGGTTGCGCTGCTCGGCGACGTCCAGGGCATCGTCGCGGTGCATCCCTCGCTGCCGGTCAAGTCCTTTGCCGAGCTCGTCGCCTACGGCAAGGCCAATCCCGGCAAGCTGACCTTCGGCAGCCCCGGTTTCGGGCTGATGGGGCATGTCACCGGCGAGCTGATCCAGCACAAGGCCGGCTTCCAGATGACGCATGTGCCCTATCGCGGCTCGGCTCCGCTCTCGACCGATCTGCTGGCGGGAACGGTCAATGTCGCGATCGACTTCATCCCGGCCTATATCCCGCATGTCAAAAGCGGTGCGATCCGTGCGCTCGCTGTCACCAGCGACCAGCGCGCCCCGCAATTACCTGACGTGCCGACCTTGTCCGAGGCTGGCCTGCCGGGCGTCAACGCGACCGGCTGGTTCGCTCTGGTCGGGCCGAAGGGACTGCCCGAGCCGATCGTGACGCGGATCGCGGCGATCACGCGGGCCTATGTCGAGAGCGCCGAGGGCCGCGAGAAGCTCGCGACGATCGGCGTGCGCTCGCTCAGCGGCGATGCCGCTGCGGTGCGCAATGCGCAGACGCAGGAAGTGGCGAAATGGGCGGATGTCGTCCGCGCTGCACAAATCTCGCTGGATTGAGCTGAAGGTTACGAACCAAGAGTCTGGCCTGAGGTTCGCCCGGGCCAGGCTCCCGCTCTCCATTCGGCTATGACTGATCCAGTCGCCTGACGTGACAAATGTCGCGATTGGGTCGGGTGCTGCCGTTGATCAACGCCGCAAACGTCTCCGTCGCGCGATACGCTCTCGACGCTGCATCTCGCCCATTATGTCCTTGATCTCACAATCCAGTAGGTAAAGATCACCGAGTGAGTAGCCGTTCAAAGGCATGAAATAAATTCTAGCAATCGCCCTATAGAAGACACGAGCATGAAATGGTCCTCTACCGAATGGCATCGAGAGGCCGCTTTCATAAAAATTTCGGCTCAACGTATCACCGACGTGCGGTGCAAGTCCTTCGCGGTCGGAAATGCTCTTCTCAAGCTGGGAAGTCAGCGCTTCGGCGCTAAGCTTGGCGAGATCGCCACGAAGGTTGATACCTAATCTCACAGTTCCGGCCTGCCGCGATTATCCGGCACAGAATCGCGTGAAACCTTGAATTTGCCAAGGTCCGCAACGGGGCGCGAGCGGACTGTCCCGCGGGTCTTTTTTGTATCAGGCGGCCGCCCCCAACCCCAGCAGCTCCGCAGCATGCCCGCCGGTCAGGCGCTTGATCTCGGCCTCGGTGAACTGCAGGTCGAGCAGATGGCCGACGATCTCGCGGTAGCCGTCGATCGGGCGCGGCGAGCCGGTGAGGCCGAGATCGGAACACAGCACGGTGTTCTCGACGCCGGCGACGTCGATCACCCGGCGCAGCTCCGGCGGCTCGAACTTCTTCGACTTGCCCTCGACGAACATGCAGATCGAATGCTCCATCACCGCGCCGAGCGAGACGAGGTGGCGGATTTCCGCATCGCTGCAATTGTTGACCATGTAGGTCGGGTGGTTGACCAGGAGCTTCCGGACGCCGCGCGCCTTCGCCTCCTCGAACACCGCGAAGAGCTCGGGAGTCGAGAGATGCCCGCCGGCGAGGATGATGTCGCCGGCCGCGATCAGGTCGAGGATCAGCTTGACGTCGTCGGTGAGCTTGCCGTCGGCGCCGAACGGCGTCAGCGGGATCGGATCGAGCATCTTCTGCGCGGTCTTCGGGAAGGTCTTCACAGCGCCGGAAGCGAGCACGTCGATATGGTTCTTGGCCGAGAGCGTCGGCATCCACACAATCCTGCCGCCGAGCTTGATCGCGTGGTCGACCGCATGCGGGTTGAAGCCGCCCGAGGCGTTGTTGAGCGCGATGCCGGAGAACAATCTGACGCCGGTGTCCGGCACCAGCTTCTCGAGCAGGATCGAATGGGCGGTGCCGAGATAGAAATGGTCCTTGTAGACGACGGCGCGGAATTTCGCCGCGGCGGCGTCCAGCATCGCCTCGTGATGGTCGAGGATGCGCGGCATCGCGGCCGGGCCGCTATGGCAATGCAGGTCGACGGCGCCGACCAGGAGATCGGCGATCTGCCGGCTGCGCGCGTCGGTGGTCTGGGTGGTGGCGGTCATGTCGGGAGCCCTCAAGCGGTTTCGCCGGGCATCGGATAATCCGCGGCGTTGATGACCCAGCCGGGCTTCTGCGAGAAGTCGAGGCGGGGCGGCGAGAAGATGTCGATCATCTGGTTCAGCCCGGGCAGGACCGAGCGCGAGGTGTGGACCGAGGGCGGCGGGATCACCGTCAGCGACGGCGCCGCCATCAACTCATGCTCGTCCTCGCGCCAGATCCGCATGTCCGGCGTCCACGGCCAGCGGATATCGTGGATATAGCCGCCATCGATCACGAGGGAGCCCTGCTCGAAATCATCATGGTGGTGCGGAGAGAGCGCGCTGACGTCGCGCAGCCCGAAGCGCGGATCAAGCATGTTCACCATCAGCGTGGTGCAGCGGAAGATGCGGCCGAAGCGGCCTTCGCCGCCGCCCGCATCGAGGCTGTAGGCGCGAATCCAGAAGCCGCCTCGCGGCTCAGGCCAAGGCGTCAGCAGCGCGACATTGGCATGCGGCTGCGCATAGGAGGCGGCGTTCGAGCAGGCAGCCGCCAGATCGGCCGCGACGCTGGAGAAGATGCGGATGACGCGCCCGGCCCCTTTGAGCGTGATGCGCGAGGCGCCCGGCGGCACGAAGGCGATCGAGTTACCGGCGACTTCGACCGTCTCGGTTCCGGCCGTGACCGTCGCGCCAAGTTCCTTATCCGGCAGGATCAGGCAGTATTCGTCCGGCTGCGAGGTGCGCGTCAGGGCGGCGCCCGGTTTTACATCCGAATAAGCGACGATGAAATTCTGGCCACGCGCCAGCCAGGTGCGCTCGCTCTCGTTCGCCTGCTGCGGTTCTTCGGCGTAGAAGCGGGCGTAGTCGGCGCCGGCATAGGCCTTGACCGGGGGGGCTTTTGCTGCCGCCGGCGCTGACAATTTCGAGCGCGGATCGCTGGAGGGATAGCTCACGGGTCGATGTCTCCTATCGCGCGCCGGGGTTCTCGACCCGGCTCCTGGCTGTCTGCATCTGCGCCAGGCTTTCACTCGCCGCCTTGCGCAAAAAACCCTGGTCGGAGGAGAGGATGAAGGCGCTGGCGCCGCGCTCTGCGAACCCGGCGGATTCCTCGCCATTATCGGTCATCACGCAGACCGGCTTGCCGGCCTTCTTCGCGGCGGCAAGGATCGTATCGACCGCGTTGCGGACCTCAGGCGCATCGCGGGTCGGGGCGCCGAAGGCGACAGTGAGGTCGCCGCGGCCGATGAAGACGGCATCGAGCCCCTCGACGGCGAGGATCGCGTCGATCTGGTTGAGTGCTGACGGGTCCTCGATCATCGCGATCGTCGCCACCGCCGCGTCGGCCGCATCGACGAGGTCCCACATCTTGCTGCCGCCATAGCGGCCGGCGCGGGTGACGCCGGAGAAGCCGCGCTTGCCGCCGCGATAGCGGCAGGCGGCGACCAGCGCCTCAGCGTCCGTGACGCTCGCGACATGCGGGGCGAGGATACCGAGGGCGCCGCAATCGAGCGAAGCCTGGATCGCGTCGCTGGTCAGCGTCGGCACGCGCACGACGCCGGCGATGCCTGCGGCTCGCGCCGCGAGCAGCACAAGGTCGGTCGTGCCGCGGTCGAAGGGCGCGTGCTCCTGGTCGACGACGATGAAGTCGAAGCCGCTATTGCCGAGGATCTCGGTCGCGTGCGGGCTCGGCGTCTTGACGAAGCTCCCCGCCAGGAAGGCGCCGCTGACGAGGCGCTGACGGAAACTGGACTGGGCGGATGTCTGCATGGTCTGCCGTGCCGATGTCGATGATCGGATGATGGCACTCTCGCTCTCGGATATGGCTGGAAGTCCCTGCGTTTCACACCTCGAAATCGCGGGAGGCGCGCGCCTTCTGCGTCAGAAAGCCGTCAGGATCATCGTGGGTCCGGCGAGGAAACGTCGGATACGACACTCGGGGGGAAGGGTATCCGAATGAAGACGCGCCTGTTGCTCATCGCCGGCCTGATGGCCGCCTGTGTCATGCCGGCGGCCGCCGGCACGCTCGAAACCGTGCGGAGCCGCGGTGAGATGATCTGCGGCGTCAGCCCGGGCGTCGCCGGCTTCTCGGTGCCCGACGAGGCCGGACGCTGGGGTGGCTTCGACGTCGATATCTGCCGGGCTGTCGCCGCCGCCGTCTTCGGCGATGCCAACAAGGTCCGCTATACCCCGCTCAGCCCGAAGGACCGTTTCGTCAGCCTGCAGAGCAGCGAGATCGACATGCTCTCGCGCCAGGCGACCTGGACGCTGTCGCGCGACACGCAGATGGGTCTGCGCTATGTCGGCATCGGCTATTACGATGGCCAGGGCTTCATGGTCCGCAAGTCGCTGAACATCAAAACGGCGAAGGAACTGAACGGCGCTTCGGTCTGCGTGCCGACCGGCACCACGACCGAACTCAACATCGCCGACTATTTCCGCGCCAACAACATGAAGTACGAGGGCGTCGCCTTCGAGGCCGGTGACCAGGTAGCCAAGGCCTTCGAGTCCGGCCGTTGCGATGTCTTCAGCAACGACGTCTCGGCGCTCTCGGCCTATCGGCTGAAGCTGGTCAACCCGACCGAATACGTGATCCTGCCCGAGCTGATCTCGAAGGAGCCGCTCGGCCCGGTCGTGCGCCAAGGCGACGAGACCTGGAGCAGCATCGTGCGCTGGTCGCTCTATGCCATGCTCGTCGCCGAGGAACTCGGCGTCACCGCTGCCAATGCCGAGGAGCAGAAGCGCAGCGGCTCGCCCGAAGTCCAGCGCCTGCTGGGCACTACGGGTAATCTTGGCGAGTCGATGGGACTGAAGCCGGATTGGGCGCTGCAGATCATCAAGCAGGTCGGCAATTACGGCGAGGTCTATGAGCGCAATGTCGGCTCGGGCTCGAAGCTCGGCATCGAGCGCGGCCTCAACAAGCTCTGGACCAAGGGCGGCCTGCAATACGCCCCGCCGGTGCGCTGAGCGCTGGAGTGGACGTGCGGGTGGAGCGTGATCGCGCTCCGCCTCATGCTATGGGCCGTGAGAACGACACTCCGCCATCTTCGGGAGAAACAATGTCTGCGGCCAATTCCTATCCGGCGGATCTGCTTGAGCGCTTCGCGAGCGCGCTGCTGGAGGCTGCCGGCGCCCCATCCGGCAATGCCGCCCTGACTGCCGAGGCGCTCGTCGACGCCGATATCGGGGGCTTGGCCTCGCACGGCCTGATGCAGCTGCCGATGTATCTGGAGCGGATCGCGCAAGGCTCCGTCGACCCTGCGGCCGAGGGCGAGATCGTCGTCGACAAGGGCTCGCGCCTGACGATCGACGCCGGCAATGGGCTCGGCCAGGTCACGGCCGAGCGCGCCTGCGAGATCGCGATCGCCCGCGCCGCCGAGCATGGCGTCGCCATCGTCGCCGTCCGCAACGCCTTCCATTTCGGCGCGGCCGGGCGCTTCGCCTGCAAGATCGCGCTCGCCGGCAAGATCGGCATCGTCATGGCCAATACCCGCCCGATGCTGCCGGCGCCGGGCGGGGCCGAGGCGGTGGTCGGCAACAACCCGCTCGCGATCGCCGTGCCGGCCGGCGGCGAGCCCATCGTCCTCGACCTCGCCATGAGCGCCGGCGCGATGGGCAAGGTCCGGTTGGCGGCGAGCAAGGCCGAGCCCATTCCCGAGGGCTGGGCCCAGACCGCCGAGGGGGTGCCGACCCGAGACGCCGCCGAGGCGATCAAGGGCGTGCTCCTGCCGGCCGCGGGAGCGAAGGGTTTTGGCCTCGCCGTGATGGTCGATCTGCTCGCCGGCGGCCTGTCGGCAGGCGGCGTCGGCAGCGAGGTGCAGCCGCTCTATGGCGATCTCTCCCGGCCCTATGGCAGCGCCAATCTGGTCATAGCGATCGAGATCGAGGGACTGCGGCCCATCGCAGACTATGAGGCCGTCGCCGCTCGCTTCGCCGGCCGCATCCGCCAGTCGAAGCCGGCTCCCGGCGCAGCTCCGATCCGTATGCCCGGCGACCGCGCCGCCGAAGCCCGAAAGCGTTTCGACGGGAACTGCGCATTGGCGGCGGAGACGCTCCAGGCTCTGCGCAACCAGGCTCGTCGTCTTGGCGTCGCGGTCCCGGAGGCTTTCGGTGGCTAAAATCGGCTCGGAGCCGGTTTGCGATCAAAAGCGGTATGTTGATATGCAAAACGAGTTATTGTAGGTCAAACATTAGCTCGTCGACATAATGAGGAGAAGGCTGCACCATGGCATCGCAATCGTCCCGTGCTCCAGTCCTCTCCGGCAAGGTCGCGATCATCACCGGCGGCGGCACCGGCATCGGCCTGGCGATCGCCAGGATGTTCGTCGAAGAGGGGGCGCAGGTGGTGATCGCTGGCCGCTCCCAGGCCGCACTCGACAAGGCTGCGGCGGAGATCGGGGCGCATGCCATCGCCGCAGATGTCTCGCAGGAGGCCGATGCCAGCCGGCTCGCCAGGGAGACGGCCGCGCGCTTCGGCGGCGTCGACATCCTCGTCAACAATGCCGGCGTGACCGGGCAGGTCGCCAATGCCGAGGACCTCGACATCGTCCAGTGGGACGAGACCATGGCGATCAACATCCGCGGCACGATCCTGTGCATCAAGCACTGCGTGCCCCTGATGCGGGCTCGCGGCGGCGGCTCGATCATCAACATGTCGTCGCTGATGGGCCTGCGCGGCTATCCGATGCGCAGCGCCTATACTGCCACCAAATTCGCGGTGATCGGCATCACCCAGGCCGTCGCGCAGGAAGTCGGCATCCACGGCATAAGGGTCAATGCGCTCTGCCCCGGCGCGGTCAACGGCGAGCTGATGCAGCGCGTCATCGCCGCCCGCGCCGCCAAGGAGAACCGGCCGGCAGAGGAGATCATCCAGGTCAACTACACCGACAAGGCGGCGTTGAAGCGCTGGGTCGAGCCGGAGGAGGTGGCGCGTGCCGCCCTGTTCCTGGCGAGCGAGCAGTCCTCTTCGATCACCTCCGAGAGCATCAAGGTCGACGCCGGCCGGATGTGATCCGGCCTGATCGGCAGGTCGTGACAGGCGGCCGCTGATCGCCTTGCATGCAGAACGCGTACACGAGTGGGCCCGGCATCCTTGCGGTCACCGCTTCCGGCCGTCCTCCGCTTGCGAAGAGACCCAGAAGGTTCCCGCTAGCGGCGCGGCCAGGAAGCGCTTGTTGATTTCGTCGAGCGTCGCTTGCGGATCGAGTTCGGCGAAAAGCTCGGGACGTGTCCATTTCGCCAGTGCCTCGACTGCGACGACATGGGCGGGGGTGTGGACGAAGAGGTGCCAGAGCCCGAAAGCGCGACCGCGTGAGACGGCCCCAATCGCGGCGAGATCGTTGCGGCCAAGGAGTCTGGCGAAGCCTTCGGCCGCGCGCTTCGGCTCGACGCCCGGGCCGAGCGCGAAGCTGCCGGCATCGGGGCCGTCGGAGATCGCGGTGGCGACATAGACGTCCGGATTGCGCGTTAGCACGAATTCCTGGCTGAGCTGGCCGACCGGCATCGCAAGCTTCTCGGTGCCGATATTGTGGCCGCCGGCGAGGCGGATGAAGCCGTCGATCGTACCCGGCCCGGCCGAGAAGCAACATTCCGGCCGCGTCGCGAAGGCATGCAGGAAGACCGAGGGGCGAGGGGCGCTGCCGGCTGCTGTCAGCTTGCCCTCGATCGCCACAAGGTGCTGGCGATAGAAGGCGAGGAAGGCTTCGGCCTGAGCCTCGCGCCCGAGCAGCTTACCGAGAAGGCGCAGGCTCGGCTCGGTATTCCTGAGCGGGTCGAGGAAGAAATCGACGATCGCGACCGGGATGCCGGCCGCGGCGAGCTGGTCGAGGCCGGGAGCCGCCTCCGCGCCGAAGCGGAAGGCGTCGAAGCGGCTGAGCAGCACGAGGTCGGGCTTCTGCGCGATTACCGCCTCGATCGAAATCGTCTCGAAGGAGCCCTTGCCGATCACCGGCACCTTGTCGATCGCCGGAAACTTGCTGCGCAGGATCGTCGGCTGGATCGCGTTGGCGCCGGCCTCGGCCCAGCCGGCGAGCAGGCCGACCGGATCGGGATGGAGCAGCGAGAGCGCGTCGAGGCTGACCCAGGCGCCGAGCACGATGCGCTTGGCCGGCTGCGCCAGCACGATCTCGCGGCCGGCGATGTCGGTGACGCGGATCGCCTGCGCCCGCGCAGCCGGCGCGATCAGCAGCGCGAGCACCAAGCCTAGCGCCGCGATGGCAGCAGCCAATCCACTCCGGCGGGTCTGCTTCATGCCTCTCACCAGCGATAGGTCAGAGTCGCCAGCACGCTGCGGCGGGAACCGAGCGTGCAACCCGGCACGTTGCCGCATTGCGAGACGTAGTAGCGGTCGAACAGGTTCTTGGCGACGACCGAGAGCTTGGCTCCGCTCAGCGCCGGGAATGCCTTGCCGAGATCGTAGCTCAGGCTTGCGTCGACCAGCGTGTAGGAGGGGATCCGGACGGTGTTGGCGGTGTCATAGGTGCTGCCGACGAAGCGGACGCCGCCGCCGAAACCGAGCCCGGCGAGCGCTCCGCCCTGAATGGTGTAATCGGCCCAGAGCGAGCCCTGATGCATCGGCGTCGAGGGCAGGCGCTTGCCGATATCGGTGGCGACTGAGCTCTTGGTGATTTCGTGGTCGAGGAAGGCATAGGAGGCGATCAGGCCGAGCCCTTCGCTGAGCTGGGCGCGCGCCTCGATGTCGAAGCCGCGGACCGACACCTCGCCGAGCTGGACACGGGCGAAGGGGTGGGCCGGATTGGGATCGCCCGATGGCGTGTTCTGCTGGCTGATGTCGAACACTGCCGCAGTCAGCGAGGCATTGATCCATGTCGGCTGGTACTTGATGCCGGCCTCGTATTGCGTCGCCGTCAGCGGCTTGAAGGCGCCGCCGAAGAAATCGGTCTCCGCCGTCGGCTGGAACGAGGTCGAGACGCTGACATAGGGCGCCAGGCCATTGTCGAAGACATAGCTCAATCCGGCGCGACCGCTGAAGGCGCGATCGCTCGCCTTGGAGCGCACCAGCGCATTGGTCGTCAGCATATGCGTGCGCGTCCTGGTGTCGGCGATGTCGTAGCGCCCGGAGAGGGTCGCGATCCAGCGATCGAACTTGATCTGGTCCTGCACATAGAAGCCGAGCTGGCGCAGCTCCGCATCCTTGCGCTGGAAGTTGATGCCGGGATCGGCGATGGCAGCGCCATAGACCGGATTGAAGATCTGGATCGAGGCGGCGGGGCCGCGGCCGACATCGTACTGGCTGGTCTCGTTGCGGTAATCGAGGCCGATCAACGCCGTATGCGACAGCGGGCCGGTGCCGAACTTGGCTTCCAGCCGGTTGTCGAGGGTGAAAGCGCGTGCGGCGGCGTCGATGCGGAAGGCCGCGCGGTTCAGCGTGCGGTTGTCGGCGAGCAGTTCGCCATTGCGGTTGAGCGCGCGCAGATGGACGTCGTTCTGGGTGTAGCGCAGGTTCTGGCTGAAGCTCAGGCTGTCATTGAAGCGGTGCTCGAAGGCATAGCCGATCGAGCCCTGATCGCGCTCGAACCGGTCGAAGCCGGGTTCGCCGGCATAGCGGTTCCAGGGCAGGCGGCCATTGACGCGGTTGGGATAGAGCGTGCCGGAGCTCGGCAGGTAGTTGAAGCTGGTCTTGCCGTCGCGCTCGCGCAGATACTGGCCCATCACGGTCAGCGTGGTATCGGCGCTCGGCCGCCAGGTGAAGGCCGGAGCGATGAAGATGCGATCATCGTCGATGAAGTCGGTCTGCGTCTCCGACATCCGCCCGAGCCCGGTCAGGCGATAGAGGAACTGCCCCTGCGGATCGATCGGCCCGGAGAGGTCGAAGGCGCCCTGCAGGCGGCCATAGCTGCCGGTCTGGAGCTGGATCTCGCGGAACGGCGTCGCGAGCGGGCGCTTGCTGACCATGTTGACGAGGCCGCCCGGACCGCTCTGGCCATAGAGCACCGAGGATGGGCCCTTCAGAACCTCGACGCGCTCGAGCCCGTAGGGCTCGATCACCGAGGTGGTCCAGTCGGAGGTGGCGGCGCCGTCGGGCAGGCGCGTGCCATCGAGGAAGAGATCGCCCTTGAAGCCCCGGATCTGCGTGTAGCTGTCGAATTGCGAGGCGCCGCCATAGACCTCGCCGCGCACGCCGGCGGTATAGCGCAGCGCCTCGCTGACGCTCTGGGCGCCCTGAGCCCTGATCTGGTCGGCGGTGACGACGTTGACCGTCTGCGGCACTTCCAGGATCGGCGTGTCGGTCTTGCTGCCGCTGGCGCTGCGGGTCACGACATAGCCGTTGACCGGTCCGTTGGCGCGCTCGCCGGTACCCTGGACCTCGATCGTGTCGAGCCGGATTGCAGAGGGCGCCTGCTGCGCCGCAGCCGGAGCCGTCGCCGCAATGAAGAGCGCCGCCAGCGAGACATCCCGCAGCCCTGTCCGAGGAATCCGCTTGTTCGCGCGCGAAATCCACTTCGATACCAACACGTCGCTCATAAGATATGATGCCTCAGCCGGTCTTGAATTGCTTTAGCTATTGTTTCATTGTTCTTTTCGTTGAGGTAGTTTAGATAGATTTTAAACTGACCTCGTTCATTACTATTATAGCTTCGCCCCTTTCAAGGGCGTGGTTCAGAATTCACCGGGATCGGGTCAAGTTTGGTCGGTACAATGCAGATCATGACGAAAGCACCGAGTTCGGGTCAGGCGGGGCCGGTCACCGTCGACAGGTTGCCGCTCGACGAGGAGACGCCGCGCCCGGTGACCGTGCTGCACCAGTCCTTCCGCAGTGGCGCGAAGACACGCTGGCACAGCCATCGCCGTACCGAATTGGTTCACGCATCCGGCGGGCTGCTCGTGCTCCATGCCGAGACCGGGACCTGGACGGTGCCGGCCGGCCATGCCCTGCTGATCCCGGCCGACCTGCCGCATGAACTTGCGGCCTATGGCTGCTGCGAGATGCGGGCCGCCTTCCTGACCGACGAGGTGCTCGGCGAGGCCGTGCCACGCAGCTGCCGCGTCATCGCCGTGTCGGAACTGCTCGACGTCGCGCTGCGGGCGCTGGCGAGCGGGCCGCTGCTCTATGATCAGGGCGGTCGCGGCGGCCATCTCGCGGCGCTGATCGTCGAGGAGATCGTCGGCGCCGCCGAGATCCACATCGCCTTGCCGATGCCGCAAGCGCCGCGCCTGCGCAAGCTGGCGCGCGACATGGTGCAGAAGCCGGCGCTCGACCTCGATCTCGACGGCTGGGCCGAGCAGGTCGGCGTCAGCCGTTCGACCTTCACCCGCCGCTTCCGTGCCGAAACCGGCCTGAGCTTCGCCGAATGGCGCCGACGCCTGCGTATCCTGCACACCTTGACGCTGCAGGCCGATGGCATGTCGCTGCGCGAGGCTGCGCGCAGCGCCGGCTATCGCAGCGCCAACGCGCTGCGCGACATGATGCGCCGGACGCTGGCCACGACGATGCTGCCCCCGCCGGGCTCTTTGGCAGGTGATGAGGTGCATTGAGAAGCGCGCGGCCGGGTCGACGGTGTGCGAGACCGCGCCATGCTGTCTGCCCTGGAGGCCAAGCTCGCCGCCGCTGCTATAAGGGTGCGGACAGGCAATCAGGAAGGCGTGCCACATGGCCAAGGATTTCACCGGCAAGCGCGTGGTCGTGATGGGCGGCAGCCGTGGTATCGGGCGTTCGATCGCGCTCGGCTTCGCGGCGGGCGGCGCTTCCGTTTCGATCTGCGCCCGCAGCGCCGGGCCGCTCGAGGCGACGCGCCGGGAGATCGAGGCGTTTGGCGTCACGGCCTACGCGGCCAGTGTCGACCTCGCCGATGCCGGCGCGATCAAGGCCTATGTGCCTGCGGCGGTGGAAGCGCTCGGCGGGCTGGACATCCTCGTCAACAACGCCTCCGGCTTCGGCCATTCCGATGACGAGGAGGGCTGGGCCGCCTCGCTCAATGTCGACATGATGGCCGTCGTCCGGGGCAGCCAGGCGGCGATCCCGCATCTGAAGCCGGGCTCGTCGATCGTGAACATCTCGTCGATCTCGGCCCTGCGGGCCTCATCGCGATCCGCGCCCTATGGCGCGGTCAAGGCAGCCGTTATGCACTACACGGCGAGCCAGGCGAAGATGCTGGCGCGCAGGGGCATCCGGGTGAACTGCGTTGCGCCCGGCTCGATCGAGTTCCCGGGTGGCGCCTGGGAGGATCGCAAGACCTCGAACCCCGAGCTCTATCAGTCGACCTTGGCCAGCATCCCCTTCGGCCGGATGGGCAAGCCCGAGGAGGTCGCCGAGGTCGTGCTCTTTCTCGCCTCCGACAAGGCCAGCTGGGTCACCGCCCAGAGCATCGTGGTCGATGGCGGCCAGCTCGTCGGGCCCTGATCCCGCCTGATTGGGAAGGCGCGGGAGCCGCGACCTGAAAGTCCTGCTCCGGCGTCGGTCCGTAGCTTCTCGGAACAAGGCGGGCGCCACCGCTTCGGTCAACCAGACGGATTGCCGCCGGCGGTACAGGCCCTCACCGCTCCCTGAACGCCTTGGCGATCTGTTCCTTCAGCGGCTTGACGATGTATTCTAGCGGAGTTCGGTCCTCGGTGCGGACGAACACCTCGGCCTGCATGCCGGCGCTGACACGGCTGTGGCCGAGCCGGGAGAACTCTGCGGCGGGAAGCGTGACGCGGATGGTGTAGAAGGTCGCGCCGGTCTGCTGGTCGCGGCTGGTGTCGGCCGAGATGCGCGAGACCTTGCCGGCGAGTTCTGGCGTGGTGCGCTGGTTGAAGGCGTGGATCTTGACCCGCGCCTCCTGGCCGAGCGCGATCTGGTCGATGTCGGGCGGGTTGATCCGCGCCTCGACCTGCAGGCTGTCTTCCGCCGGCACGATCAGCATGGCCGGCTCGGCCGGCGAGATCACGCCGCCGACGGTGTGCACGGAAAGCTGATGTACGAAACCGGCGCTCGGGCTGCGGATCTCGATCCGCTTCATCTGGTCCTGCGCGGCGATGCGGCGCTCGACCAGCTCGGCGCTCTTGCCCTGGATCTCGCGCAGCTCCTTCATCGCCTCCTCGCGCAAGGTCGCGTCGATCTGGATGATCTGCAGCCTCGTCTCGGCGATCTTGCCCTCGGCCTGCGCCAATGCGGCGATGAGCTGGCCCCGCTGCCCTTCGAGATTGGCGGCTTCGCGCTCGAGCTGGGTCTTGCGGCTGAGCGAGACCAGGTTCTTGGCGTAGAGCCCCCTGACGCCGCCGAGCTCCTCCTCGATCAAGGTGGACTGGCGGTCACGGCCGGACTGCTGGGCCTTGAGGCCGGCGATCTCGTCGTGAAGCTGGCCGATGCGCTGGTTGAGCTGCGCCTTCTGGCCATCGCGGGCCGCACGCCTTGCTTCGAACAGGCTCTCCTCGGCAGCGATCAGCTCGGCGATTTCCGACTCGTGCCGGCGGGCGGCGAGTTCGGGAGCGATGGTGATCGCGTCCTTGCCCGAGCGTTCGGCTTCGACCCGGCCGCGCCGCGCAGAGAGCTCGTCGAGCTGCTTGGTCACGACCTGGAGATTGGCGCGGGTCAGCGTGTCGTCGAGCCGGATCACCACCTGGTCCTGCTCGACCCGTTCGCCCTCGCGGACCCTGAGCTCGCCGACGATGCCGCCAGTCGCGTGCTGAACCTTCTTGACGTTGCCGTCGACGACGAACTGGCCGCTGGCGACGACAGCACCGGACAAGGTCGCCGCCACCGCCCAGACACCGACGGTGCCGGCAAACAGGACAACGCCGACGCAGCCGGTGAACGCGAGCCTGCGCAGGGAACGGCTGAAGCCCTGGTGTTCCAATGTGATGGCGCTCTCGCTCATGACGCCACCGCCGGCTGGCGCTGGGCGGTCGACAGGCCACCCTGCTTCAGTATCTTCTGCAGGATTTCTTCTTTCGGGCCGATGGCCTGGATGCGGCCCTCCGTCATGATCGCGACATGGTCGACGCCGGCGATCGCGGTCTGGCGATGGGTGACGACAATGACGATGCCGGCGCGCTCGCGAACGCTGCGGATCGCCAGCGTCAGCGCTTCGTCGCCGTCATGGTCGAGATTGGAGTTGGGTTCGTCGAGCACCACCAGGAAGGGCTCGCCATAGAGCGCCCGCGCCAGGCCGATGCGCTGGCGCTGGCCGCCCGACAGGCTCGAGCCCGCTTCGCCGATGCGCGTGTCGTAGCCCTGTTCGAGCCGCAGGATCAGCTCATGCGCTCCGGCCGCCTGCGCCGCCGCGACGATCGCCTCGTCCCTTGCATCGAGATCGAAGCGGGCGATGTTCTGGGCGACCGTACCCTCGAACAGCTCGATATCCTGCGGGAGATAGCCGACATGCCGGCCGAGTTCACTCGGCTCCCATTGGCCGAGTGCCGCCCCGTCCAGCCTGACCTCGCCCTTGAGCGGGCGCCAGACCCCGACCAGCGCACGAACTAGCGTCGACTTGCCGGATGCGCTCGGCCCGATGATGCCGAGGCCCTGGCCGGCCTTCAGCGTCAGCGAGGCGCCTTGCAGGATCGGCGCCTGCTTGCCCGGTGCCGCCACGATCAGCCCGTCGGCGGTGAGTTCGCGGTGAGGCGCCGGCAGGCCGGTGCGCTCGACCTCGGCGAAGGCAGGCGAATCGAGCACCTGCCGCAGGCGCTTCAGACCCTGGCGGGCGGCGACGAAGCCCTTCCAGTGGGCGACCGCGATCTCGATCGGCGCCAAGGCGCGCGACGTCATGATCGAAGCGGCGATCATCGCTCCGCCCGAGATCTCGTTGTGCATGGCGAGATAGGCGCCCAGGCCCAGCACCGCCGATTGCAGCACCAGGCGGAAGACCTTGGCGAAGGCGCCGATGCCGCTGGCCGCGTCCGAGCCGGCGAGCCAATCCTGGACATGGCGCAGGTTGAGCTCGGCCCATTTGCGCTGGAAGCTGGCGCCCATGCCCATCGCGGTCAGCGCCTCGGCGTTGCGCCGGCTCGCCTCGACGATCGCCTGCCGCGCCGCCCCGCTCATCAGCTGGGCCTGGGCCGCCTTGCGGCTCTTGAGTTCGGTCAGGAAGGTCAGGAGGACGATGACGAGGCCGCCGGCGACGACCAGCCAGCCGAGCCAGGGATGCAGGAAGAAGGTGACGGCGAGGAAGAGCGGCAGCCACGGCATGTCGAGCAGTGCCGTCGGCCCGAGCGAGGACAGAAAGCCGCGGACCTGGTCGAGATCGCGGATCGGTTGCAGCGCCTGCTCGGGCTTGAAGCCGAGCAGCGGCAGCTTCTGGGCCGCGGCGAAGGCGGCCGGCGAGACCGCCTCGTCGAAGCGCGCGCCGACCCGGGCGAGCAGCCTGACGCGGATGCCGTCGAGGAAGCCCTGCAGCACATAGGCTGCGAGCAGGAGCAGCGACAGGCCGATCAGCGTCTGGACGCTGCGCGAACTCAGCACCCGGTCATAGACCTGGAGCATGTAGAGCGAGCCCGACAGCATCAGCAGGTTGATGATGCCGGAGAAGACGCCGATGACCACGAACGAGCCGCGGCACGATGCCAGCGCCGCCGACACGACCGAGCCTTGAGCGGAAGACGAAGCCGTGCGGCTCAATGCGGGAACTCACACATCGGGGAAAACAAAACACCGAACACGGCTGACCGCATCATCGAGATGAATGACGCTGATGTTCTTCAGCGTGATCATGTTGTCAATGTCATAAGCGATGAATGACGAGTGTCCGGCAGGGCTTTGACGTGACATGAGCGGAGTGACACTGCATATCTCTGCATGATGCCGTAACGGCAGTTTCTTCATGGGGCAGTATGCCGTCGTCTTGGCTGCGGCGAGGAGGCCGTCGATCTCCGGCGCCGGAACCTGCGGGGTCCGCACCGTCTTGATGGTGAAGCGCCGACGTCCCGCGCCCGAAATCGATCTCGCCAATTCGGCTGCATGCAAATCCTGCAGGTCAGGCAATCCGGGTGCGGCCTCGACCGCGCCGGCGCATTCACGGAAGACCAGTGCAAGCCGATGTCGAACGCCGCCGCTGAAGGCGGGCCGCTTCGAGCACAGGGTGAAGGCGCCGGGAGGAGATCGCTTTGAAGCTGCCATTGTGGGGGAGCGCCCTGAGCGCGACGCTCCTCGTGCAGGTCGTGAGCTCCTTTGCTGCGGCAGCCGTTCCCTTGCTCGGCCCGATCCTGACGCAGCGCTGGAACCTGCCGCCGGAAAGCATCGGCTATGTCTCCGCGACGGTTTCGCTCGGGATCTGCTGGTGCCTGGCCTGCGGCGGGCCGATGCTCGATCACTACGGACCGATCCGCACCTTGCAGCTCGGGCTGGCCTCTATATGCCTCGGCATGGTCCTGCTGGCGCAGCCGGTCGCCGTGCTCGGATTCCTCGGCGCCCTCCTGCTCGGCCTCGGTCTGGCGCCCAACAACCCGGCTGGCAGCACGATGCTGATGCGCACGGCGCCGCCGCGGCATCGCAATCTGATCTTCTCGATCCGCCAGGCCGGCGTCCCGCTCGGCGGTGCGATCGCCGGCGTTACCGTGGCCCCGGCCGTGGTCAGCCTGGGCTTTGCGCACACCGCCTGGCTCATCGCAGCCATTGTCGTCGTCAGCCTCCTGGCGGTCCAGCCGTTCCAGAAGCGCCTCGATACCGAGAAAGGGCCGGCGAACCGGCAATGGGCGCGGATGTTCCTGTCGCCCTCGGCCTTGCGGCGCGCGGCTAAGGTCGTCCGCTCCCATCCGTCATTGCCGCTCGTCACCGGCATGGGCATCTCGTTTTCGGTCGCCCAGGCCAGCGTCCAGGCCTTCACCGCGACCTATCTGGTGACTCAGCGCGGCAAGGATCTCGCGGAAGCCGGCTATTTCGTCGCGATCCTGCTCGCCGCCAGCACGCTGTCGCGAATCGTCCTGGGCTGGGTGGCGGATCGGTGGCGCCGGGGCCTGCTCCTGCTCTGCCTGCTTCTGCTGGGTGCGAGCGGCGCGCTCGTGCTGCTTGTCTGGTCGGCGGCCGGACCACCCTGGCTCCTCTATGGCTGCGTCGCTCTGATCGGAGCGACATCCCTGGGATGGAACGGAGTCTACATGGCCGAGTTGGCGCGGCTTTCGCCGCCCGGGCTGATCGGCGACGTTACCTCCGCCGCGAACCTCTTCGGCTTCGCTGGTTCCTTTTGCGGTCCGCTGATCTTTGCGCTGATCGCCAGCCGGACGGCGAGCTTCGACTGGTCCTATCTGCTGGTCGCCGGCCAACTCGCCGCATGCGGTCTCCTTGTCCTGTGGCGTCGCGGCTGGCGCTGACGGGATAAGGACGCTGTCTATGAGCGCTCGCCGAGCAACGCGAAATTCGCCAGGCTGATCAGGTGGGCATGGATCGGCACTAGATAGCCTTTCCGGCGCAGGTCGATCCAGGCCTCGTCCGACAGCGCATTGAGGCGTTCCTCGCTGACCGCCAGGAAGCCCGAGAAGTTCGAGGTCGCGCCGGACGGTGAGCGGATCTCGATATTAATGGTCTGGAACAGATCGAGCGCCTTGATCTCGGCGGTGAAGGCTGCCGTCTTCGCGGCCGCGTCGGCATATTCGCCGACGAAGGTGATGGCGCGCTGCAAGGCTTCCGTCGGCTCGCCCTCCTCGGTGAAGAGGCGCTCGCCCTCCTTGTCCTGCAGGCCGGCGAAGCCGCCATCGACGCAGATGACCTGCTGCTGCGCCGAGATTTCGCCGCCGACGAACGGGTAGCGCCGCAGATAGGCCGGAGCATGCTGGCCGCGCCAGCGTCCGTCCGCATCGACGAAGCAATTCTCGCCGGCGCGCATCCCGACCATGAACAGCGGCGAGACGGTACCGGCCTCATCGAGGAAGAGGATCGGCATGTCGCGGCAGGCGACCGGGAACTCGGCCATCAGCGCCGGCAGCACATGGGCTGCGGACGCGAAACCGTAGGGGCTGTCGGACGGGGCGATGCGCGCCTCGCGGTGCTCGTTGCGATCGAGCACGGTGATGCTGGAATAGAACAGCGGCAGGGGCGCCATGGTCGGGTCCTCGTCAGAAAAATCAGATGTTGGCGCGCAGTGTGAGCCGGAAATAGAGCTCGACATCGCGCTGCGCCGCCGAGACGCGCTGAAGCGGCCGTCCGACGCCGCCTTCGAGCGAGGCCCATTCGAGCGGTCGCCAGATCAGGCCCGCTCCGACCGAGGTGGCGCGCGTCGCCGCGCCGCCGTTGAGATAGGTCTGGCCGTGGTCGAGGAAGACGAAGCTCTCGAGCTTTAGCGGCTCCGGCAGCGAATAGTGCAATTCGGCCTGGCCGTAGAAGCCCGAATTGCCGAAGGCGCTGCCGATCGGATAGCCGCGGACCGTGGTCGGGCCGCCGATCTGGTAGATCTGGTCGCCTGGGAGCTGCGACTCGGTCGTGTACTGCCCGGCGCCGACGAAGGAGCCATAGATGTTGTCGCTGATGCGCCAGAGCGAGGCGGTGTTCCCGGTCCAGATCGTGTAGTTTCGCCTGGTGCCGGCCAGCGTGTCGTCATGCGCGACCTGCGACCAGTTCACGCTCGTCGAGTGGGTGAGGTTCGGCAGGTTCACGGTCAGTGTGGCGCCGGCCTGGCTCCGGATGTAATTGGTGTCGACAGTCGAGATGTCGAGGAGCTTGCTGCGGCCGCGACCGCGGCCGAGCGCGCCCGTGGCCTGCAGCAGGATGGTGTCGGTCGCGAAGATCGGCTGCGACAGCGTCAGCGAGCCGCTTTCCGAGATGCCCTCCGGATGCAGTTCGCGGATCGGGCCGCCGACGATGCGGTAGGCCGAGCGCGTATAGGTCACGCCGAGGCGCGTGCCCCAGGGCGAGATCGGGATCGTGTAGCTGCCGCTGCCGAGGACGCTGCCGCGCGAGCGCGAGCCGTAGAGGATGAGCTTGTCGTCGATCCCGAGCAGATTGTGGTGACGCAGGAACAAGGTGCCCTGATAGCGCCCGGTGGTGAGCACACCCTGATTGTCGAACGAGATCTGCGCCGTGTTGCGTGGCGGTTCCGTCAGCCCGAGTTCGACATCCGTCAGCCCGAAGCTCGCTCCTGCGGCGAGCTGGGCGCGGATCTGTAGCTCGTTGAGCCGGTTGAAGATCGAGACCTCGCGGTTGAGCGCCGGCGCGTCGACGACCTCTCCCTCCGTGATCGGGACCTGCGAGCGGACATACCAGGGCCAGGTCTGGATCGCCCCACCGATGCTGACCTTGCCGACGCGGCCTTCGACCAGCTTGACCTTGAGGACGCCGCCGTCGAGCTTCTGCGGCGGCAGCACGGCGCTCGCCGTGATCTGGCCCTTCGCGGCATAGAGGTCGTTGACCTCCTGGACGAGCCTGCCGATCGCGGCGAGGTCGACCGTCTTGCCGAGATAGCGCTCACGGATGGTGTCGAGTTCGGCGGGGCTCAGAAACCTGGAGTCGTCGAACTCGACCCGCGTCAGCAGAACGGTCGCGCCGCCGGCTGGAAACTCCAGCCTCGGTCCCGGCGCCGGTGCCACTACCCCCGGACCGCGCTGGCGCTGCGGCGCGGTCTGGCGCTCGATCTCGCGTTGCTGGCGTGCAGCCTCGTTTTCCAGGGTCTGCGGCAGGACCTGCGCGAGCGCCGGCCCCGCCATGAAACCCGCGCCGAGAACCAGGATGAAACGGCGGGCGGCGCGTTCGACGCGGATCAAGGCTGCTCCTCGAAACCGGCGAGGTTGACGAGCGGCTTCGGCCGCACGCCCGTACCGGCCACCGTGGCGGGCTCGTCGATAGTGTCGGCGCGGCGCCAGCGTCCATCCGTGCCCAGCACGAAGCCGCGCGCGATCTCGCCGAAGGACGGCCCGTTCGAGAAGAGCGCGCCGAGCCGGGCGAGATCGCGGCCAAGCTGCATGCCCTCCGGCGCGTCGACGACGTCGGTGTCGACACCGACGATGAAAGCGCTCGTCGCCAGCCGCTTGCCGTTGACCGTCAACGAGAAGCCCCTATCCCGCGGATAGATCTGGACGTCGTAGCCCGGCACCGGAGCAAGGCTGCGGTTGTTGGCGAGGATCGTCATGATCGGCGTCGCCACGCGCAATGCGCCGGGGACGAAGGCTTCGGCGATCGAGAACTCGTTCGAGGTCGTGGTCAGCACGCCGTCGACGCTCTCGAAGCGGCCGATCTGGAAACGCTCCGTGTCGATGCGCAGGTCGACATTCTCGGCGGTACGCTCGCGCAAGCCGCCGATGTCGAGCATCAGCGGCAATCCCGCCCCGCCGGGAAGCTGGACAATGTCGGCGGCGATCCGCGTGCCCAGGATCACAATGCTGTCGCCCGCGCCGAACCGTCCGAACCTGATCTCGTCGGCGCTGGCATTGGTGTTGCGCGCCGCGCCGATGTCGATCGTGATCGAGCCCTGGCCGCTGCGGCCGGCCTGCAGCACCAGCGCATCGTTGGTGACGATCCGCGAGCCAATGATGTCCGTCTGGGCGACGAGCGAGGCCGAGCGTGCCGCATCGACGAGGTCGAAGACGATGCCGCGCGCCTGCAGGCCGATATCACGCCCGCCGGTCAACGTTCCGCCGCGGATCAGGCCCGCCGAGGAGGTGAGCTGGATGTCCGCACCGCTGCGCGCCATGCCGACGGAGAGATCGCCGGCCGCCGAACCGGTGATCGAACCGGCTGCCGCGAGCGTATTGGCTTGGATGGCGGCATTTCGGGAAACGAGTGAGATCGCGCCGGAACGCGCCGACCCGTCGCCGATCTCGATCCGACCACCAGCCGTGACCGACAGGTCTTGCTCCGCGCCCAGGCTGCCGAGCGCCACCCGGCCGCCCGCCGTGAGCTGAGCCGAAGCACCGGAAGCGAGGCGCGTGATCGACAGGTCGGTCGCGCCTTGCAGCGTCGCAGCCGCGGCTGCGTCGATGGTGAGCGCGGTGATGCCGGCGCGGACGGACCTGGCAGAAAGCTCGCCAATCACGGCCCTGGCGTTGCCCAGGGTGATCGCATTGGTAGCCGACAGGGCCGCGCTTGCAGCGGTTAGCGTGTCGATCGTCAGGCTCCCGCCATTGGCGGCGAGGCTCGCCGCGCCGCCTGCCGTCAGGCCGCTCGTCACCGAGATCGAGCTCGCCGCAGTCAGGGTCGCGCCACCTGCCGTATCGATGCTCGCGGCGCTGATGCCGGCGCCGGTCGAAGTTACCGAGAGATTGCCTGCCGTCGTCGTGGCGGTCCCGAGCGCGACCGCGCCGGATGCCGTCAGGGCTGACGAGGCGCCGGCAGTCAGATGATCGACCGCAAGCGTTCCGCCGCTGGCCGAGAGGCTGGCGCCGCGGCCGGCGGTCAAGCCATCCGTGATTGAGAGCGAGGTCGCCGCCCCGAGGACGACGCCACCGGCGCTGTTGATGGTCGCAGCGATGATGTCCGCCCCGGTCGAGCGGACCGAGAGGTCACCTGCGGTCGTGGCGGCGGTGCCGAGCCTGACCGCATCCGAGGCGGACAGGAACGAGTTAGCTCCCGCGTTCAGCACATCGATGGCGAGTGTCCCGCCATTGGCCGTGACATTCGCGGCACCGCCCGCTGTCAGGCTGTTCGTCACGGCGATCAAAGTGGCGGCGGTCAGTGTAGCGTTGCCGACGGCATCGACGCTGGTCGCGCTGATACCAGCGCTGGTCGAGGTGACCGAAAGATCGCCTGCGGTCGTCGTGGCCGAGCCGAGTGTGACCGACCCCGAAGCGGTGAGCAAGGAGGTCGCGCCCGCGCTCAGGCTGCCGAGGCCGAGCGTCCCGTCGCTGGCGGTGACGGTAGCCGGGCCGCCCGCCGTCAGAGCGTTCGTCACGGCGATCGAGGTCGCGGCGGTCAGTGTCGCGCTGTCGGCGGCATCGACGCTGGTTGCGCTGATGCCGGCGCCGGTCGAGGTGATCGAGAGATCGCCTGCCGTCGTGGTGGCACTTCCGAGTGTGACCGCGCCGGATGCCGTCAGGGTCGACGTCGCGCCCGCGCTCAGGCCGCCGAGGTCGAGGGTCCCGCCGTTGGCGGTGAGGGTAGCGGCTCCGCCGGCAGTCACATTGCTCGTGACCGCGATCGAGGTTGCGGCGGTCAGCGTCGCGCTGCCGGCCGCATCGACGCTGGTGGCGGTGATGCCGGCACCCGTCGAGGTGACTGAGAGATCGCCTGCGGTCGTCGTGGCCGAGCCGAGTGTGACCGACCCCGACGCGGTGAGCGAGGAGGTCGCGCCCGCGCTCAGGCCGCCGAGGTCGAGGGTTCCGCCGTTGGCGGTGAGGGTCGCCGAGCCGCCCGCTGTCACATCGCTTGTGACCTCGATCGAAGTCGCCGCTGTCAGCGTTGCACTGCCCGCGACATCGACGCTGGTCGCGGTGATACCGGCGCCGGTCGAGGCGATCGAAAGATCGCCAGTCGTCGTGGCACTGCCGAGCGTGACTTGGCCCGAGGCTGTCAGCGACGAGCTCCCACCCGCGTTCAGGCTGCCGAGGTCGAGCGCTCCGCCATTTGCAGCGGCTTCCGCCGCGCCGCCGGCCGCCAGCGCGTTCGTCACGACGATCGACGTGGAGGCGGTCAGCGTCGCGGCGCCGGCGGCATCGATGCTCGTCGCACTGATGCCGGCACCGGTCGAGGTGACCGAAAGATCGCCTGCGGTCGTCGTGGCGGTGCCGAGCGTGACCGCGCCCGAAGCCACGAGCGAGGAGTTCGCGCCAGCGCTCAGGCTGCCGAGGCCGAGTGTCCCGCCGCTGGCGGTGACGGTGGCTGCGCCACCGACCGTCAGGCCATTCGTCACCGAGACGGAAGTCGCGGCGGTCAGTGTTGCGTCTCCGGCGGCGGTGATGCTGGTCGCGCCGATGCCGGCGCCGGTCGAGGTGATGGCAAGATCGCCTGCCGTCGTCGTGGCGGACGCGATCGTGACGGTTCCGCTCGCTGCGACCGAGCTGTCTGCGCCTGCGGTCAGGGTTCCGAGCGTCAGGCTGCCATTACTGGTCGAGAGCTGTGTGCCTGCGCTGCTCGTCACAGCATCGAATGTGAGGTTGCCGGCGGCGCTGAGGGCGAGGGCGCCTGCATCCGCGGTGAGGCTGGTCGCGTGAGTGGCGCCGGCCGTCGTAAGACGGACGTCGCCGCGAAGGCTGCGCGCCGAGATCGTGGGGGCGGCGAAGGCCAGCGCTTCGGTTTCCGTGCCGATGCCGGCTCCGGCGTAGAGCGAGATCGCGCCGCCGGCCTGGGAGGCATCGAGCAGCGCGCCGCTGTCGCCATTGCCGATGATCGTGCCGGCCGCGGTCAAGGCGATCGAGGCGCTGCCGGCCGGAGCGGCGAGCGCACTGGAGACCTTGCCGAACACGATGGCGCTATCAGAGGCAAGGCTGACGCGGCCCGCGGCGCTGATCTCGGCGCCAGCAGCCATGGTGATCCTGGCGCCGATCAGTGAGGCCGCACCGGCGCTGGAGCGCGCGGAGCGCAGGACATCGATCTCGCCATCGGCGACGATGTCGAGCCCGTTGGTGGCCGCCAGCTCGCCGATGCGGAAGACGGTCGGCGTCTGGCCGGCCACGGTCGGGCCGGAGAGCCAGGCGGAGCCGCCGACGGTGCCGGAGATCTCGCCGGTGGCGCCGACCCGCAGGCCGAGCGCGGCCGAGGCGGAGCCGACATTGCCGGTGGCGTTGAGCTGGATCGAACTCGCCGAGATCGCGACGCCCGGCAGATAGCCCTGGATGCCGCCGGCGCGCGCCGTCAGCGAGGCCGTGCCCGATGCGAAGATGCGGCCGATCTCGGCATTGCCGGCATTGGCGACGAGATAGGCATCGCCGGCCGCGGCCGAGGCGGAAACCAGCCTGCCACCAATCTGGTAGGTCAGAGCCGTCGCGGCGGAGCCGATGCCGCCGCCGCCCGCGACCAGGATCAGGTCGCCATTGGTCTGGATCTGCACCGGGCTGCGTGGCGTCGTTCCGTCCGGCTGCGTGCCGACGACGATCCCCTGCGGCGCCTGCAGGCTGACTGTGCCGGTCGCCGTGATGCGCCCGACCGTCAGCGTGCCGCCGGCCGAGTTCGGCGCCCCGGTCGCCTGGACGTAGACGTCGCCCTGTGCCGAGGCGGAGAAGGTCCCGGTCGCGTTGATGAAGAGCGGAGCAGTCTGCTTGACGTCGACGCGGGTGAGCGTGACGCCGGTCGGGACGTTGTTGAGATCGGTAACGTCGACGAGGCTGCCATCCTGCCTTTGTCCGACGAGCTTGACCGTCCCTGGGGTGGTCGCGACCGCAAGCGCGGCGAGCTGGGTGTTGGAGACCGCGCCGCTGCGGATATCCGCCAGCGCGACCTGCACATCCGGGGCGAGCGAGCCGATGCTGCCGGCGGTGTTGAGGGTGACGTCGTGGCCGATGACCAGCGCCCGGCCATTGCCGACGACGCCCGGGTCCGGCTGCAGCGCTGAAGTGTTGATCGCCGAGACGAGCTGCCGCTCGGTCCAGACCGCGTCGCCCGCGATGCGGTTGGCAAGCCCCGGTGCGACGCCTGCTCCGTTCACGTTGAAGCTGTAATTGCTTTCGAGCGTCGCCGGCTTGAAGCGTGCCTGTTCCGCCCACTCGCTGCCATAGGCGGATTCGAAGACGCTGCCGTAAGCGGCATAGCGCCTGGCGGCATAGGCTTTGACTTGATCGGCGGTCGCCGCGGGCACGACTGCGCCGGGCGCCGCCATGCTCTTGAGCTCCTGATCGGCAAAGGCCTGGTAGAGCGCGATGGCAGCGGTATCGAGCTTGAAAACGCGCTCCATGACGCCGTCATTATTGGTGTCTTCGAGGACGACGCTGCCATTGCGGATCAGCGCGGAATATTGCGCATAGCTCTGTGTGACCTGCTTCTCGAAGGTGGTGATGCTGGCCAGGGCCGCAGCATCGGCGCCCTCCGCCGCGGTGAGCTTGAGCGCGCGGGAGACCTTCGAGAGCTGCTCGGCGCTGAGCGCCTGCGCCGCCGTCTGGCCCGAGGCCGAGACGAGCCTGCCGGCACTGACGTCGATGCGCACATCGCCGGTCTTGCTTTCGATCTGCCCGACGCGTAGGTCGCCGGCGACCTGGGCGATACCGATGTCGCTGCGGGCGGTGAGGTTGACGACGCCGTCGACCTGACTGCCATTCGGCAGCTGCGTCGCGACCGCGCGCATCGTCATCAGGTTCGAGAGCGAGCCGATGCCGCCCTCGTCGCTCACCAGCGTGATGTTGCGGCCGACGATATTGGTCGACCCCGTCGCCACGGTTTCGAGGCTGCCGGTGGCGCGCACATTGATGTTGCCGTAGCCGCCGCCCGGATTCTGGTCGGCGCGCAGGGCTACGACCCGGGCGCTGCCGGTGATGTCGAGATTGATGCCGCCGCTGCCGGCCGTGGCGTTGAGCTGCGCGCCCTGGGTCAGCGTCGCCTTGATCGCGGTTGCTTGGGTGCCGATCGAGTCGCGTGCGCTCAGGTTCAGGTTGTTGCTGAGGATCGTGGCGTTGTTCGTCTGGGTGAAGCTGCCGCCCGAGGCGGTGATCGTCGTCGTGCCGCTCGGATTGACGATGGTGCCGTTCTGCAGGACCGAGCTGTTCGAGGTGATGTTGACTCGGCCCGCCGCATTGCCGGCGAAGCTGATCGCGAACGGGTTGTCGGCCTTCACCGAGGTCGTGATCTGGACGAAGGCCCGGGTCGCGTAGTTGTAGTCCCATGTCGCCTGCGAGGCGCCGGGCTGGGCGACGAAGTCGTAGTCGCAGTGGTTGATCGCCTGGCCGTTGCAGCCGCCATAGCTCGCGGAGTTGTGGATGAAGTCGAGATGGCCGCCGGTGATCTCCTGCGTCATCCCGACATGGGTGAGGTTGGTTTTGCCCGTCACCACCCGGCCCGACACCGACTCCGCGCTCGGCGACTGCGCATTGCGTGACCACCAGTATCTCGGATCCGCCCCTGGATTGGTGCTCGGCGACTGGGCGTCGACATAGACCCAGGGATTGCTCGAGGTGCCGGAATCGAAGCGCCAGTAGACGCCCGGAATATTCGCCTGATTACGGTTGTCGACGGTCAGGCCCTCCTTCTGCAGCAGGGCCTGCTGTGTCCACTCGTAGCGGGTGCCGGCAACGGTCTCGTGCCGGGTCGTGTCGCCGGCGATGAAACGGAAGGGAGTTGTGGCGCCGGGGCCGCTCAGGATCGGCTGCGCGCCATTATGCGTCTTGTATTCCGCGATGCCCGAGCCGGGCGTGTAGGCATAGATCGTCGTGTTCGGCCCGGAGGTGATGAGCCGGTCGATGATGGTGATCTTGCTGACGCTCGCGGCGACGCCGACGCCGGTGCCGGTGTTGACGCGGTTGACGACGAGGTCGAGCCCGGAGGTGTTGTTCAGGCTGACATCGCCGAAGCCACCATTGATCTTGATGGAGCCGAGCGTGTTGGTGCTGATGATCTGGCCATCGAGCAGCACCGAGCCGCCGCCCGAGGAGGCATTGACGTCGTAGAGCACCAGCCGGTCGTTGGCGAGATCGTAGTAAAGCGGCGCCGCGCCGTTATTCGCCCAGGTGCCGCCGAGGGCCTGCTTGAGACTGACATGCACATAGCCGTCACGGAGGTAGTCCTGGCGCGAAGCCCGCAGGCTGGCGGCCATGCCGGCATCGACCGTTCCCGACCAGTTGGTGATCCGCCCCGCCTCGATCGAGGCGTTGATGTTGATCGTCGTCGCCTTGATCGCGACCTGGGCGCCAAAGATCTTGGGGGCGCTGCCCGCCACGGTTGGATTGCTCTCGCGATAGGTCGGGATCGTCGGCAGCGCGTAGAAATTGATGCCCCGGCCCATATTGTAGTCGCCGGTGCAGTTGGCGCCGGAGTTGGCGATATAGCCGGCGCAGTTGCCGAAGAACTGCAGTGACCAGTTGCGGGTCGCGCCCTCGTCCTGCCTGCCATAGAGGAAGTAGTTGATGTTGTTGCCGTAGCCGGCTGCAGCCGCGAGCGCGTTGGCCGCGGCGATGACCGCCTGGTTGACGTCGAACGAGCCCGACCCCGGCCCGCCGCCGGGATAGTAGATCGCGCCATCGTACTCCCCCTGCGGCGAGCCGCCGGCATTGAACATGCCGTTCGGCCCGTTTGAGGACACCGCGACCACACCGTTCGGCACGGTGAGGTTGAACTGCAGCGAATCGATGCGCTGGCCTGAGAAGCCGAACGAGCCCAGCGTGTTGTTGATCGAGACCAGGCCGCCGAGATTGGTGATGTCGCTGCCGATCAGCAGCGCGGGCCCCTTGTCGCCGATGCCGAGCGAACCGCTATAGGCGTTGTCGATGATGATCGAGGGCGTCGCGTCGGGGTTCGCGCTGCGCGCCAATGTCCCGGTGGAGCCGATGATCTGCCCCCCGCTCGACTGCGGGATATAGGCGCCGCCGTCGAGCACGAGATAGGCGTTGCTGCGGTTGATCACCGTGATCGATGGCCCGCCCTTGGCGACGAGGGAGCCGTTGCCCTGAACCGTGCCGGCACTGACGGTGACGTTGCCGCCGGCAGCGTAGAGCTGGCTGAGCCTGACCGCCGTGACCGGGCCCGCATTGACGCCGGAGATCAGCGTGCTGGCGACCGCGGCTTCATAGCGTGCATTGATATAGGCGACGGGGTCGAAGGCTGACGTGAGGCTGGCGGTCACCGGCGCACCGTCGACGAAGCGGATCGTCGGAGACTCGTTCGGGCCGCACTGGACCGAGGCGTTGACGCCGCAGCCGATCTCGATGCGCTGGGTGTTGTAGATGCCGGCCGTCGCGGTGCCGTTCATCACCAGGGTCGAGCTCGACGAGCGGCCCGGACTGCTCGAACCGGTCGTGACCGGGATGAAATAGAGCTGGTAGCCATGGCCGGTGCCGTCGGCCTCGGCGTCGAGGGTGCCGTCATAGGCACCGAGGGTGACGTTCTGGGCGCTGGAGATCTTGGTGCCGCTGCCGACCTCGACACGGGCATGGTGCTGCAGGTCGGTCGAGGCGTCGGCATCGGGGACCGCGATGAGGCCGCGGACATAGCCTAGCGCATTCGCCGTGCCGGAGAGCGTGGTCCTGCGCGCATCGGAGCCGTCGCGGCCGGCGGTGACGTTGACGTCGTAGAGGCCGAGCAGTTCGGAATTCGTGCCGATCAGAACCTTGTTGTCGGTGCGGATGGTGACGTCTGCATCGGCGAGCCCGACGCCCGCCAGCCCGTAAGTGCTGACATAGGCGTTCGCCGTGACGTCGGCGAGCGTATAGGTGCCGAGGTTGATGACGCCGAAGGAGTTGAGGACGACGTTGTTGCCGAGCTTCACAGTGTTCGTGAGCGGATTCTGGGCGGAGCCGGCGCGGTAGCGCGCCGACACGCCGGCGCCCTGCAGCAGGCCGCCGGTGGTCAGGGTCGCAGTGTCGTCGCCGAAAAGCTCGCTCCAGGCCTGTACCAGGATCGATCCTGGCGCGGCGGTCGGGCTCGTGCCGCCGATCAGGACGACTCCGTCCTTGAGCTCCACCTTGGAGGTGCCGTCGATCTCCGTCCGCGAGGTGGCGCCGGCGCCGTTGATGCCGCCGCCTGCGGCCGCGCGCACGGAATCCCCCCGCTCGAGCTGGATGAAGGCATTGCGGCTGGTCAGCGCGATCGCCTGCAGGCAGCTCGTCAGATAGCAATTATTCGTGCCGGGGCCAGCGGCCGTGATGCGGGCGCCGGCGCCGAGCTCGGTCAGCACGTCGACATCGGCGTTGTTGCGGGCGAGCGCCGCGCTGGCGCCGAGCGCGGCAGCCTGCAGGCTATCGACGAGCGCAGCGTAGCGCGTCGAATGGCTGGCGCCTATCGCGGCGAGGCCGGTCAGGACATTTGCATTGGCGCCGACCCGAACGGTCACGTCGGAGGTGTTGGAGGTCGAGCCTTCTGCACCGGAACCGGCATAGAGGCCGCCGCTGCCGGCCTCGGCCCGGGCGATCTGCGTGTCTTCGCCGGTTGCGGTCAGGGTGAAGCGGCCGGTGCCGCTCCCGGCCATGGTGGAGGAGGCCCCGAACGAAGCCGTCGTCGTCGTCACGGCGTCGGCCTGGGCGTTGATCCTGCCTATCGCCGCCGTCCCGGCGACGGTGATGCCGGTCGCCTTGGCGGCCTGCAGTGTGGTGTTCGTCGCGCTGATGGTGACGGAGCCGGACGACAGGCCGATATAGTCGCCGAGCGAGGCCGTCACGGAGGTGGTGTTGTGCGCCTTCGCATCGGTGCCGACGGCGCTGACATAATAGGCGCCCGAGCCGGCAACCGCCGAGGCGGCAGCGGAGTAGCCGCCGCGCGCGAAGCCTGAGGTCGCATCCGCCAGCCTCACCGCATCACCGGCGGCCGTGCCGAACACCGAGCCGGTCGCGGTGACCGAGAGCAGGCCGGCGGTGAACTGGTTGGCGATCAGGCTGGCATTGCGCTCGATCTCGGACCTGACCGTCGCGCCGACCGTTGCTTCTGCGACGGCGGCGCCGACGGCGAGACCGCCCGCCACCGCGACACCGAAGGCTGCGGCCTTCGCATCTGGTGAGGTGGTCGCCGACACGGTGATCGTGCCGGTGCCGACATTCGCCCGCGCTCCGGCCCCGACTACGGCGGTGACTTTAGTGGTGTCGCTCGCCTTGGCCTCGGCGCCCGATCCGGCGGCGAGCAGGCCGCCAGCGCCGGCGACGGCGGCGGCATGGGCCGCACCCGTACTGGTCGCCCCAATGGTCAGCCCAATGCCGGTGAGGCTGGAGCCGCCTGCGTACTTCGCCTCGACCTCGCTTTCGGCGCTGCTCTTCGCCAGCGAGATGCCGAGCGCCAGGCCGCCGGCCACGGTGGCGCCGAACGCGTCCGACCGGCTGGTCTGGCTGTTGCTGGCGTTGACGGTGGTCGCGCCGGTCACCGTCAGCGTGCCGCCGAGCGTCGCCTTGACCTCGTTGGAAATCGCGCCGTCGGCCACCGCGGCGCCCGCCGCAGCGGCGAGCCCGCCGGCGCCGGCGCGCGCTTCGACACGCGCGGCAGACCCCGTTCCATCGGTCGAGCTCGCCGAAACTGCGATCGAACCGGTGTTGACGCTGATCTGGTCGAGGCTCGCCGAGACCTTGTCGCCGATATCGGTATAGGCGGTCGCCGCACCGACGCCGGCCGCGCCGCCGGCGCCGACGCCGCTGGCGATGTTGCTGGTCGTCGTCTTCGAGAGAGCCGAAACCGCGACGGAGCCGCTCGTGATGCTGCCGCCGCTGACGCTGGCGCTGGTGCCTGAGCCGGTGCTTTCGAGCAGGGCGGCAGCGCTTTGCGTTGCAGGCGCCGCGATGCGGCTGCGATTGGCGGTGAAGAAGCCGTATTGCTGGGCGGCGTAGTCGCGGACCTCGGCGTCCGTCGCCGTGCGGCCGAGGCTGGCGTTGGCTTCCGCCCGATAGGCGTTGATACCTGCCGTGGACAGGGTCAGAACGCCGCTACTGACCGTGCCATTGGCGAGCAGGCGGGCATAGGCATCGTTGGCGGCGCTACGGATCTGGTCGTCGCTCGCATCCGGCGTCGCAGCGATCACGCGCTCGCGATAGGCGCTGACGCCGGAGTCGCTGAGGAGATAACCGACCGCTCCGCTCTGGAACGCCGCATAACGGGCGCTGGCCCAGTCGCGCACCTCTGTATCGGATGGATTGGTGATGCCGAGCGCGCTCGCCGCGGAGCTGCGCAACGCGACAACCCCAGCACTGGTCAAGGTCAGCGTGCCGCCGGAAACCGTGCCATTGGCCAGCAGCTGATTGTAGTCGGTCTGAGCGGCGTCGCGCAGCTCGCTCTCGCTCATCGCCGCGCCGGCCGTTCCGCGATAATTGCGATAGCTGGTGAGGCCGGCGGTGCTGAGGACGAGATCGTTGTTGCCAGCTGTGAGCTGGCCGATGCGGGACAGCGTGCCGCCCCCGCCGGAGGTGAGCTCGCCTTGCGCCGCGGAGGGCGTCCCGGTACCGACCGAGATCAGCGCGACCGAAGCCCCGATGCCGGCCGAGCCGCCGATACCATAGGTGATCGTCTCGGCGCTGACGGTGCGCTCGGAGGTGGCGGAGGCCGCGACCGTGCCCGGCGCAACCAGGATCGAGCCCTGGATATCGGCCTGGACCTGGCTGTCGAGGCTCGCGATATTGGCGGCCGCACCGGCGCCGAAGCTACCATTCGCCCCTGCGGCGGTCTTCGGCGTGATGCTCGTCGCCTCGAAGGCGGTGACGCCGATACCGGCCGCACTGGTGACGCCACCGACGGTCTGCGTCGCGCCCGGCCGGGTCGTGACCCGCGCGCCGTAGAGCCCCGCCCGTGTCTCGTTGTCGACATCGACGAAGCTGACCATGCCGGCGACGCCGGCGAAGCCGCCGGCCGCGCCGCCCGCCGCCAGCGTGGTGAAGGCATTTCGGCTCGTGGCCGCCACGGCGAGGCCGCCATTGAGGTTGAGCACGGTCTGGCCGGAGCCGCCGCCGATCGTCGCCAGCGTCGCATTCTTGCTGGTGCCGACGATGAAGGCGCTTCCGGCAGCGACGCCGCCGGCAGCGACTGCGACCGTCTGGGCGTGGAAGCCGTTGCGGTTGTCGGCGGTGACACCGACCCGCCCGGCGGTGACCAGGCCCTGGTCGAGCGCGGCACTCGTCGAGGCCGCGAAGGTGTTGACGACGCCCAACGCAGCGGCGCCGCCAAGGCCGAGGGCGAAACCGGTCACATTGCTGGCGGCAGATTGCGAGGCGTTCGCAGCGATGTCGAGCGCGCTGACGCCGCCGCCGGTATAGCCCGGGGTCGTCGTGCCGGTGGTCGAGTTGGTCAGCGCCGCCCTGGTGCTGCGCTCCATGATGTTGCTGGTGTTGGCTCCGGCGGCGGCGACACCGCCGATTGCGCCGACATTGATGAAGGTCGCGGCATAGGAATGGCTTGCGGCTTCGACCGCGACCGCGGTGCTGTCCGTGCCGGTCAGACGGGTGTCGACCTGGCTTGCATCGATCGTGGCGCTGGTGCTGCCGCCGAGCACGTTGCGGATCGGCACGATCGCGACCGCGCCGGTGACCGGGAAGGCGGCGACGCCGCCGGTGACCGCATTCGCCAGCACCGACTGCTGCGAGGTCGCGACGACCCCGAGGCCATGGATGCTGCGCGCCGTCATCGCCAGCGAGGGCTGCGCAGCGCTTGGGCTGTTGGCCGTGCTGAGGTCGAATGCGGTGAGCAACTGGCCGGCATCATAGCTCAGCGAGCCGGTGCCGCCGGCGCGCGCATCGACGCTGCTGCCTGCGATCGCAGCGGTGGTCGCACCGCCGATCGTGTTGTTGACGACCGAGACGCCGCCGGCGAGGCCCGGCGATGCGGCGGTGGCGCCGAGCGCGCCGGCAGAGACCGTGATCCGGTCGGTATTCCCTGCGAACACGCCGAGATTGTTGCCGGAGATGATGTCGGCGTCGGTGATCGTCGCGCCGACATCGTTGGCGACGCTGTTGTTGGCGACCGAGCCGGCAAGGCCGACATTGCGCGACATGGCGAGGCCGATGGCGGTCGTGTCGATCGTCGCAGTCGAGCCGGCGGTGACGATGACGTCACGAGTTGCGCGGATATTTGTTCCGTCGATCTCGGCCGCGACATCATTAGCGATGCTGCTCTCGACGATCGAAAGGCCGACAGCGGCAGCGCCGATGCCGATGGCGAGCGTGCCAGCCCTGCCCTCGATCGTCGACGCCGCCTGCGCCTGGACCGAGACGTCGCGGCTGATGATGCTGCCGCCGCTGATGCGGGCGCTGACGACGGCGTCGATCGTCTGCTGCGCGACCGAGGCGACGCCGGCGAACTGGCCGCTCGCGACCCCGAGGCCGACCGCCACGGCCGTGATCAGCGAGCCGTCCTGCGCACGTACGGTCACCGCCGTCGAGCTCGTCAGCTCGACATTCTCGATGAGCGCGATGTGCGACTGGCTGATCGTATTGCTGAGGAAGGAGAAACCGAGGTTGTTCTTGCCGGCCTGGACTGCGCCGGCAACGGCGATGATCGACGCTCCAACCGGATTCGCCGCCTCGTCCGCGTTCGTGGAGCGGCCGCTGAAGTCGATCTGCCCGGGGTCGGTATTGGCCAGCCGGCTCGCCAAGGCTGCATCGAGCGAGCTGTCCTTGCCGCTGTCTGCGACGACGAGCACATCGCCATCCATCGCGATGCGCGACGGAGCGCCGGCGGTGTCCGTCACGGCCGCGCGCGTCGTCGGGCTGACCTCGTTGATGACGATGGCGCCGGCCAGACCATTCGAATCGGGTCCGAAGCCGCCGGCGATGGCGCTCGAGACGATGCGGCTTGAGGTCCGTGCCGCGACGGTCAGTTTGTCGACCGCAGTGAGGGAGGTGTCCGTGATCAGCGCCGAGACCGCGTCCCGGCCGGATGGATCGCCGATCGATGTGTAGGTCAGCGCGACGCCGAGACCGGCCTGCGCGCCGGCATAGGCTGCGCCGCCGCCGATGCCGATATCGGTCGAGCGATAGGCGTTGACCACGACGTCGTTGCCGGTGGAAGCACCGGAGAGGCCGGCGATCGCCGAATTGCGGATCTGGGCGCTGACGCTGTCGGTGATGACGCCGATGGCGGCCGAGACGGCGGCGGCGCCGCTGTTGGGGCGGGCCATGGCGATACTGATGCCGACCACGGTCTGGCGTCCGCCGGCGAGCGCCTGCACGAAGGTGTCGCCCGCCCTGGTGATGATCGCATCGGCGATGCGCGCATCGGTGGTGTTGTCGAAGGCGCCGATCGCCACCGCGCCGGAGAGCGCGCCGCTGAGTGGGCTCGAGGCTCCGGTCAGGTTGAGCGCTGCCGAGCCGGAGGCGACTTCGGCGATGGTGGCGTTCGTCGCCGCGACATCGGTGTTGACGACGCCGTTGTCCTTGCCGATGACGGCCGCGCCGTCGATCCAGGCGGAGGTGCCGAGCGTCGTCGTGGCGACGGCGGCGCTGCCGGCCGCGGTCAGGCTGATGCTGCTGCCGGCGCCGGAACGCAGCACCGCCGCATCGGTCTTGCCTTCGGCGGCGATGCCCTTGAAGAAGCTGAGCTTGGAGGCGTTGGGGTCGGAGATCGCTGCGGCGAGCGAGGCGACCAGCATCCGCCCGTCGGTCACTGCCTCGACATCGAGCGAGCGCGCCGTGATCAGCCCGCGTGCATAGCCGCTGCCGAGCCGGTTATCCGACAGGTCGGCTGAGTTGTTGCCGACATAGGCCCGCGTCACCGCGGCGCTATCGAGCGCGGCGACCGAAATACCGACGGAATTGGCGCCGCCATAGGTGACGGCGCCGGTCAGCGCGAAGAGCGAGACGAACTGGCGGGCGTTGATATCGATCGAGGTGACGTCGATCGTCGCCTGGTTGCTGATCGAGGCGAGCGTCTGGTTGTCGATGCCGACCAGCGCGACCATGCCGTTGGCGGCAAAATCGCCGGCTGCCTTGCCCGAGGTCGGGGCGAGCGCGAAGATCTTGTCTTCGGTCTTCGCCGTGACCGCGAGTTCGAGCGCGGTGATCGTGACCCCGGCGCCGACGGCGGCGACGGTACGGCTGTCGCGCTGGAGGTCCATATAGGAGCCGCCGACCGCCGAGCCGGCGCCACCCGAGGTGCCGGTGCCGGAGAAGATGCCGTAATTGCCGGCGACGTCGATCGTTTCCGTCTTCGTGCTGGCGGCGATGGTGACGACCTTGTCGAAACTCTGCAGTGCACCCGTGCCGAGCGCGACATTCCAGGAGCCGAGTCCGTTGTTCTGGCGCAGGCGCGCGCCGGGGCCGACATAAGCCTCGGTCTCATTGGCGATCTTGTAGTAGCTGACGGCGCCGGCGAGGCCGAGCTGGCTCGATTCCGAGGTGGCGCTGGCATAGCTCGTCAGGATGTTGCCGGCGACGCCGAAGGTGCCGTTCAGATGCGACAGCGTTTCACCAAAGCCAGCCCAGTTGGTCCAGGTGTTGGCGATCGGAACAGCCGTCGTTGCGGAGACGCCGATGCGGTCGGAGTCGACGGTGACGCCGGCGCCGATCGAGGCGCGCGAGGTATGGCGGAAATCGCCGTAGACGACGCCGGCCGAGATCGCGACCAGCGCTTCCGGATTGACGGCGGTCGGGTTCTTCGAGTTCGAACTGAGGCCAGAATCGGCGGCGACGCGGACCGCAAAGTCACGGACATCGCTGACCACCGCCGTCTTGGTCGCGTATATCGTCGGGGCGGTGTCGCCGGGATCGGCTGCGATCGAGGCGATCGCCGAGAGATCGCTCTTCGCCAGGGTGATTGAGCTGCCGAACTTGCCGATCTCGCGCGAGCCGAGCCGGGACATCAGCGGCCCGAACACCTCGTTGGCGCCGCCCGCAACGCCGACGAGGCCGAGCAGCATATTTTCGCCGAGCGTCACGGCCGAGGAGGTCGAGTTCTTGCTGGTGTCCGACAGCGCTTCGACCATGACGGTGCCGACACGGTTGCCGCTGCCGCCGAGCGAAGCCCCGAGCCTCGCCTCGGCGCTCGCTTTGATATCGGAATAGGCCAGGGACAGGCCGACCATGCCGCCGCTGACCGACATCGCGGTGGCCGAAGTCGAGAACGCGTTCTCGTTGATCGCCGAAACCCGGACATTGCTCAGCGAGGACGACAGCGTGACGGTCGCTCCGGAACTGACGATCGCCTTGGTCTCGATATCCGCGGTGCCGACCGCCAATGCTAGGTCCGCAAGGGTCTGCCCCGCGGACATCGCAAGCGCCGTCGCGCCCAGTGTCGCCTCGTTCTTCGCCTCGACCGTCAGATTGCGGCCGATCGTCAGCGACGCCCCCGACTCGACCTCGGCGGTCACCCGCGCCTTCAGCTCGGCATAGGTCACCGCCATCGCCGCCGGCGACAGCGCCGTAACCGAGATCGACGGCAGCGTCGCTTCCTGCGAGCCGGTCGCGCTGATGACGATGTCACGCGTCGCGGTGATCGAAGCGCCATTCCTGACCGAGATCCGGGCGGTGATGTCGCTAGCGACATAGCCGCCATTGAGGCCGGTCAGGATGGAGAGGTTGGTCAGCCCGGCGAACAGCGCGATGCCGGGGCCGGGATTGATGAAGGAGGAGACGCCGGTCGCATCCGCCATGAGCTTGACGTCGCGGCCGGTGATCGTGCCGTAGATGTCGATGGTCGCATCGGCCGTCGCCTTGCCGGAATTGCGCCTGTCGGTGGCGCTCGCGATCAGCGTGACATCGCCGGCCGTATAGCCGCTGCCGGCGCTGACGCCAGCCAGCAACTGGCCGGAGACGGTGATCTGCCGCGCCTCCAGCGTGATGTTGCCGGAGTTGCCGAGGCTGGGATTGCCCGCCGACAGCTCGCCGCCATTGGCGTTGCGATTGAAATTGCGGGTGTCGATGATCCCATCGCCGAGGATGGTGATGCTGTTGGTCGCCTCCAGCGACACATTCGTGCCGTTGGTGATCATGTTGGCGCTGCCACCGGTGCCGATCACGATATCGGTCGGGTCGATATAGAGCAGGCCGGCCTTGCCGTTGCGGGCCGAGAGGTCGACGTCGATCGCGCCGAGCGTGACGGTCTGCTTGGCGCTGAGCTCGAGGAATGCGCCGTCGCCGCTGGTGCCGGCCTTGCCGCGGAACAGGGCGCCCGAGGCGACATCGAGATTGGTGCCAGCGAAGACGATCGCCGCCCCGGCCTTGCCAGCAACGTCACGAGCCGCGCTGACATCGATCGTCGCGCCGCGAGCGATCGTGATCGCCGCGTCGGATGTAATCGAGACCTTGCCGCCATCGCCGGTGTTGACGGCGGCTGTGGGTGTCGCGCCGGCCGGACGTGGAGCGGGAGCAGTGCCCGTCGCGATGATCCTCGCCGTCGACGCGATCGTGGTGCCCTTGCCCGAGCGGATGGCGACGGTACCGGCAACGCGCCGCGCCGTGGCGTTGGCGCTGAGCTGCCCGGAGACGCTGACCGTGCCGGCCGCGAGGATCTCGATGCCGCCGCCCTTGCGCGCGACCATGGCCGCGCCATGCCGGATGCCGGCTGTGTTGACGCTCTGTGAGAAGGCGGTGCGGTGCCGCTCGCGCCGCTCGGCGATGTCGACAGGGGCGGCATTCGCCTTGATTTGCCCGGCGACGCTGACCGAATGTCCGTTCAGCGAAACGCCGCGGCGCGCATTGATCGCACCGTCGATGGTGATCTTGCCATCGGGCGAGATCGGCACGTCATTGGCTCTCAGCCGGGCCGCCATCGTCTCGTTGACAATGCCGTCAGGGCCGACGACCTGGTCGAGGAATTCGCGCGTCGGCGTGTTGACCGTCAGCCGGCCGGTGTTGATGACGCCGCTCGGCCCGACGGTGAAACCGGCCGAATCCGAGAAGTAGACATGGCCGCCGATCTGGCCGTTCCGGTAGGAATTCAGGATGCCGTTGATGACCACCGGCCCGTCGCGGACGATATTGACCAGCGCGCCGGTGCCTTGTGGCAGATGCATGTTGACGGTCGAGCCGGCGCCCTGCTCGAAGCGCGAGAACGAGTTGTAGCCGGCGCCGCCCGAAATCGTCTTTGTCGTGATCGTCGTCGTGCTGCCGCTGACCGCGACATTGGTCTGCGTGCGTCCGTCCGGCGTGATGACGTTCTGGGCGAAGGCGGGCGCGTTCCAGAGCGCGAGCGCCATCGCCTGGCCGACGAGGCAGCGCTGGCGCAGCGGGGCGAGAGCGGAGCGATGGACGGGCGTCGCCATATAGCGCAGCGCTGACCCACCCATTTGGGCGCCGGTCTGAGAGCGGGCTGCGCGACGCCGGGCCATGGTCAGAGCCGTTCCTTGGCGAGCGCTTCGATGGCCTGATCGAGGCCGCGGACGGACAAGGGCAAGGCGAGATCGCGCCCCGCCGCGTCCTTGAAGACGATCCGGCCGGCTTCGGTGGCCTTGCGCCATTGCTTGACGACATCGTCGCCGAGCAGCGCGTCGGCGAAGCAGCCGCTCGGAATGCAGCGCCGCCAGCCGAGCTCGAGCGGCTTTGCATCCTTCTCGCCCATGGCGATCTGAACCACGCTCGGGAAGGTGACGCTGACCGGCATCACCGCAGTGACGCGCAGCGGCTCGCCCGCGGTGGCGCGGCCGATGGCGATCTGGGCGATCGGCGCCTGCTGCCCCTGGCTCTGCAGGATCTGCGCGACCTCGCAGACGCGGCTCGCCTTCGCGGCTTCGGAAACGCGCTGGCAGCGCAGCACCCAGTCGGCGAAGCTCGCGGTGGTGCTGCTGGGTTCCGTCGAGACTGGCTGGACGGCGGGCGCGGCCGCTGGTGCGGTCTGGCCGGCGGGCTTCGGTGCCGCCGGCTGCGCGGCAGCGGAAGCCGCGCCCATGGCAAGAGCCGCGCCCAGGATCCCAAATCGCGTTCGCACTGTCGTTACGCCCCCAACCCGATCGCGTCGCTGGCGTTTCGCGCCGCGACGACTCCCCCGCCCGGCGAAGGATCGCCGAGATTGGAATGCAGAAATTTCTCAAATTGCTCGTAAGTGCGCAATATGAGAGTCAAAAATGGTCACATCGATCCTGCGGAATTAACCCTTTGGATCAAGGCCCTACGGGCCGGATGCGAACGGCTGTTCACGTCGGACGCAGCGTGGCCGACATCCGCCCGCTCAGGCGACCGCCTGCCGCGATCGTCCTTGCGGTCCGATGACCACGATCAGGAGGGCGCTGAAACTCAAGGCGCCTGAGATTAATCCGAACATGCTCCAGATCCCGACTTCCTGGATGAGCGCGAAGAAGACCAAGGGCACGAAGATCGAAACGAAGCGGCCCAGCCCCCAGGCCATGGAGGTCCGCGAGGCTCGCAGCTCGGTCGGGATGATCTCGGCGGCGTAGACGGCGAGAACGCTGGCATAGATGGCGCTCGCCAGCGCAAAGGCGACGCCGATGGCGACCAGGGGAAGGAAGCTGGTGGCCGCCGCGAAGGCCAGGCCGAGTGCGGCCATTGCCCATGCGGCGCAGACCAGGCTGGCTTTGCGGCCGATCCTGTCGATGACCGGCGCGACGAGAAGGTTGCCCAGCGCCGGGCCGAACATGATCAGGCCGGCCGCGACGACGGAATCGCCGATGCTGAACTGCTTGGCCACCATCACCGCCCCGCTCATCAGCGGAAAGCCGATCGTCGCCCAGGGGGCGAGTGCGTAGAGGCAGCAGAGCAGGAGCAGTCGCCGTTCGACATCGCCGGAGCCCGGCGCGGTCAGCGCGGGCTGGCCGGACGCGGATGCAAGGGGGGTGGCCGAGCGACCGTTGCCGAAGTGCCGCAAGGCGGCTTCGGCTTCGGCAAGGCGGCCGGCCGCGGCGAGCCAGCGTGGCGATTCGGGAAGTAGGCTGAGCAGGCCCGCGGCGACGAGGGCGAGGACAGCGCCGGACCCGAGCGCCCAGCGCCAGCCTTCAAGGCCCCAGGCCGTCGGCGAGGTGGCGCGCATCAGGAAGATGATCGCCGGTGCGCCGAGGAAGGCGAGGCCGGCGCACAGGCAGGACAGCATCCCCCGCCAGCGCGGCGGCATGACATCGGCCATATAGGCAGCGATCAGCGGCGGGCAGGCTCCGATGCCGATGCCCGACAGGAAGCGGAAGCCGATCAGGGTGACTGGGTGAAGGCTTGCCGCTGCGCCGAGCGAGCCGAACGCGATCAGGGCGAGTGCCATCTGCAGCGCGAGGCGGCGGCCGAGCCGGTCGCCGAGCAGGCCGAAGATCGGAGCTCCGACGGTACCGCCAGCAAAGATCGCCGCGAGGAACAGCGACAGCTCGGCCTGCGTCATGGTGCGCGGCGGCGCCTGGAACACGGCCCCGAGCGCGTTGCCGAGCGCGACTTCGGCGATGTCGGCAAAGAGCGCGAGCGTCAGGACGCAAAACAGCGCGAGCCGCAGGCGGCAGAGCGGCAAGGCATCGAGGCGCTCGGCGATCGCGCGGCCCGGAGCGTTCGCAGGTTCCGCCCTGCTCAGCATGTCGGGCTCTCCGCGATCTCGTAAGCGGCTCCCGCGGCGACAAGGCCGGGCCCAACGGGCTCGATAGCAGCGACGGCCTGCGCGAAAGCGGTACCGATGATCGCGAGCTTCGCGGCCTGGAACCGCGCGTACTCGTCGCGGAAGCCACGCGACAGCCAGATCGGCGAGCGACCGGGCACTCCGCTCCAGCCGATGCTGCCCATGGCGATCGCCTCTGCGAGGGTTCGGCCGGCATGTGTCCGGGAGAGGTTGAACGGACGGGCGAGTGCCGAAACCGAGGTCACGTCCGACGGCGCTCTTTCCGCATCGCGCGCCGCCGTCATGTCCATGCCGGCGATCAGGAGGTCCATCAGGCTGCCGCCCTCATCCACCGAGGCGAACACCCCATAGCTCGGCGGCGGTGTACGGATCGCCTCGCAGGAGAGCAGGGCGTCGGCCGTGGCCGGCTCGAGCCGGAGCAAGATCGACTCGCCTGCATCCCGCAGGCGTGCCGCGCTGGCGCCGCCATCGAGGAAATCGCGCGCGGCCAGATGGATGGCATACCACTCGATGAGTGCCTGCAGCGTGGCCGGTGCGGGCTGCACGAAGTCGGCATGCGCCCTCGTGGGCTGGATCAGGCCATATTGCAGCGCCTCGACGAAGAAGGCGGTGGCGGTATTCCGACTCGCCAGCCCGTGAGCGAGCGTCTGTTCGATGAAGTCCCGCCGCGACAATCCCGGCCGGCCGGCTGAAAGCCCGCGGAAATAATGCGACAGGACGGCGTGTGACATCAGCCAGCGTTGCTGCGTCGAGAATTGCGAGGCCAGGCGGGGCGCGGCGGCTTGCACCGCCAGGAAACCCTGGGCCAGGCGATGCGCGGCATGATCGAAACGCGGATGGGCGAGCAGCCGCTCGATCTCCGCTTCCAGCCCTTGCATCCAGCCCCCCGCCCGCAGCGCTCGCACGCGCCCGCCGAACATGTCCGCCCGATACGCCGCGGTACAGTGGGGCAGTCGGCTCCGGAGGCCTTGCCTCGCCATCGATTTTGAACGGTGGTTCACAAACGACAGGCGGATGCCCGCTTTCGGCAAAGGCGTGTCTTCGTTGCAACGGTCGTCGATGGGCAGAACCCGTCAGACCGGTAGCTCCGTCGCTCCGTGAAGCAGCGCGCGGACCATGCTGCGATAGCGCAGGTGCAGCTTGGCCGGATCGACCGGAGGCAGGCTCTGATTGGTGCCGCGCGCGCCGTCGGCAAGCAATTGCGCCAGGGCATCCGGCCCTATGTCCGCCTTGACCTGCAGGATGCGGTTCGCCTCCAGCTCGGTGATGAAGCCGGCGAGCTGGGCTTGAAAGCCTGTCGCGGAGGCGATCATGAGGTCGCGGCAACGCCGGAAGGCCTGGTCGTTGAGCTCGATGGCGTGGGGCGAAGTCGCGAGGCGCCGGCGCGTATTGCCGTAGCGCGTGTCGAGGATCGTCGCCAGGATCTCGGTCGGGTCACGCCCGGCGGCCAGTGCCGCCCGCCCGGACGCCATGCCGACCTCGACCGCCTGCGCGTTGACGTTCTCGATCAGAAAGCGAAAGGCGTCTTCCTTGCTGCTGAAATAATTGTAGAGCGTGCGCCGGGTGACATCGACGGCCTTGGCGAGCCCGGTCATGGTCAGATGCTCGTAGCCATGGTCGAGGAACGCCCGTTCCAGTCGCGAGGTGAGTTCGGCCCGTGTCACCATTTACATCTGTCCATTTGTCCGCTGGGACATCAGCACGGCGGGCGAACACGCTCTGACGACTCGGCTCTCCTTCTTGCCTCGATTTCCCGGCCGGCCGCAATCCGACGGTTGCTGGTCAGCGGCCTTTTCCAAAAGGCTGAAAATGCGCTTTCCGCAGCTCGATTGAAATGCCGACACTTGGCAGCTCGAGCACCGCCAGCATCACATTGCAGGTCGTCCTCACTCCCGGCCGGCGGTCAGATCCAGTTCGGTCAAGGTCGCGATGTCCTTGCCGAACCAGGCCCTGATCGATGCCTTTCGCTTGCCGAGATAGCGGGGTTCGTTTCCGTCGAGCACCATCGGCAGATCGTGTCCGGGAACGACGATGGTGCCCGGCCGCTCGCACCATCTGTCCCAGATCATCTCGATCGTCGCGCGGCTGACTGCGGCATCATAGGTCATGTCGGTGTCGCGGGAGATCAGCTCGGCCCGGTTCTTGGCGGCGTCGCCGGTGAAGATGATGTCCCGCGCCGGGGTCCGCCAATGGAAGACCAGGCAGCCCGGCGTATGGCCGGGCGCCAGATGGGCGGTCATGCCGGGGAAGACCTCGGCGCCGTCCTCGACCGTCTCACAGCTCGGCCAGTCCGACAACGCGCGGATGTAGAGCTCTGGCACTGGCGTCTCGCCCCAGGGCACTGTCAGCGCCCAGTCCATCTCGACCGCACCCACCACGATGCGGGCATCCCGGAACAGCGTCCAGTTGACCGAATGATCGTAATGGGAATGGGTCAGCAGGAGATCGGTGACCTGCGACGGCTTCAGACCTCTCTGATCGAGCTGCTCGATCAGGAGCTTGCGCATCCCGAAATTGCCGGCATCGACGAGCGCGATCCGCTCGCCGTGCCGCAGCATCGCTACGGTGCTCCAGCCGAGCCCGCCATGGCAGGCCGACTTGCCGGGGAAACCGCAGATGACGAGATCGAGATCGGAGCTCGCCAGTTCGGGCGGGGTGTCGAAAGGCTTCATCATGCCTCAAATCCGTAGAGCCAAGCGGGGTTGTCGACGAGGATCCGGCGAAGCGTACCGGCATCGCCGACAGTCCGCATGAGTACCGCCAGCGATTCCGCATCGTCGACCTCGGCGAAGGGCTCGATCTCCCCGGCCGGTCGCCCGCCTCTTCCGCCCCCGGTATGCGGCCAGTCCGATCCCCAGACCATCCGATCGGCGCGGGCTTCGACCAGGTCTCTGACGAAGGGCGCGATCCTGTCCTGCTGCGCACCGCAAAGCCGGCCGATCGAGGAGAGCTTCACCCAGACAGTGCCGCTTCGCACTAGTCGCAGGAGGGCGGCGAAGCTCGGTTGATCGATGCCCTGGTCGAGGTCGGGCCGGCCGAAATGGTCGATGACGAGAGGCGCCGGCAAGGTAGCCAGCCGATCGCCCAGGGCTGCGATGACCGATAGCCGCGTCAGGATCTGGACATGCCAGCCGAGCCTTGCGCAGCGGATTGCCTCCGCATGCAAGCTCGTCCAGATCGTCTCCGGATCGACGACGCCCTGCGTATCGACGTTTAAGCGTAGCCCCCGAACTCCGGCCTTCGACAATCCCTGAAGGAGAACGCTGGATGCATCCCGTTCGACTACGGCGACAGCGCGAGCCCGCGAGCCCAGTTCGGCAAGGCCTGAGAGAAGCCGGCTGTTGTCCGTACCGTAGGGGCTGGGCTGGACGAGGACGACCCGGGACATCCCGAGTCTCTCGTGCAGGGTCAGAAGCGCTTTCTCGCCGGCGTTGCCCGGCGTGTAGATCCGGTCCGCCGCAAACGGAAAACGCTCGGGCGGCCCGAAGAGATGCACATGGCAATCGCAGGCTCCGGGGGGAACAGCCGTCTCGGACATCACGCGACACCCATGGCAACAGGCGCGCTGCTGTGCAGCAAGCCTCCAAGAACATGCGGGATCAGCCCACCCGATCTGAGCAGGGTGATCTCGAGCGAGGTCTCGATCGCAGCTCGCAAGAGGAGGCGGACGGGTTCGCCATCGGCCCTGCGGATGGTCAGCGGAACCTCGCATCGCGGCGTCAAGCGATCCGGGCTGAGATCGATCTCGAAGAGGTCGGTCGAGCGGATACCCAGCGCGTCCGGATGGACGCCGTCCGGCAGCAGCAGCGGCAGGATTCCCATCCCGATCAAGTTCGTGCGGTGGATGCGTTCGATGCTGGCTGCGATTACCGCACGAACGCCGAGCAGCGCGACGGCCTTGGCAGCCCAGTCGCGCGACGATCCCATGCCGTAGCGCTCGCCGGCGACCAGGACGAGCGGGGTCCTGTCGCGGGCATGGCGCTCCGCGGCCTCGGTCAGTGGCACGATCTCTCCGGAAGGCTCGTGCCGGGTGAAACCCGCCGGTGCGTCCGCCGGCAACAGCTGATTGACCGCCAGCCGGTTGGTGAAGGCGCCGCGGATCATCACCTCGAAATTGCCGCGCCTGGAGGCGAAGACGTTGAGGTCCGCGGGGTTGCCGCCCTGCGCGACGATGTGCCGGCCGGCCGCGCTGTCGGAGTGGATCTGATTAGCCGGCGAAATATGATCTGTGGTGACATCGTCGCCCAGGACGATCAGGGGCCGGGCATGGCCTTGTGCCGACGGCAGCCCCTGCTCCCGGACGAAAGGCGGTCGGCGCAGATAGGTGGAGGCAGTATCCCAGGGGAAGCGCGGTCCGCTCGGCGCCTCCAGTTCGACCCAGAGCGGCCGGGTCTCCGCCTCGTGATAGGCCGCATCGAAGTCGGCGACATCCCAGCCCGAGGCGACGGCGTCGTCGATCTCGGCTCCCGTCGGCCAGATCTCCTGCAGCATGACCGGCTGCCCGTCGGCGCCGATGCCGATTGGCTCGCTGATGATGTCGATGTCGACCGTGCCTGCGAGCGCAAAGGCGATGACCAGCGGCGGTGAGGCCAGGAAGCCGTTTTCGAGATCGGGATGGACGCGGCCCGGAAAATTGCGGTTGCCGGATAGCACGGCAACCGGCCGGAAACCCGGTCGGCCGAGCTCACGGCGCACGACATCGGGCAAGGCTCCCGAATTGCCGATGCAGGTCGTGCAGCCATAGCCGACGATGCCGAATCCGAGCCCTTCGAGGTCGTCGAGCAGGCCCGCCCGGCGCAGAAAGCGCTCGGCGGTCGGCGATCCCGGAGCCAGCGACGTCTTGACATAGGCAGGCGGCTTCAAGCCGCGGGCGCGTGCCTTGCGGGCAAGGACGCCGGCCGCGGCCAGCAGACTTGCATCGGAGGTGTTGGTGCAGCTCGTGATCGCGGCGATCACGACGGCCCCGTCCGGAACGGCGTGGCTGTCCGAAGGCGCCAGCGGCGGCGTGAAGGCGGAGCGCGTCTTGCCTGCAGGCAACCGATCCTGCGGCCGGCGCGGGCCGGCGACGCTGGCTTCGATCGCGTCGAGATCGATGGTGAGGCTCCGCGTGAAGCGCGGCTCGGCGCCGGGATCGAACCAGAGATCGCTGGCTTTGGCATAAGCCTCGACCAGGCTGCAGTCGCGCGAAGACCGGCCGATCCGCGAGAGATAGGCGAGGGCCCGTTCGTCGATCGGGAAATACCCGGTCGACGCCCCATATTCCGGAGCCATGTTGGCGATCGCCGCGCGCTCTCCAACTGCGAGAGTCGAGACGCCGGGACCGAAGAACTCGACGAAATCGCCGGTGACGCCGATCGCTCGCAGCGCGCGCGTGACTTCGAGCGCGAGGTCCGTCGCCAGCACGCCGTCGCGGAGCCGGCCGACGAGCTTGACCCCGATCACGTCGGGAATGCGCAAGACCACTGGAACGCCGAAGAGAGCTCCTTCCGCCTCCAGGCCGCCGACACCCCAGCCGAGGACGCCGAGACCATTGACGGTCGGCGTATGGCTGTCGGTCCCGAGCAGGACATCGGGGAATGCCCGGCATTCGCCCTGATGCATCTCGCTGGCGACCACGCTGGAGAGCCGCTCCAGATTGATCGTGTGCATGATGCCCGATCCCGGGGGATGAACCCGGATGCCCGGCATGGCTGAGGCCGCCCATTTCATCAGGCGATAGCGCTCCGCGTTGCGGGCGAATTCCTTCTCGAGGTTGCGCTTGAAGGCGTCGGCGCGGCCGAAGAAGTCGACGCCGGACGAGTGGTCGGTCGACACGTCCACGGGGATGCGGGGCGTCAACAGATCCGGATCGCGGCCGTTTTCGGCGAGCACGTCGCGCATCGCGGCGATATCGACCAATGCGGGTCCGCAGGTCGTATCGTGCATCATGATCCGGTTGGGCAGGAACGGGATCTCGACGAGGCTGGAGCCTTGCTCCAGCCAGTTCCGGAAAGCTTGAGGGAGATGCGCGGTCTCCTCTTCCGACGCCGAGCGCAGCGCATTCTCGAACAGAATCCGCAGCACATGCGGCAGACGTTGAAAATCCGCTCCGACGAGCGACGCGACGTCGAGACGGCGGAAGCGTTCTCCCGCCACCTCAAAGGATGTCCACTCGGCTCTTGTGTTCGTTGGCACAGGACTCAATCAGGCTTGAAGCCTGCCTTGTTCAGAATGTCGGCCCAATGATCGATCTCGGTCGACACCAGTTTCTGCATGGCCGCCCCGCCGCGCTCGCCCAGGGCAGGTACTCGCGCTCCGATGGTCGTGAGGCGCTTGCCGACCTCAGGGTCGTTCAAAGCCGCCGCAACAGCCTTTTCCAGGATATCCAGGACCGGCTTCGGCGTGGCCTTCGGCGCGAAAAGCCCTGTCCAGGTTTCCGCCTGGAACTCCGGCAGCCCGGCCTCGACGGCTGTCGGGACCTCCGGCAAGGTCGCGGAGCGCTCCTTCGACGCGACCACGAGCGCCTTCACCAGCCCCGACTGCGCCTGGCCGGCCACCGATGCGACGAGATCGCAGGAGCCGTCGATCTTGCTGGCGATGATGTCGTTCACGGTCTGCCCGAAGCCGCGATAGGGCACATAGGTCGGAGGCGCCTTGATCAGCCCGAAGAACAGCAGGCAGGTGATGTGCGATGCGGCGCCGTTGCCGGAATGGCCGAAGGTGAGCTGGTCCTTCTTCTCCCGGGCGACCGTGATGAACTCCTTCAGATCGTTCGCGGGAAAATCCTTACGGACGAAGATGATGTTCGGGGTTGCCGCGACCACGCCCAGATAGGCGAAGTCGGCCTTCGGATCATGCGGGAGCTTCGGCATCACGGTGACGGCTGCGGCAAGCGTGCCGGTATGGCCGAGGCCGATCGTGTAGCCGTCGGCTTGCGCGTTCTTGACCCGTGCCGTGCCGGTCGCTCCGCCGGCACCGCCGACATTCTCGACGACGATGGTCTTGCCGAGCGCCTTGCTCATACCCTCGGCCAGGATGCGGCCGGTGGCATCGGCGGCGCCGCCGGCCGCGAACGGCACGATCATGGTGATCGGCCGCTCGGGAAAAGACTGGGCGAATGCAGCGCCGCATGTCGCGCTCAGGAGCAAACCGAACAAGCCCTTGGTCATTAGCCTCATTGCGACCTCCCAGGTCAGACTCGTTGTCGAGCGGTTGTGCTCAGCTCCCGAGCAGGCGCCGAAGTTTCCTCACGGCTGCGTCGGGCGATGAAAGCACGGGCCGCGATGTCAGCGTCCGGCAGGCCTCGCCGGCGCGCGATGTCGAGAAATGCGCCAGCAGGATCGCGTCCCGCTCGCCGAGTTCCGCCACGCCTTCGGCCACGCGCTGGTTATGGGTCGCGGCATCGCCGACCCTGAGGGCTTCGATCGCCCCAGCCGCCAGCCACGACGTCAGCCGTGCCTGCGGCTTCAGCCGCTTGGCCTCTTCCGCGAATTCCTGCTCCATCATGGCGACGGCGGGACCGAAGGTCGCGATCATCCCGATGTTCGCTCCATGGCCGAGCGCTTCCTCGAACATCGCCTCGTTCGGCTTCAGGACGGGGACAGGGAGGATGCGCGCCGCTTCTTCGATCGCGGGCCCGAAGGCCGAGCAGGTGAAGAGGATCGCCTCGGCGCCGGTCGAGAGCCCGTATTGCGCGAGCGCCACGATGCGACGCGACAGCTCGTCGGTGAGTTCGCCCGCGGCAGCCCGATCGAGCGCCAGCCCGTCGTCGAGGACACCGATCGGCTCCGCCTCGGGCCAGATCTCCCGAAACGAGCGGGCGATCGGATCGACGGCGACCGGGGTCGCATGGACGAGCGCGATGCGGATGCGATCGGACATGCGTCGCCTCAGGGGTTGTAGAGCCAGGTCGCCGAAGCCGGAATCCGGCAATGGGCGACAGCCGCACTCAAGGGCTCATGGCCTTGCGCGCGCAGGCGCAGTTCGCCCCGCTTCAACCGGTATTCCCATTTCTCGCCGAGATAGATGCAGCCCTCGACGTCGAAGGGCGCGCTGTCGGCACCCGCTTCCGGCGAAACCGAGATCGCCTCCATCCGGATGACGGCACGCACGGAGTTCGCGTCCGCCGGAGGCTCGCGATCTCTCCAGATCCCCGGCAGCGCGAGGCCAGCGCAGTCGATCCTGTCGCTTTGCCCGGAAACCCTGACCAGCTGGCCGCTCAGGACATTGTTGGTGCCCATGAAATCGGCGGCGTAGAAGGTCTCCGGCTTGCTGTAGATCTCGAGCGGCGTCCCGGACTGGACGATGCTGCCGCCCTTGAGCAGCAGGACCTGATCGGCGATCGCCAGGGCTTCGGCCTGATCATGCGTGACCATGATCGCGCAGATTTTCAGATCGAGGATCAATTTGCGGATCCAGAACCGCGCCTCCTCGCGCAGCTTGGCGTCGAGATTGGACAGCGGTTCGTCGAGCAGGAGGACCTTGGGCTCGTAGACCAGAGCCCGGCAGATCGCGACGCGCTGCTGCTGGCCACCGGAGAGCTGGTCGGGATAGCGCGCGGCGAGATGCGCCAGGCCGAGCTTCGCCAGGATGGCCTCGACCTTGGCCTTGATCTCGCCGGTCCCGACCTTCCGTAGCTTCAGGCCATAGGCGACGTTCTCGAACACGGTCCGGTGCGGCCAGAGCGCATAGGACTGGAAGACGAGACCGATCTGGCGCTGCTCCGGCGGCAGGGCGATCTTCGCCTTGTCGTCGAGGACGGTCACACCGCCGATCCGGATCGTGCCGATCTCCGGCTGCTCCAGGCCGGCGATGCAGCGCAGCAGCGTGGTCTTGCCGCTGCCGGAGGCGCCGAGCAGCGCGACGATCCGGCCCTTCTCGGCGACGAAGCTCGCGCCAGACAGGATCTGCAGGCCGCCCAGCCATTTCTGGACGTTGTCGACGACGAGATCAGTCATGGATCTTGGCTCCGAGACGCAGCGCCAGCGTCAGGCCGACTGCCGTCAGCAGGATCGAGATGAAGGAGAGCGCGGCGATCTGGTCCATCGCGCCGGAGGTCAGCAGCGACACCATCAGCGAGCCGATCACTTCGGTGCCGGCGCTCATCAGGTAGACGCCGGTGGCGTATTCGCGCAGGAACACGATCATGATCATCGCCCAGGCGCCGGCGAGCCCCGGGCGAACCAAGGGGATCACCACGTCGCGCCAGGTCCGGAACGTATCCGCCCCGGCGGTGCGCGCCGATTCCTCGAGCTCGGGCGCGACCTGAAGCAGCGTCGCCTGGATGATGCGCAGGCCATAGGACAGCCCGACGATGATGTAGGCGATCAGCAGGCTGAACAGCGTGGTGCGCAGCGGCACCAGGAAGGGCACGAACAGGAAGAGCCAGAAGAAGGCGAGGCCGACGATCAGCCCCGGCAGAGCGCGCGGGATCAGCACGGAATAGTCGAGGAGCGTGCCGGTCCGGCCATGGTTGCGATGGCCGGCGAGGCCGACGAGGAGATAGAAGGCGACCGCCAGCGCCCCACCCATGGCCGCCAGCAGGATCGTGTTGACGATGCCGCGCGACAGGCTCGGCAGCTCGAACACGCGCTGGAAATTGGCGAGCGTCAGCTGTTCGGAGAGCCTGACGCCCTCGCCCCAGTTCTCGACGAAGGCGCGTAGGATGACGCCGCCGACGGGCAAGACGACCGAGACCAGCAGCCACAGCCCGATGATGGACAGCGCGATCGCCTGTCCGGCCGCACCGAGCTTGAGGAGGTTGGTGCGGGCGCCTTTCCCTCCCACGGCCGCAAACCGGCGGGCGTGCCGCAGCAGCCGGCGCTGGATGAAGACCAGCGGCAGGGTGATGAGGATGAGGAAGACCGTCACCGCCGCCATGACCTGATAGGTCGGCGCGCCGAAGATCGTGTTGACCTTGTAGATATAGGTCGTGAGGACGAGGATGCCGTTCGGATCGCCAAGCACCAGGGGGATGCCGAAGGTCTCGAAGCCGAGCAGCAGGTTCAGCGCCGCGCTGAAGACCAGCGCTGGCAGGACCATCGGCAGGGTGACGTCCAGCGAGACCCGCCAGACGCTGGCGCCCGCGGTCCGGGCCGCTTCCTCGAGGTCGCTCGGCAGTCGCCGCATCGCCGAGGCGACATAGAGATAGACGGTCGGGACATGGCTGAGACCGCCGATCAGGATGATGCCGGGGAGGGTGTAGATGCTCCATGGCGCCGCTCCGAAGATATTCCGAAAGGCGATCGTGACGAAGCCGGACGGGCCGACCGCGACCGTATAGCCGAAGGCCAGCACGATCGAGGACAGGAACATCGGGACGAGGACGAGCGGCTCGAGCCAGCGTCGGCCCTTGAGATCCGTTCGCGTGATCAGGAAGGCCAGAAGCCCTCCGAGCGGCACGGCGACGACGACCATCCCGACGGCATAGACTGTCGTCGTCCAGAGCGCCCGGTAGAATTCGGGGTCCGTCAGGATGAACTGATAGGCTTCGAGGCTCGGTCGGGCGGTCTCGTCGAAGAACGGGGCGCTGAGAAAGCTCTGGTAGATGATGAGCGCGGCTGGCGCCGCGACCATCGCGAACAGGGCCAGGATGACCGTGGCCCTGAAGCGGGGAGCTTGAGCTGCGAGTGACATCGGCTTCCTCGGGGAGCTGCGCGGCTCAGCCGCGCAGCGCCTCCTTCCAGCGGCGGAAGAAGTCCGCCCGGTTCTTCGGCTCGGTCGCCTCAAGGAGCGCGGTCGTGATCGGGATCGGCTTGAGATTGCCGCCGGCCATCTCGGTCAGCTTGGTCAGATTGAGGCCGCTGGTCACGTCGGTGCGGATCGACGGCGCGCCGACCGAAGCCAGGGCCGATTGCCCGGAATTGGCCAGGAGGAAATCTAGGAAGACACGCGCGGCATTCGGATGCGGCGCGCCCTTGGAGATATTGGCTACGCGGGAGAACGCCGCGGTGTGGTCCGAGGTGAGGATGTAGCCGAGCGCGGGGTTCTTCGCCGCCCATTCGATCGCATAGGAGGCGATGATGTTGAAGGCCAGCCAGTGTTCGCCCGAGACGATCTTCTCGCGCATCGCTCCCGAGCTGCCATAGGTCTTGCCTTCGGTTGCGCCGAAGGCGCGGACGAGGTCGAAGGTGTCCGGCATTGTCTTGGCGTCGTTGCTGAAGAACAGGAAGCCGGAGCCGCTCTTCTCGGGATCGAAGGTCGCGAGCTTGCCCTTCAGCGCGTCCTTGTTGTCGCGCATGAAAGCCAGCAGCTCGGGCCGGGTCTTCGGGAGCTTGAACGAGGCGAGCTGAGCCTTGTTGTAGAGGATGCCGACCGGTTCGACCGTGGTGCCGTAGAGCGTGTCGCTGAAATTGCCCCAGCCCGGCAGGCGGCCGGCTTCCGGCGACTTGTAGGCTTCGGCGAGCCCCTTCTGGACGAGGACCATCTGGAGGTCCATCGCGGAGGTCCAGACGATGTCCGAGCCGACCTGCCTGGCGGCAGCTTCCGAGATGATGCGGTTATAGGCGCCGTTGGTGCCGAGATCGTTGTAGTCGACGCGGATACCCGGAAAAGCCTTCTGGAACGCCTCGACGATCGGGCGACCCTGCACGTCGTCGGTCGAGGTGTAGATCGAGACGGCACCTTCGGAGCGCGCCTTCTCGACCACCGCCTTGTAGTCCGCGGGATAGCCCGCCGGCAGCTCCTGGGCCCGGACCGACAGGCCTGATCCCAGGGCCCCAACACTCGCCGCGGACGCGAGCACGAACTGCCGACGATTCATCATGGCCATTCCTCCCATTGGTTTTCGTTGTGGGGGAAAGCCTATCTCTAGATATTGGTTTTATCAAGCTATAAAACCATTGATGCCTGGCCGCGCGTCCTTGGTTTCCAGGACCGTGATTTCGTTGGGGTTTTCGATGTGGCTAGGCCGCGCGGCCGGCGTCGTCGGATTTCGGGTGCACGACCGGAGACTTCGAAGCCAGGGCTCCGCTGAGATGCCGTCGCATCAGATGCGCGGCTTCGAGATTGTCTCCCCTGGCGAGGAGATCGAGAATCTGGAGGTGCTCCGAGCTTTGCACCGCGATGCGCTGCGGGTTCACCTTCAGCCGGTACTCCGCCAGGCGCCGCAGCTGGTTTGCGCGTTCGAGGGCATAGAAGAACATCGGGTTTCCAGACATCCGGATGATGCCCTCGTGGAATTCCGCGCCGGCAGCCGTCATCGCCGCCGGGGCCAATCCTTCCAGATTGCCCGAGGCGAGGCGCTCTTGTGTCCGGCGCAGCGCAGCAGCCACGGTCCGGTCGAAACGGAAGCCTGGCTCGAGCAAAGCTGCTGGCTCGATCACGGCGCGGAATCGGTAGATCTCCTCGAACGCCTCGGCTGTTTTGGCAACCTGGCGCAGCTTCCAGCCATATCCCGGCTTGGGCTCGGCCCAGCCTTCGCGGGAGGCTCGTGACAGGAGATCCTGAGCCTGCGAGCGCGTGAGATCGTAGCGATCCCGGATGGCCTGCTCCGTCTGATCGGCTCCAATCCGGTCCTTCAGCCAGTCTTCCGCCAGTTGGTAGTATGGGTCGTCGTCCACGGGCCCGAACGGTTCCGTCGATGCCTCTCCATTTTTGCGCTGCTCGGTCGAGAGGACGAAGAATCCGCGATTTCGGCGATTTTCGATGACGCCCTGCTCGCAAAGGATTGCGAGCGCTTCGCGCACGGGCGAGCGCGAGACCTCGAAGCGCTTGGCAAGGGTCTCGGTCGCGAGATGCGATCCCGTACCGAATTCGCCCATCCCGATGCGCGCGATGATGTCGTTGGCGATGCGAAGAGCGAGGGGGCTATTGGGCATGACTGGCGCCGTTCAAACTTCCCGAGTGATCGCAGGTCAAAGGCTGGATGGCAAACTGCGTGGGGGCGTCTTGACCCATTATTGGTTTTATAACATGTAATAGCCAATTCAAGATCGCGATCGCGCCGGAGGAAAACCAAAATGAAGATTCTCGTCCTGCCTTGCGACGGCATCGGTCCGGAGATCGTGTCCGCCTCCATGGCTGTCCTCGAAGTCGCCAGCGACCGCTTCGGTCTCGGCCTCCGCTTCGAATACGACGATGTCGGTTTCGAGAGCCTCGAAAAGCACGGCACCACCTTGCGCGAAAGCGTGCTGGACCGGGCCCGCAACGACTTCGACGGCGTGATCCTCGGCACCCAGTCGCATGCCGACTATCCGGCGCCCGAGAAGGGTGGGCGCAACGTCTCCGCCGGCTTCCGCATCGGTCTCGATCTCTACGCCAATGTCCGCCCGGCCCGCACGCGTCCCTTCATCGAGTCGAACATGAAGCCCGGCAAGACGATGGACCTCGTCATCATGCGCGAAGCCACCGAGGGCTTCTACCCCGACCGCAACATGCATCTCGGCTGGGCGGAACTGATGCCCTCTCCCGACATGGCGATCTCGCTGCGCAAGATCACCGCCCATTGCTCCAACCGCATCGCACGCCGCGCCTTCGAACTCGCTGCCAAGCGTCGCAACAAGGTAACCGCCGTCCACAAGGCCAACAGCTTCCACCAGACCGATGGTCTCTTCCTGCGCGAGGTCCGCAAAGTCGCCGCCGAATTCCCGCAGGTGCAGCTCGACGACCTGCTGATCGATGCCTCGACCGCACACCTCGTCCGCAATCCCGAGCGCTTCGACGTCATCTGCGCAACGAATTTCTACGGCGACATCATCTCGGATCTGGCGAGCGAGCTCTCCGGCAGCCTCGGGCTCGCCGGCTCGATGATGGCGAGCGACACCCATTGCTGCGCCCAGGCCCAGCACGGCTCGGCGCCCGACATCCAGAACCTGGACAAGGCGAACCCGGTCTCGATGATCCTGTCCTGTGCCATGCTGCTTCAGTGGCTGGGGGAGAAGCGCAAGCTGCCCGCGTTCGAGCAGGCGTTCCACGCGATCGACAAGGCGATCGACACCGTCCTGGCCGATCCCGTCTCACGCACCCCCGATCTCGGCGGCAGGACCGGCACGAAGCGCTTCGGTGATCTCGTCGCCGAGACATTGCGGGCTGCGTGACGGGACTCCAGGGGCGTTCTTCGCGAGGCATCTCCGCCAGCCGGGCAGGGGGGCGTATGCCCGGCAGGGGCGTCTGCTCCTGGTCTATGCCAATGTCTGCTCCCGGCGCGGGCCTACCTGACTTCATTGACATAGGTGTGCGCGGCCGTCGTCGCGCGATGCCACCCAAGGATGGTGGGAACGCCGGCCTGGTCGTATGCGACCTCGTCGATCGTCAGGACGGCTGTACGCCCATCCAGCTTGAGCAGCGCGATATCCTCGTCGCTGGCGAGATCGGCGGTGATCTGTTCGCGAACAGCGGAAATCCGGATGCCGTAGCTCTCGAGCAGGTGGAGATAGAGCAGGGGCGGCAAGCTGGAGGTGGCGCGCGGCCAGTTCGGCAGCCGTTCCTCCGCCATGATCAGCTTGTCGTGCATCACCGGGCGGCCGTCGACGTGACGGATGCGGTGGACCTTGATCACGCCGCCAGACCTGATCTGCAGCGCTTCGGCTTGCGCCGGTGTTGCCGGCCCGGTTTCGACATTCAGGAACTGGCTCGTCGAGTGCACGAGGCTGCCATCGGCCCTGTGCAGGCGGAAATACTGGAAGAAGAAGCGCAGGCTGTGATGCGGCGAGCGCCCGGTCACGACCGTTCCGGTCTTGCGGCGGCGCGTCAGTAATCCTTCCGCCACAAGGTCGCTCATCGCGCGACGTACCGTGCCGACGGCGATGCCGAAGCCCTGCGCCAGTGAAGTTTCGCTCGGGAGGATCATCCCGGGCGGCCATTCACCGACCAGGATCGCTTCCGACATGTGGCGTTTCACGCGTTCATAGAGTGGGGCGGCTTCGCCGGCCCCGAAATTCGGCAGGACCGGCGCCGCGGCTCCGGCGCCGTTGCCCGTTCCGGCGGCAGCGAGCGTCGCTTTTTTGGCATTGACAGGGGGCATGCCGGTGAGTCCTATTTCTATATAGTTTATATGAAAGAAGGGGGACCGCAAATGGTGCTGCCAGCTGCGGCTTTTCGAGGGCTCCATCGCAGATTGCATCGTCGCCCCACAAGCGCGGCGTCGTTGGCCTGAGCGATGGGCGTACCTGAACCTCTGCGGCGGGACGCAGCGGCGCTGGCCGAGGCGCGCAGCTGGATCGCTGCCAATGTCGACGATGCCGTTGCCGAGCTCGGCAGGATGATCGCGATCGACACCTCTTTCCCGCCAGGTCTAGGCTATGATGATTTCGCCGGGCTGATGGAGGAGTTCGTCGCCCCGCTCGGCTTTGCGACCGAGCGTGTGACCGTCCCCGAAAGCCTGTGGAAGGTGCCGAATGGCCCGGCCGCCGGTCCGCGCACCAACCTGGTAGCCAGCCGCGCCAGCGGCCGGCCGGTCTGCGGCCTCTATTTCCACGTCGACACCGTGCCTGCTGCGGCCGGCTGGGAAACCGATCCGCTCCGGATGCAACACGACGGCGATCGCCTGATTGGCCTCGGCGCCGCCGACATGAAGGGCAGCATCGCTGCGATCCTGCTGGCCTTGCGCGCGGCCCGGGCCTGTGGTGTCGCACTCGCCTATGACCCGATGCTGCTGTTCTGCACCGACGAGGAAGGCGGCCTTTATCCCGGCATCCGCTATCTCGCCGAGCAGGGGAAGCTCTCCGGCCACATCCTCAACTTCAATGGCAGTGCCGAGGCGCGGATCTGGGCCGGCTGTTTCGGCCTCTTCAACCTGCTGGTGCGCATCCATGGCCAGGCCGTTCACGCCGGCGAGGGCAATCGCAAAGGCTCCGGCCTCAACGCGATCGAGGGCGCGCTGCCGCTGCTGAATGCGCTGATGGCGCTGAAGGCGAAGGTCGCGGCCCGGACCTCCGTTCTGCCGCCTCCGCCCGGCAAGCCGCCGCTCGCCGCGCAGCTCAATCTGGCTGCGATCCGGGGCGGGACGGCCGGCGGCCAGGTGCCCGCACTCGTCGAGCTGACGCTCAACCGGCGCTACGCCCCGGAGGAACTCTTCGAGGAGGCTCTGGCGGAGATCGAGGCGGTGGTCCGCCGTAGTGCCGCCACCGTGCCGGGGCTCACCGTCGAGACCGTCTTGGTCGGCCATCTCATGCCCACAGCCGATCCGGCCGGCCCGCATTGGCCGCGCTGGCAGGCGGCGATGGGGCAAGGCTTCGGCTATGCGCCCGAGGATTTCCGGAGATGGGGCGCGGCGAGCTGTTCCGATTTCGGCTGGGTTCAGCGTGCGACCGGCCGGCAGGAGGTTCTGCTCGGCGGCCTCGGGCGGCCCGACCGCAATATTCATTCGCCCGGCGAATACACGACGGTGCCTGACATCGTCTCGCTGGCGCTGGCGGTGCTGTCCTATCTCGCCGCCGACTTCAGGCCCGACATCAACCCTGACCTGCCGTCGCAACAGAGCTGAAGGAGCGTCCCATGCCGAGCATCCATCGTCGCGATTTCCTCGCCGCCTCCGCCGCTCTGAGCGGCCTTGCCCTGTCCGGCGTGCCGGCCTTCGCCCAAACACCGCGCCGCGGCGGCACGCTGCGTGTCAGCGTCGACCAGGCGGTATCCAAGCTCAACCCGCTCGTCACCCGCGTGAATCCGGAATATCTCGTCGCCGAACTGCTCTATTCCGGCCTGACTCGGCTCAAGCTCGACATGGGCGCCGAGCCCGATCTCGCCGAATCCTGGACGAACTCGGCCGATCTGACCGAGTGGACCTTCGTCCTGCGCAAGGGTGTGACCTTCCATGACGGCTCGGCCTGCACGGCGGCCGATGTGGTCGCGACCTTCGAGGCGATCCTCGACGCGAAGACCGCTTCGCCGGCGCGCCAGAATGTCGGGCCGATCGCGAAGGTCATAGCGAAGGACGATGCCACCGTCGTCTTCACGCTCTCGGCGCCCTTCGCCGACCTGCCGGTGACGCTGGCCTACACCAACGCCAAGATCGTGCCTGCTGCCGTGATCAAGGGCGGGCTGGAGAAGCTCGACCGGCAGGCGGTAGGCACCGGCCCGTTCAAGCTCGTTTCCTTCGAGCCGGAGCGGCAGATCGTCGTCGCCCGCAACGACGCCTATTACGATAAGGCGCGGCCCTATCTCGACAAGATCGAGGTGGTCGTCTTTCCGGACGTCAGCGCCGAGGCGTCCGCGCTGATCGCAGGCGATACGGACCTGATCAGCACGACCCCGCCAACCGAATTCGGCCGGCTGCAGAAGGCGAGCGGCGTGAAGGCGCTGCGTGTCGCGTCCGGCCAGTTCTGCAACGTCAATTTCGGCTGCGACCAGAAGCCTTTCAATGATGTGCGTGTGCGCCAGGCGCTGGCGCTCACCGTCGATCGTGCGGCGATGGTCGATTTCGTCACCGAAGGCTTCGGCTCGGCCGGCAACGATACGCCGCTCAATCCCGCCTATCGCTTCTATGCCGACCTGCCGGCCAAGAAGGCCGACATCGCCAAGGCCAAGGCGCTACTCGCGGAGGCCGGCTACCCGAAGGGGCTGGAAGCGACGCTGATCGCCTCCGACCGGCCGGGCCAGCGCACCCAGCTCGCCGTCGCGCTGCGCGAGATGGCCAAGCCCGCCGGTTTCGACATCAAGGTCGAGACCATGCCGCACGCGACCTATCTCGACCAGGTCTGGAAGAAGGGCTCCTTCTATGTCGGCTTCTACAACATGCAGGCGACGGCCGACGCCATCTTCTCGCTGCTCTACACCTCCAACGCCGCCTGGAACGAGACGCGCTGGAACAACGCTGCCTTCGACAAGCTCGTCTTCGAGGCGCGCGCCACGGTCGACGAGGCCAGGCGCCGCGCGCTTTATGCCGAGGCGCAGAAGCTGATGTATGACGAGGTTCCCTCGATCATCCCGGCCTTTTTCGACCTGCTCGGCGCCCGGCGCGAATGGGTCGAGGGCTATCAGCTGCATCCGCGCGGCGCCGTCTTCCGGCTCGACCATGTCTCGCTCGGCGCTGGTGCGCCGAAGCGCGGCTGAGCGCGGGACCGTAGCGCGGTGTCACCGGCTTACGTCCTCAAGCGCATCCTGCTGATCGGCTACACGCTCTTCGTCGTATCGCTGATCGTCTTCGCGATCACCCAAATCCTGCCGGCGGACGCTGCCGTCATGATGCTGGGGGAGAACGCGACGCCGGATGCGCTGGCGGCACTGCGCGCCAAAATGGGGCTGAACGACCCCATCTGGATGCAGTATCTGCATTGGCTCGGCGGTGTCGTGCGCGGCGATTTCGGCGTCTCGATGCGCACCGGCCAGCCGGTCGCTCCCGCGATGCTGGAGGCGCTCGGCCGCTCGCTGCTGCTCGCCTTGTTCTCGATCCTGCTGATGCTGGCGGTCGCGATCCCGCTCGGCATCGTCGCGGCGGTGCGGCGGGGCAAGGCGGCCGATCTCGGCGTTGGCTTCCTCTCCTATGTTGGCGTCTCCTTGCCGGAATTCGTCACCGCGACGCTGATCGTGCTGGTGCTGGCCGACTGGCTGCAATGGCTGCCGGCGACCGGCTATGTGCCGCTGACCGAAGATCCCCTGCGGGGCCTGAAGCATCTCGTCTTGCCGGTGCTGACGGTCTCGCTGATCCTGATCGCCCATGTCTCGCGCATGGTGCGCTCCGAGCTCGTCGACGTGCTGCACTCCGACTATATCCGCGCGGCGCGGCTGAAGGGACTGTCGAAGCGGCAGGTGCTGTTCAAGCACGCGCTGCGCAACGCGCTGCTGCCGACCATCACCATCGTCGCGCTCGATGTCGGCTATCTGCTCGGCGGCGTCATCGTGGTCGAGGAGATATTCGCGCTGCCCGGCATCGGCCGGCAGCTCATCGTCGCCATCCAGGCGCGCGACCTGCCCTCGATCCAGGCCGGAGCGCTGATCATGGCGACAACCTACGCCGTCGCCAATTTCCTCGCCGACATCGCCTACGCCTGGCTCGACCGGAGGATCCAGTATGATTGAGATCCTCAGGCGCATGCTGCGCTCGCCGCAGGGCGCGCTCGGCCTGCTGATCGTCGGCCTGATCCTGCTCGTCGTCATCGTCGGACCCGCCTTCGCGCCCTACGATCCCGAGAAGATGGCGCCGCTGATGCGCTACAAGCCGCCGAGTGCGCAGTTCTGGCTCGGCACCGACCAGTATGGCCGCGACATCCTGAGCCGGCTTCTTCACGGCGCCCGCGCCACCGTCCTGCTGGCGGTGCTGGCGACCGCGCTGGGCACGCTGGTCGGGGCGGTCGTCGGCACCGTCTCCGCCTTCCTCGGCGGGCGCAGCGACGAGGCGATCATGCGCACGGTCGATGCGATCATGTCGATCCCGAGCCTGCTGCTGGCACTGCTGATCGTGAACCTGCTCGGTAAGAGCAGCCTCAACGCGCTCTTCGCAATCGCGCTCGCCTTCGCGCCGGGCATGGCGCGCGTCACCCGCTCGGTCGCGCTTTCCGTCCGCAAGCAGGACTATGTCAACGCCGCGATCGCGCGCGGCGAGAGCGCCGCCTTCATCGTCGGGCGCGAGATGCTGCCGAATGTCATCGCGCCGATCATCGTCGAGATGACGATCCGCGTCGCCTTCGCGGTGATGCTGTTCGCGACGCTCTCCTTCCTCGGCCTCGGCGCCCAGCCGCCGGCCTCCGAATGGGGGCTGATGGTCTCCGAAGCCAGGCGCTTCATGCATTTGAGCCCGTGGATGATCCTGTGGCCGAGCCTTGCCGTCGCGCTGGTCGCGATCGGCTTCAATCTGCTCGGCGACGGCCTGCGCGACGTGCTGAACCCGAGGAGCTGAGGCGATGGGCGAACCGATCCTCGACATTGCCGGCTACAGCCTCGACTACGCCACGCCGACCGGTTTCACGCGCGCGCTCGACGACGTCACGCTCGCGATCGCCAAAGGCGAGGTGCTCGGCCTCGTCGGCGAATCCGGCTCCGGCAAGACCTCGCTCGCCTGGGCGATCATGCGCCATTTGCCCAAGAGCGCGCGCGAGGCCGGCAGCATCCGCCTGACCGGGCAGGACCTGCTGAAGGCCTCGGAAGCCGAGATCGAGGCGATCCGCGGCCGGCGTATCGGCATGGTTTTCCAGGACCCGAGCACCTCGCTCAACCCGACGCTGCCGCTCGGCGAGCAGCTCGCCGAGGTGCTGGTGCGCCATCGCGGCCTGACGCGCCGGCAGGCCTGGGCGGAGGGCGAGGAGCGCCTCGCCCATGTCGGCTTGAAGGTGCCCGGACAGATGATGCGGCGCTATCCGCACGAGGCTTCGGGTGGCGAGAAGCAGCGCGTCGTCATCGCCACGGCCTTCGCCTGCCAGCCCGAATGCATCATCTTCGACGAGCCGACCACGGCGCTCGACGTCATCACCGCTCGCCAGATCCTCGATCTGTTCAAGGCCTTGCAGGAAGAGACCGGCGTCGCCTCGCTCTATATCTCGCACGACCTCGCTTTGGTCTCGCAGATCGCGACCAGGGTTGCGGTGATCCATCGCGGCCGCATCGTCGAGCAGGGCGAGGTGGGCGAGGTCTTCGCCCGGCCGCAGGACGCCTATACCCGAAGGCTGCTGGCAGCTGTGCCGCGGCCGGACCATCGCCTGGTCGAGGCGGCTCCCGAGACGGCGGGCAAGCCGCTGGTCGAGGTCGAGAAGGTCAGCGTGCTCTATGGCCGCAAGCCCTTTCTCGGCGGCCTGCTCGGCCGGGCGAACACGCAGTTCACCGGCAACCGCGAGGTCAGCCTGTCTGTGAAGCCGGGCGAGATCCTCGGCATCGTCGGCGAATCCGGCTCAGGCAAGTCGACGCTGGCCAGGGCGATGACCGGCCTCAATCGCTTCGAGGGCGAAATCCGTTTCGCCGGCCGCAGGATCACCGGCCTCTCCGACATGGATCGTGCCTATCGCCGCGACGTCCAGATCATCTTCCAGCACCCGGATTCCTCGCTCAATCCGCGCCAACGCATCCGCGAGATCCTGTCGCGCCCGCTCGCGCTCTATGGCGAGCCGGGTGTGCGCAAGGACGCGGCTGCAATCGGCGCGCTGCTGGAGCAGGTCAGGCTGCCGGCCTCTTACGCCGAGCGCTATCCGCACCAGCTCTCAGGCGGCGAGAAGCAGCGCGTCGCCATCGCCCGCGCCTTCGCCTCCAGGCCGAAACTGGTGATCTGCGACGAGATCACCTCGGCGCTCGACGTCTCCGTGCAGGCTTCAGTGATCGAGCTTCTCGTCGACCTGCAGAAGCGCTTCGGGACGGCCTATCTCTTCATCACCCACGATCTCAACCTGGTGCGCCAGATCGCACACCGGATCGCGGTGATGTATCGCGGCGACCTCGTCGATCTCGTCGATGTCGCCGCGCTCTCGACCGGCCCCCTCCATCCCTACACGCAATCGCTGCTCGAAGCCGTGCCCGCCCCGGCCACGGCCGCCGCCTGATCTTGCGAGGCTATGACGATGAATCCCCGTGACCTGATCCACACGCTCGACGAGAAGGCCTGCCTCGCGCTGCTCTCCGACTGGGTGAAGCACAAGAGCTACAGCGAGACCGAAGGCGAGAAGGCGCTCGTCCACCATGTCGTCGGGCAGATGCAGGCGATGGGCATCGAGGCGGAGGCGCAGCCCTTCGACGACGGCCGCCGCGCCAATGCGATCGGCCGCTGGAAGGGCACCGGCGGCGGCAAGAGCCTGCTCTTCAACGGCCATCTCGACACCAACCCGGCGACCGAAGGCTGGACCGTCGATCCCTGGGGCGGCGTGGTGGATGAGGAGTTCATCTACGGCATCGGCGTCTCCAACATGAAGGCGGGCGATGCCGCCTCCTATTGCGCGGTCAAGACGTTGCGCGACGCTGGCGTGAAGCTGAAAGGCGATGTGATCCTGACCTATGTCGTTGGCGAGCTGCAGGGCGGCGTCGGCACGGTCGCGGCAATCCGCAGCGGCATCCGCGCCGATTATTTCGTCAACAGCGAACCGACCGATGTGCAGGCCGTGACCATGCATGCCTGCGCCTTCTCCTTCGTCATCGAACTCACCGGCAACACCCGCCATCTTTCCAAACGCGAGCAGGCGGTCGACGCGATCATGGCCGCCTGCGACCTGATCCCGCGGCTCAACGCCATGACCTTCTCCGACGCGCCATCGCCCGAGCATGAATCGATCAACCGCGTCCATGTCGGCGTCGTCCATGGCGCGCTCGGCAAGGAGCTGCACGAATGGCGCGCCCCGCAGGTCTCGGACTATTGCAAGCTCAAGGGCTCCGGCCGCTACGCGCCGGGACAGACGCAGGACGGCGCGCTCGCCGACATGCAGCGCGAGCTCACCGCGCTGGAGCAGCGCTTCCCTGGCCTCAAGACCTCGATCCGCATCGAGAAGAAGGAAGGGCATCAGTCGATGCCGGCCTTCGAGGTCGCCAAGGACGCCCGCATCGTCAAGACCGTGAATGCCGCCTATGAGGCGGTGCGCGGCGAGAAGCAGCCGACCGGCGCGATCAAGCCGCCCGGCTTCTTCGGCACCGATGCCGGCCATCTCTATGCCGAGGCCGGCATGGAAGGCATCGTCTGCGGTCCGGGTGGGCGCTACAACACCATGCCCGACGAGCGCGTCGAGATCCGCGATTTCCTCGACATGGTCCGTATCTACATGCTGACCATCCTCGACATCTGCGAAGTGGCGTGAGCCCGCTCTTCCCGCGCGAGGAGTTCGCCGGCCGGGTCGCCAAGGCCCGCGCCGCGATGGCGGAAGCGGGCGCCGAGCTGCTGCTGGTCGACCATGCCGAGTTCCTGGCCTGGCTGACCGGCTACACCGTCTCGGAGACGATGTATCGCGCCGCCTTCCTGCCAAGGGAGGGCGAGCCCTGGTTCGTGTTGCGCGAACTCGACGCCGGTCCGTGCCGCGACGCCTGCTGGTTCGCCGATGTCGTCGGCTTTCCCGATACGGCCGAGCCGCATGAGGTGATGGCGCAGGAAATCCGCCGGCGCGGCTTCGCAGGCGCCGCGACCGGCGCCGACCACGCGTCCTACGGCTTCACCGCTGCGACGCGCGACCGTTTCGCGGCACTGCTGCCGGAGGCGCGGTTCATTGATCTGCCACACGCCAGCGACCTGCTGCGGGCGGTGAAATCACCGGCCGAGATCGCCCTGCTCGCAGAAGCGGCTGGCATCGCCGACAAGGCGATGGCCGCGATCGCAGCCAAGGCCCGACCAGGTCTGTCGCCGCGGGCGGCCGCTGCGATAGCCGCCGCCTGCTTCCTGGAGAATGGCGCCGACACTGGCGAAACCGGGCCGATCCTGCCGGGTGTCGGCGACCACGAATTCCTGCACGGCGTCATGACCGGCGAGCCGCTGGCGGGCGGCGACATCCTGCATGTCGAGCTGATCCCGAAGGTCCGCAATCACGGCGCCCGGCTGATGCGGCCGGTGCTGATCGGCGGGGACCGGCGCGGCCTCGCGCCGCTGGCCGAGCGTCTCGTCGCCTTGCAGGAGAGGCAATTCGCCGCGATGCGCCCGGGCGCTCTCGCCTGCGATGTCGATGCAATCCTGCGTGAGGCCGTTCTGGCGGCAGGCCTGCGTCCCTCCTACGACAATGTCACTGGCTATATGCTCGGCCTCTACGCCCGAACACCGCGCACCAGCGACTTCTCGCGCGTCTTCCTGCCGAATGCCTGCTGGCGGCTGGAGGAGGGCATGGTCTTCCACATGTACGTCTCGGCCGGCGGCTTGGGCTTCAGCGAAACCGTCGTTGTGGAAGCCGACGGCGGCCGGCGGTTGACAGCAATGCCGCGCAAGCTGCTCGTGGCAGGCCCAGGCTGAACCGCGACGACTTTGCCTTTGCTGGCACCGGGAGTGGGCTGGTAGCTGCGCGAGCTCGCACGATCGCCGTCTAGAGCCAACTCGGCGAGGTCGAGCAGCAGGGGCGGGATCGCAGCCGCTCGCTGCCGGGCTCGGCAATGACGTCGTCGATCTCGGTCGCCGGTTCTGTCATGGGCGACGTGTACGGCAACCGGGCTAGGCGCAGCTGCCATTCAACAGCCAATAGCTGGCACTTCCAGCGAAAACACCGACGACCGTGCCACCCAGGAACCAGAGCCGCCTCAAGCGGGTGCGGGCACCGGACAGATAGACCACTTCTCCGACGAAGCCGCCGAGCAGCAGGCCGATGATGAGGTACGCGTTCGCGTCGTCGCAGCCGAACGTCCTGATCAGATCCATGCGCTAGAGTAGCGACGGCTACGGTCCAGACAAGAAAAAGCCCCGCCGGCGCGAACCGGCAGGGCGAAGTTTCAGGTCTCAAACTGGCCTTCGGAAACGGTATCTCAACGCCGAGGCTGCGCCTCGGTTCCATGCCTGGGGCGGCTCGAAGCTGCCGTGCCGACCGGAACTTCAGTTTTCGATCACCCGGTCGAGCCGCTCGTCGACGCTGCCGACGTCGTTCTGGATGCCGCGCAACAGGTCCATCATTTGGCCGATTTGCTCGGCAGGCCCGCTTCCTGACTAGGTTCGGCGACGTGAACGCGCAGCCCGTTCAGGGTGCTCCACAGCGCGTCGCCCTTGGTGCCGCGGCCTGACGAGTTTGGCCGCGCAATCATGCGCAGAACCGTCGCGGAGCACGATTCCAAGCGCCTGGTGAGGCGATGCGGCTGACTATGCAATGAGGGGTGGCAGACGGGGCGACCGGCATTGGCCATAGCCGATGTTCGAGAGGCGCGTTTTCAGCTGGTGCAGCTTGCGATTGCCCAAGTCATCATGCTCGGACTCTGCCAGTACCAACGTCGCTCTTCTGCATTAGGGCTCACTGGCCGGCGAAGGCCCGAGCATGTCAACATGTTCGTCTGCCCGCAGGTCAGGTGGGCGGCCGATAGCGCCACCCGACAGTTTCGGGGCTTCCTAAGCACTGCCGCAAGATTTCATATTTTTCGAGGATCAAGCCGCCCATTAGACCAATGCCGTAACGCGCCCCTCGAGATGGAGCGCGTGAAAATCGGCAAGGGCGGACAATGTTGGTTGAGAAGACAGACACGCTCGTCATCGGCGCAGGACAGGCCGGTCTCGCCATGAGCGAGCATCTTAGCCGTAGCGGCGTGCCGCATCTCGTGCTGGAGCGGCATCGCATCGCCGAGCGCTGGCGCTCGGAACGTTGGGACTCGCTCGTCGCCAACGGTCCGGCCTGGCACGACCGCTTTCCCGGCATGACCTTCTCCGATGTGGAAAGCAGCGTCGGGCCGGACGACTTTCCGGGCAAGGAAACCGTCGCCGACTATTTCGTCGCCTATGCCAAGAAGATCGAGGCTCCCATCCGCTGCGGCGTCGAGGTGCTGAAGCTCGAGCGCAATGCAGGCCGCCCCGGCTTCCGGGTCGAGACCTCGAAGGGTGTGATCGAGGCGCAGCGCGTCGTCGCCGCGACCGGCCCGTTCCAGACGCCCGTCATCCCCGCCGTGGTTCCCGAGCGGGCCGGCCTGCTGCAGATGCACTCCACCGGCTACCGCAATCCCGCGCAATTGCCGGATGGTGCGGTGCTGGTCGTCGGTTCCGGCTCGTCCGGCACCCAGATCGCCGAGGAGCTGATGCAGGCGGGACGGCGCGTCTATCTCTCGGTCGGCCCGCATGACCGGCCGCCGCGGGGCTATCGCGGCCGCGATTTCTGCTGGTGGCTGGGCGTGCTCGGCAAATGGGACGCCGCGACGCGTGAGGCGGGCAAGGAACATGTCACCATCGCCGTCAGTGGCGCGCATGGCGGCCACACCATCGATTTCCGCCGCCTCGCCGCCCAGGGCATGATCCTGGTCGGGCGCACGGAATCCTCGACGGACGGCGTCGTCCGCTTCGCGCCCGATCTCGTCGAGAACCTGCGCGCCGGCGACGAGAACCATGACGCCCTGCTCGACGAGGCCGACGCCTATGTCACGCGTAACGGTCTCGACCTGCCCGAAGAGCCTCACGCCCGCGCCCGCGTCCCGGATGCCGACTGCATCGCCCGGCCGATCCTGTCGCTCGATCTCGCGGAAGCTGGCATCGGCACGATCATCTGGGCGACGGGCTTCGTCGCCGACTATGGCTGGATGCAGGTCGACGCCTTCGACGAGGGTGGAAAGCCCAGGCACCAGCGCGGCGTCTCCTCGGAGCCCGGCATCTATTTCCTCGGCCTGCCCTGGCAGTCGCGGCGCGGCTCCAGTTTCATCTGGGGCGTCTGGCACGATGCGAGATACGTCGCCGACCAGATCGTGATCCAGCGCCAGTACATGGCCTATGACGCCGCCGCTCGGGGCGAGCTCGAACCAGCCTGACGCGAGATAGAGCAGTTCCGCCTTTCTCCGAAACGCAGAACTGCTCTATCGCTTTGTTTTATCGCATTTTCTTCACGCGAACCGGTGTCCGCTTCGCTCGAAAATGCTCTAGCTCAACAGACCCGACGGAGGCCGAGATGGCGCATACCCGCATCCGCAAGTTCAATACCAAGGACACCTATCCCGAGCAGAAGCTCGACAACGACCTCGCCCAGGCGGTGGTGACCCAAGGCGGCAAGATCGTCTGGCTGCGTGGCCAGTGCCCGCAGAACCTCGACGATGCCAAGAACATCGACAGCCACGATCCGGCCGTGCAGACCCACAAGGTCATGCAGAATATCAAGCAGCTGATCGAAGAGGCCGGCGGCCAGATGGAGCACCTGGTCAAGGTCGTCGTCTACATCACCGATGTGCGTCATCGCGAGGCGGTCTACCGCACCATGGGCGAATACCTCAAAGGCGTGCATCCGGTCTCGACCGGCCTCGTGGTGCAGGCGCTCGCCCGGCCGGAATGGCTGGTCGAGATCGACGGCACCGCCGTGATCCCGGAGTGATCGCGTGACCTTCTCGCTGGTCGCCCGCTGCGCCCGGACCGGCATGTTCGGGGTCGCGATCTCCTCGTCCTCGCCGGCCGTCGCGGCGCGCTGCTCCTATGCGCGCGCCGGCGTCGGAGCGGCCGCCTCGCAGAACGTCACCGACCCGACGCTCGGCCCGTTGGCGCTCGATTTGATGCAGGGCGGCATGAGCGCAGCCGAGGCGATCGCCGAGGTGCGCCGGCGCGGCAAGTTCATCGAGTACCGTCAGGTCCTGGCGGTCGACCGCGACGGCGAGACGGCGATCCATTCCGGGCCGAACTCGCTGGGGATCTGGACGCAGGCGCAAGCGCGGGACGTCGCCTCCGGCGGCAATCTCCTGGCCAATGACGGCGTGCCACAGGCGATCGTCGACGGTTTCCTGTCCTCCTCCGGCCATCTCGGCGACCGGCTGATCGCGGCGATGCGGGCCGGTCTCGCTGCCGGCGGCGAAGCCGGGCCGGTGCGTTCGGCCGGGCTCAAGATCGTCGACAAGGTCAGCTGGCCGGTCGCCGATCTGCGCTGCGACTGGACGGAGGACTGCCCGATCGAAGCGGTCGCGACGCTGTGGGAGATCTACAAGCCCCAGCTCGACGCCTACATCCAGCGCGCGCTCGATCCGCGGCAGGCGCCGTCCTACGGCGTTCCCGGAGACGAGTGAGCCACGCGCTGCCGCTTGGCGGCGGTTGGCAGGTCAAGCCTCGACGCGCGGCCGGTCCGTCATGACCGGCGCGATCATGCCGGGGATGTACGCGCGCGAAATGCGCGCTTCGCAATGTGCCTGGAAGGCCTCGATCAGCTTCGACTTGGCGAGCGAGGCCAGTGTCGCGACGCCGATCGTCATCGGACGGTGCTCGCCGGCGAGCCGGATCGAGACCAGCTTGCGCCCATCGAGCGAGTGATCGGAGCGCGGCCGCACGTTGAACAGCGCATAGCCGGCACCATTGGCGACCATCGCCCGCACCAGATCCGGATAGGCCGAGCGCGCCGCGATCGTCGGTACGACGCCGGCGGCCATGAACAAGGCCAGGAAATATTCGCGGCTCAGCGGCAGGTCGAGCAGCACGAGCGGCTGCTCCGCGAGCTCTTCCAGCGCAACGGCGCTCTGCTGCGCCAATGGATGCGTCTCCGCCACGACGATGTGCGGCGGCAGGCTGACCAGCGGCGCGAACGCGATGTCGTCGGGCACCTGCAGATCATAGGTCAGGGCCACGTCGACCTCGGAGCGGCGTAAGCCCCTCAGAAGATCCTCCTGATTGCCCTCGACATGGCGGATCGTGGTCTCGGGGAAAGCCGCGACGAAGCCGTTGCTGAGCTCCGGCACCAGCATCGGCGCCAGCGTCACCATGCAGCCGAGCGAGAGCGTGCCGCGCACGGTGCCGACCGTGTCCGCGGCGACGGTGTAGAGGCTTTCGGCCTGGCCGACGACCCGCTTCGCCTCGCTCAGCAGCGCCCGGCCGACCGGCGTCAGCGACAGGCCCTGGGCGTGGTGGCGGATGAAGAGCTGCACGTTCAGCTCCCGCTCCAGATGCGAAATCGCGGTCGAGATCGAAGGCTGCGAGATATGGATCATCTCGGAGGCGAGAGTGATGCTGCCCGTCTCGCCGGCTGCGATGAAATATTCGAGTTGGCGCAAGGAGAACCGCATCTGGCCAGCATAAAGCACGATAGCCGCAGGCCGGCAAAGCGGAGGGTCAGGCCGCGATCCTGTCGAGCAGCCGGTCCATCATCCGGTCGCAGGCTGCGAGCTGGTCGAGCGCGATGAACTCGTCCGCCTTGTGTCCCTGCTCCATCGAGCCCGGCCCGCAGACCAGCACCGGGATCCCCAGCCGCTGCGAGAACAGCCCGCCCTCGGTGCCGAAGGCCACCTTGCACAGGGCGCTGGCGTCGAGGATCCCGCGCAGGAAGGCGACCGCCTCGGACGTCACCGGGGTCGTCAACCCCGGATAGTCGTTCAGGCGCTCGAAGCCGATCCTGGCCTCCGGAAAGCGCTCGCGCCGTGCCGCGATGAGGGTGGCCGCCTCGTCCATCAGCCGGGTCAGGATCGCCTCGGGATCGTCCTCGGCGACGTTGCGGATCTCGAAATCGATCGTGCAGCGCTCCGGCACGATGTTGAGCGCGGTTCCGCCCGCGATGCGCCCGGCATGCAGCGTGGTGTAGGGGATGTCGTAATCGGCGTCGCGCGGGCCGCCCCGCTCGATCTCGCTCTGCAGCTCGCGCAGCGTGCCGATGAAATCGCAGGCAAGATGGATGGCGTTCAGCGCGTTCGGCGCCAAAGCGGAATGCCCGGTGACGCCGCAGCAGGTCGCCCGCGCCGCGAGCTTGCCTTTATGCCCGGTCGCGATCGCCATCGCCGTCGGCTCGCCGATGATGGCGAGCTTCGGCCGCAGCGGCCGGCCCGCCAACCGGTCGATCAGCGAGCGCACGCCGACGCAGCCGATCTCCTCGTCATGGCTGAAGGCGAGATGGAGCGGTGTTTCGAGTTCGCGCGTCGAGGTGCGCGCGGCCAGCGCGAGCGCCGAGGCGACGAAGCCCTTCATGTCGGCCGTGCCGCGTCCATAGGCGCGCCCATCAGCGACCCTGAGCCGGAACGGGTCGTGGCTCCAGTCCTGCCCGTCCACGGGCACGACGTCGGTGTGGCCGGAGAGCATGACGCCCGGCCGATCCCTGGGGCCGATGGTGGCGAACAGATTGGCCTTGCGTCCGTCCTCGGTCTCGATGATCTCGCTCTCGATGCCGTGCCCGGCGAGGAAATCGCTGATGAAGTCGATCAGCGGCCGGTTCGGATCGCGGCTGACCGTGGCGAAGCCGACCAGCCTGTCGAGGATCGTCAGCGTGTCCATCGCCGCGCCGCCTTCCACTGCCCGCGCTTAGAGATACAGATGCCGCACCGCGTCGCTGCCGAGCAACTCGGCTGCGTTGCCTGCCGCCACGACCCGCCCCTTGGTGAGCAGGATGCCGCGATGGGCGATGGAGAGCGCCATCTCGGCGTTCTGCTCGATCAGCAGCACGGTGGTGCCGTTGCGGTTCACCGCCGCGACCGTGTCGAAATACTCGTCGATCAGCTTCGGCGAGAGGCCGAGCGAAGGCTCGTCCATGATCACGAATTTCGGCTTGCCGACGAGCGCACGCGCCAGCGCCACCATCGCCTGCTCGCCGCCCGACAACGTGCCGGCGCGCTGGCGGATACGTTCGCGGACGCGCGGAAACAGCTCCAGCATTTCCTCCAGCCGCTCCTCGAAGCCGGCCTGGTGCCCCTGCGCCTCGTAGCCCAGGCGGATGTTGTCGCGCACCGAGATGTCGCCGAAGAGGCGCCGGCCCTCCGGCACGAAGCCGACGCCGAGCGCGCTCAGCGCCTCGGTCCGCGAGCCCCTGAGGTCCTGCCCCATGATTGCGATGCGGCCCCGCGCCAGCGGCAGCAGCGCCGAGATCGCCCGGAAGATCGTGGTCTTTCCGGCGCCGTTGGGCCCGAGGATGCAGACCAGCTCGCCCGGCTCGACGCTGAGCGAGACGTCGCGCAGCATCGCCACCACGCCGTAATTGGTGTCGACGTTCTCAAGCCTGAGCATGCTGCGCTCCCTTGCGGCCGAGATAGGCCTCCTGCACACGCGGGATCAGGCGGACCTCCTCGAAGGTGCCCTCGGCGAGCTTCTGGCCGTAATCGAGGACCAGCACCCGCTGCGGCAGCGATGCGATCAGCCGCATGTCGTGCTCGATGATCATCAAAGCGAGGTTCGGCCGCTCGGCGCAGACCGAGCGGATATCGTCCATCAGCGCGTCGGTGTCGGCATCATCCATGCCTGAGGAGGGCTCGTCGAGCAGCAGCACCTTGGGCTCGCTCGCCAGCGCGCGGGCGATCTCCAGGCGCCTGCGGTCGGCTTGCGGCAGCTCGCCCGCCGGCCGGTGGCGCTGGGCGTGGAGCTCGCGCGAGACCGCCTTCAGCAGGCGCTCGGCGATCTCGGCCGCGGCGTCGAGCTCGGCATCGGCCTTGCGGCGGTTGAAGATCGCGTCGAACACCCCGGTCTTCATATGGGTGTGGCGGCCGATGATGACGTTGTCGAGCACCGAAAGGTCGGCGAAGAGCCGGCTCGACTGGAAGGTGCGGGCGATCCCCTTGGCGACGATGCGATGCGCCGGCTGGCCGTTGAGCAGCTCGCCTTCCAGCCGGACCTCGCCGGAGGACGGCACGTAGAGCCCGGTGATGATGTTGAGCAGGGTCGACTTGCCGGCCCCGTTCGGCCCGATGATGCCGAGCACCTCGCCCTTGCGCAGCGAGAAGTCGACCTCGGCCATCGCGACCAGGCCGCCGAAGCGCATGGTCAGGCCGTGGCCTTGCAGGATGATCGCGGGGTCCATGGTCAGCCTCCGTAGCGGCGCAGCCGCTGCGGGAAGATTCCCTGCGGGCGGATCATCAGAAAGGCGATCACGGTGATGCCGAAGAACAGGATGCGGTAGTCGGAGAAGGCGCGCAGCTTCTCGGGCAGCAGCGTCAGCAGGAAGGCGCCGACGATCACGCCGAGCGTGTTGTCCATGCCGCCGGCGATGACCATGGTCATGATCGTCACCGAGACCAGGAAGGTGAAGTTGTCGGGCGAGATGAAGCCGACATAGAAGGCGTAGATCGTGCCGGCGAAGCCCGCCAGGAACGCGTCCACCGCGAAGGCGAGCACCTTGTACCAGGTTGTGTTGATGCCCTGGCAGCGGGCCGCGAGTTCGTCCGCACGCAGCGCGTTCCACGCCAGGCCGATCCGCGAATGGTGCAGCCGCCCGGCGAACAGGATGGAGACGCCGACGAGCAGCGCCGAGAGGTAGTAGAAATTCGCCTGGGACGGCAGCGAATGCCCGAAGAGCACGAGCGGCGAGGCGAAGGAGTGGCCGAACAGCTCCGGCGCCGGGATCCCCACCAGGCCATTGGGGCCACCGGTGAATTCCAGATTGTTGAGGAGCTGGTGCACGACGACGCCGAAGGCGATCGTCACCAGCGCCAGATAGCTGTCCCGCGTGCGCATCGAGGGGATGCCGAGCAGGAAGCCGAAGATGGTTGCGACCACCGCCGAGGCCGGTAGCGCCAGCCAGAAGCTGACGTCCCAGTGCAAGGCGAGCAAGGCCGAAGCATAGGCGCCGATGCCGTATGAGGCGCCGGTGGCGAAGTTCGGGATGTTGGCGCTGCCGAGCTGGAAGTTCAGCGCCAGCGCCAGCACGGCGTAGAGCTGTGCGATGATCAGCAGGTGCAGCGCATAGGAGCTGCCCTGCAGCACGAAGGGAAAGGCGAGCACGATCGCCATGCCGAGCAGCGCCGCGAAGCGCCGGTTGGCGCTGAAGGCCTGCTCGATGCCGGCCTCGATCGCCGGCACGCGCTGCATCGTAACGAGCGCGCCGCCGAACAGGGTAAGCAGGCCGACCACCGCGCGCCAGTCGTCGACCAGCAGGAACTGGCGCAGGAAGGCGGCGCCCGCGATCTCCGTGAGGGCGACGAGCGCGAGGCCGCTGGCGGTGCCGAGCGTCGTGCGGGCGGGAGCTGTCACATCCGTCATCGGTTCAGACCTTCTCGACGACGGTGCGGCCAAAGAGGCCGGCCGGCCGGAACACCAGCACGCCGATCACCAGCAGGAAGACGAAGACCAGGCGATAGGCCGCGCCGTTCGGCACCACCGCCTGCACCAGCGTGTCGAGGCCGGCGATCACCAGGCTGCCGATGATCGCGCCGGGCATCGAGCCCAGCCCGCCGACCACCGCCGCGGAAAAGCCGATCAGCCCGACATCGATGCTGAAGTCGAAGCGCACGATGCCGGCATAGCCCGCGAAGAACAGGCCGCCGACAGCACCGACCGCCGAGGCGATGAAGAAGGTGAGCCGGAAGATCTTTCCCGGCGCTATCGAGAGCAGGCGCGCGGCGTCGCGGTCCTGCGAGACGGCCTTGATGTGAAGGCCGAGGCGGGTGTTGCCGAGCAGGAAGAACAGCCCGGCGACGCAGAGCACCGAAACCGCGATCGCGACGAGGTTGAAGGCCGGCACGGTCACGCCGAGCACCTCGATGCTGCCCTGGACGAGGCGCGGCACTGCATGCGGGTTCGAGCCGTTGGGAAAGAGGTGGCGGATCAGCTCGCGCAACACGATGCCGAGCGCGACGGTGGCGACCAGGGCCATCATCGCCGGCGCGTTGCGGAAGCGCTGGATGACGAGGAAGTCGAGCAGGACGCCGAGCAGCCCCGTCGACGCGATGGCGAGCGCGACGCAAAGCAGCATGGTGCCCGGCGTCGCCGCGGCCCCGAGCGTCGCCGCGAAGCTTTGCACCAGCGCGAGCGCCAGGAACGGCGCGATCAGCGCCACGTCGCCATGGGAGAAATGGATGATGTTCAGCACGCCGAAGAGCAGGCTGAAGCCGACCGCGATCAGGGCATAGATCGAGCCGAGCGTGATCCAGTTCAGGATCTGTTGCAGGAGCTGCTCGGCCATTCCGTTCCCCTCTTTGTCTTGGCAGCTTGTCGTCTTGGGCAGCTTGTCTTGGCAGCCGCCTTGTGGCCGCTTGCCCGGCTGTGCACCAGCCCGGATGCGGACAGGAGTCGTAATTTCGGAATCTCTGCTTTGATTGTCTTGAGGCAGCCGGCGGCTCAGGTCGTTCCGCTTCCGGCCGGCTGCTTAGGCAAACCGAGGCCCAGGGTTCGAAATATCCGATTTGCTTCGTGTTTCCGGAAGAGCGGATTGTCCGGCCCAAGCACCCTCGGGATCGGCATGGCCGGCCGTTGGCGCTCGACATACATCCTGGAGGGGATCATGACTTTCAAGCTCGGCGCCGGCACCGGCTCATTCTCGGCATTGCTGCGCGCTTCGACGGTCGCCGCGGCGGTGGCATGGGGCGCTGCGACGGCCTCCGCTCAGGAAACCGTCAAGATCGGCTTCATCGGACCGTTGAGCGGCGGCAACGCCCAGCAGGGGCTTTCGGCCCGCAACGGCTTCCAGCTCGCCATCGATCAGGCGAACAAGGCAGGCCTGCCCTTCAAGCTGGAGGCGGTCATCCTCGACGATGCCGCCAATCCGCAGACCGGCGTCGCCGCGGCGCTGAAGCTCACCAATGATCCGCAGGTGGCGGCCGCGACCGGTCACTGGAACAGCGGCGTCGCTCTGGCGACCATTCAGGTCTTCCAGCGCGCCAATGTGCCCTTCATCGTCTGGGGCGCGATCTCACCCAAGATCACCGAGCGCAACAACCCGATGATTTCGCGGGTCGTGACGACGCTGGTCAACACCAACGAGCCCCTGGCCAAATGGGCCGCCGAATCGGTCGGCAAGAAGATCGCGATCGTGTCCGACACGAGCGATTACGGCTTCGCCAACTCCCAGAACTTCTCGAAGTTCTACAAGGCCGCGGGCGGCGCCATCGTCGCTGCCGAGGCCGTGCCGGTCGGTACCACCGACTTCCGCGCCCTGCTGACCAAGGTCAAGGGCAGCGCACCTGACGCGATCTATTTCGGCGGTGTCGTTACCGAGGCCGGCCTGGTGCGCCAGCAGATGGTCGAACTCGGCATGACCATCCCGATGATCGGCGTCGACGGCTTCCATGACGCGGAGTTCATCAAGATCGCAGGCTCCGCTGCCGAAGGCACCGTCTCCGGCATCGTCAAGGAGAAAGGCAATCCGCAGCTGGAGAAGCTGACCAAGGATTACCAGGCTGCGAATTTCGCCGAGCCGGCGACGACCTACACCAAGAATGCCTTCGACTCCGCCAACATCCTCGTCGAGGCCATCAAGAAGGTCGGCACCAAGGACAAGGCCGCGATCGCCAAGGCGATCCGCGAGACGCAGTACGACGGCGCCATGGGCCACACCAGCTTCGACGAGAACGGCCAGACCAAGCTGCCGGTCGAACTCGAACTGCGCACAGTCAAGAACGGCGCCTGGACGACGCGCTGACAGCTTTATCCCGAGCAATCGCTTTCGGAAGCGGGTTCGCGGACGACGCGAATCCGCTTCACTCGCTTCTGGGACGTTGCATCGTTTTTGACGGCTGCCCGCTGGGCGGTGTCAACCGGCGGTCCATGCGCTGGCGCCGCTTCCCGGCCACGACGATCGGCTCCTTTCCGCAGACACAGGAGGCCCGCAGACACAGGAGGTCCGCAAGGCCCACGCCGCCCATGACAAGGGCAGGAGTGTCGATCCGAACGCTGGAGCGATGCAATGTGGGTTCTGCAGGCGGTTTGGGAATAGGCTCAACAGAGACCAAACGCATCACCGGAGCAGTGATTGAATTTGCCGCCGTCCGATGCCATGATCATCTCAGCTATCGGCGCACTATACTCGCGCCAATTACTGCACCCGGCGCGGTTCGAAGGCGAAGGCGCTGAGCCCCAGCCATTGCTGCATGGAGCAAGCAAGAGCCTGATCGCCGTCGATCTCCAACTGGCCGGTGTCCGACTCCTTCTTGATCGTCGTCAGCCCCATCCAGATCGCCGTCATCGTGCGTAGGGAACTCTTGACCAGCAGGTCGAGCTGATGGCCGGGGTCGAAATTGCAGAGGTCGACGGTGCCATCGGCCACCACCAGCCACCAGCGCTTTTGCGCCCCCGGAAGTTCGGGGTACAGAAACTGTATCGTGCAGCGATGCGCCGGCAGCAGCTTGATGTTGAGACTTCGCCGCATATCCCACATCAGCAGAGACGGGTCGAGATTCCTGAGCGAAAGCCGCGATTCCATCCAGCGTTGCGCCCAGTTGCCGAGGCCCATGATCAACGGTCTCAGCTCCTCGCCCGCCTCGGAAAGATGATACTCGACCGAGCCCTTCGTCTTGCGCGAAACGCTAAGGACCCCGGCCTGCTGCAGTTCCTTGAGCCGTTTCGAGAGCAAGGCGGGCGACATCTTCGGTAAGCCGCGCCGCAGGTCATTGAAGCGGGTGCTGCCGCACAGCAGTTCCCGCACGACCAGCGTCGTCCATCGGCTGCACAATATCTCCGAGGCCATCGACACTGGGCAGAACTGGCCATAGCCGCCGCGATCGTTCATGGCGAACCCCGTTTTTTTGGCGAATAGTACCAGATCGGGGTCACCCGGAAAATGCCGGCAGTTCAGTTGCTGAACTGGAAGCCCGGAACCCCAGCGGTGATCCTTCTGCCTCACAGCAATGGAGGACGCCATGTCGACGATCGCTGCTTCGAAAGCCTCGGCTCCGTCATTCGTCGGAGCCACCGCCTCTCCCGCCAGCGTCGTGGAAACGGCGCGCCAACTCGCGCCGAAACTCGCAGCGCGTGCGGCCGAGATCGACCAGAATGACCGTTTCGTCAGCGAGAACTACTCCCTGCTGAAGGAGGCGGGCCTCGTCGAGGCAGGCGTCCCGCATGAACTCGGCGGCGGCGGTTCCGAGATCTCCGAGCTCGCCGAGATGCTGCGCGTGCTCGCACGGGCCTGCGGCTCCACCGCACTGGCTTTTTCGATGCACACCCATCAGGTCGCCATTCCCGCCTGGCGCTGGCGACACCAGAAGGTCGCCGCTGTGGAACCTCTGCTGAAACGGGTCGCCGCGGAGAAGATCATCCTGTTGTCGTCCGGCGGGTCCGACTGGATCGGCGGATCCGGAAAGGCCGAGCGGGAGGGCGACGGCTATCGCATCAACGCCCGGAAGGTGTTCACCTCCGGAGCCGAAGCCGGGGATGTCCTGATGACCGGAGCGGTCTGCGAAGGAGAAGACGGGAGCCGGTCGGTCATCCACTTCGGCGCGCCGATGAAGTCCTCGGCCGTGCACATCGAGGACACCTGGCGCACGCTGGGCATGCGTGGCACCGCGTCGAACGATGTCGTGATCGAGGATCTCTTCATCCCCGCCGCGAATGTCGCGTTCTCGCGCAAGGCCGGCGAGTGGCACCCGATCTTCGAGACGATTGCGACCATCGCTTTCCCGCTGATCTACGCGGTCTACCTCGGTGTTGCCGAAAGTGCCCGCGACATCGCCATCGAGATCGCCAAGAAGAAACCGATGTCGGATCAATCGCTCGCCGGACGCATGGACACCGAATTGCGGGCCGCGCAGCTCGCGCACCGCTGGATGCTGGATACCGTAGCGCGTAACGCGCCCAGTGCCGAGACGGTCAACGAGGTCATGATCGGGCGCACTCTGGTTGCTCGCCACGCGATTGCGGCCGTCGATCTGGCTATGGAGCTGGCAGGCGGCGCGTCGTTTTACCGGGCGACGGGGCTGGAGCGGCGCTTCCGTGACATCCAGGGCGCGCGTTTTCACCCGCTCCAGGCCGGCCCCCAGGCACGCTATGCCGGTGCGGTGGCGCTAGGCCTGCCGACGGGCTCGATCTTCTGACGATCCGATACCGCCGGAGGAGGACGCAACATATCGCCCCCCTTCGGCACTACTCATGCTTCGAGCGCCCGCGTAAGGATTTGCCGGCCTTCTGAAACCGGCTGCCGGGCATTGCCGAGATTGACAAGCTTCACTTCCAACCAGCCGGAGACCAATGGAAACTCAATCGGAGCCGGGGGCGTTCCCCCATGTCAGCTTGCGGCCAATGGTCCAAGTTCCACTTCTGGCGATTCCCTCGCAAGACATTGCAGCTCCACATTGTGTGGCCACTCACTTTGGAATCTTCCCCGCTAATCTCCTTGTCCGGCACCTTGGCCTGCCGCCGTTCTTTCGCGCGAGGACGGTATCGAGGCTGGGACGTTGAATCCCAGCGACTGAACCTAGCTTCTGCTTGAGGTCCGTTCCAATCGGAGGAACCGCTGCGCTGCGAAGGTCCGCTTGAGGGCAACGACCCAGAGTCCGATTATGGCGCGAAGCCCTGGGTCGTGGTCGCAGTGGTCATGGCGAGCGTCGTTTCTAGAGGGTCAGTGAGTGATGGCGAGCGGGGTGGAGGCGATGGCGAGTGCGGCGGCGAGGCCGCTCGCGGTCCTGCCGAGCCGCCCGAGCTTTTCGAGCCGGCCGCTGGCGAAACGGTTGTGACCCTTGCGCCGAGCCAGGCGCTCGAGCAGGACGATCGCGGCCCGGTCATGATTGCCGGAGCGGATCAGGCTCTCGGCGTAGGCCTGCTCGAACAGGTCACGTTGGGCATGGCTGCCGCCGATGGCGAGCAAGCCGCTGCGCGCGGCGCCGAGCAGGCGGGCCGCCTCGTCATAGTCGCCCTCGTGGAAGGCGATCAGCCCGAAGGCGGCGAGCGCACCGTTGCGGGCGGCATCGCGCCGCTCGCCGCTGGGATGGACCTTGGCATCGTCGATCAGGCTGCGGGCAATGGCCTCGGCCCCGTCGGCATGGCCGGCGCCGAGTAGCGACAGGGCATAGTGCAGGTCGGCGAAAACAAGGCGCCCGTCATGGATGCGCCCCTCGGCCCTGGCCGCGAGCTCCTCCCAGCGCTGCCCGACATCGACGCCGGCATAATCGAGCCGCGCAAGTAGCGAGGCACCGTTGGCGATATCGCGATAATCGTCGGTCGGCTCGGCCCGGATCTCCTCGTCATAGAGGCGCAGCACCTCGTCGATCTCGCCGCGTTCCAGCCGGAACAGGGCAAGATGCCAGAGGATGTGGAAGCGCAGATTATTGGCATGGGCAAGGTTGCGCCTGTCGCCGAGCCAGGCGATGCCCTCGTCGACGCGGCCGGTCATCTCCAGCACATGGGCGACGGCGTGGCGGCCCCAGGCATCGCGTGGGCTCAAGGCCACGGCGCGGCGCCCGGCCCGTTCGGCCTCGCTATAGAAGCCGCGCTCCTCGAGCGCGAAGGCATGGCAGCCATGGACGAAGCCGGCGAGCGGATGGCCCTCGCCGAAGCCCGGCGCAAAGCGGCGCAGGGTCGACAGCATCTGCGCCTGGTCGCCGAGTATGAAGCGGATGCCATGCGAGAGCTTCAGCGCCAGCACGTCGAAGGGATGGGCGCGCAGGATCGCCTCCAGCCGCTCCGCCGCCCGGCGCGGCGCATCGTCGAGCCAGAGCGCCAGCGCCTCGACGACCATCGTCTCGCGCCTGGTGATCGGCCGCAGCAGCGCCGAAGTCCTGGCCCTCGCCAGGCAATCGCGTGCCGGGGCGACGAGCTCGGCGCGCGCCAGCGAGAGCAGCATCAGCCCCTTGGCGGCCTGGGCCAAAGCGAAATCAGGATCGGCAGCGAGCGTGCGGGCGAGATGCTCGGGCGTCGCAGCGGCATGGGCCATCAGCGCTTCGAGCGCCTCGTCCCAGGCGAGCCGGGCGGCGTCGTTCGCGACGGTGATGCGGTCGCCGGAGAGATCTTGATGCGTGGCGTGAGACATGGGCTGCTCCAATGCCGCGCCTGTTGAGGCGCTCTTCAGGGAGTTCGCTGGCGGGCCGATCAAGCGGCGTTAAACTCTCTTCACGGACCCGTGCAGACGCTCTGCTCAGGAAGCAGCTCACCTCAGTGGCCGTTGGAATATGAGGCCGCCTGACACGCTACTGCGAGGATGATCATCGCCCGCGATGGAGAGGCAGGTGAAATAGCTTTCGGCTATCGAAACCAGAGAAAGCGGATATTTCAGCTGAGCCCGTCTCTCCGGGATGCTGCCTTCCGGGTCGCGACATTGCGCGACGATCAGGAAGGAGACGGTCATGTCGAGACGATACGGTTCCGCCATTCGCAGCCTGCTGGCGGGCGCCTCCTGCGCCGCCGCACTCATCCACGGCATCGGTGCAGCGCAGGCCGGCACTTGCCCGGTCGACAAGCAATTAAAGCAGCCGCGCACGGTCGAGAACGCCCCCGATATCGGCATCCGGCGCGAAACGCTTGCGATCGTGAACGTCACCGGCTGGCGCAATCTCGGCGACCTGCGCCTGCGCACGCGTCGCCTGACCGTCGCGGTCGGCGGCATCGTGCCCTTCCATCGCCATGACGACCGCCCCTCGATCGTCTACGTCGCTTCCGGCGAGATCATCGAGCACAGCGCCTTCTGTTCAGTTCCGATCACCCACCGGACCGGCGAGTGGACGCCCGAATTCGGGCCCGGCCACGCCCATTGGTGGGAGAACAAGTCGGGCAAGGAGGTCGTCCTGCTCTCCTCCGACATCGTTCCGCCGGACATGCTCGACGATCCCGACATGTAACCCGGATCAGCGGATGCGGGCTGGCCTTCGCCGCCCGCCATCCGGCGATCCGATCCAAACCACACCATGTCGGAGGTCATCATGATGACGAAGGTCTTCATCGCCCTGATTGCACTGTCCTTCGCTGCGCCCGTCGCGGCCGAGACCGAGACGGAGCGTGCGGTGACGTCGCTCTACGAGCGCTTCGTCGCTGCCCAGAACGCGCGCGATACCAAGGCGGTGCGCGCGCTGATGTGGGATTCGCCGAATTTCGTCTGGATCAGCGACGGCAAGGCGTTCTGGGGCGCAGACCGGATGATCGAGCGCATGAGCGCCTTCCAGCGCTCCGATGTCTGGGAGGTGATGCCGGATCGCGAACGAGCACGGGTCGTCGAGGTCAGCCCGGTCAGCGCGGTGCTCTTCCAGCCCCTGAGGCTGACATTGGGCTCCAGAGCCGACCCGCGAAGGATCGCGTTCCTCGTCAACTTGCTGTGCGTGCGCACGGTCGATGGCTGGCGGGTCGGCGCTCTCTACACCACCGAGGAAAACCCGAATTGAGCCGGGATCAGGCACGGCTGCTTTCCAAGGACCGGAATGATGCGAAGCGAATCCGCTCCGGCTGCCGCCATGGCGATGCCGGTCACGAGCTCACGCTCCTGGCTTCGAACCACCGTGATCGCGCTGACCGCCTTCCTGACGCTGGTCGATCTGTTCGCCATGCAGGCGATCCTGCCCTCGCTGATCCGGCATTATGGCGCGAGCCCCGGCGCGATGGGTATCGCGGTCAATGCGAGCACCATCGGCATGGCGCTGTCGAGCCTCGCCACCTCCTATCTGAGCGCCTCGATCGATCGCCGCCGCGGCATCACGATCAGCCTCGTCCTGCTCGCGATACCGACCGCGCTGCTGGCCGGCGCGCCGGATCTTGCGACCTTCACCGGCCTGCGCGTGCTGCAGGGCGTCTTCATGGCCACGGCCTTCACATTGATGCTGGCGCATCTCGGCGAACACTATTCGGCCAGTGACGCTGCGGCGGCCTTCGCAGCCTATATCGCCGGCAACGTCGCCAGCAATTTTGCCGGACGACTGCTGTCGGCCTCGCTCGCCGACCGGTTCGGGCTGCCCACCACCTTCTATGTCTTTGCCGTGCTCAATCTGGCGGGCGCCGCGCTCGTGCATGCCACCGTCCGGCGCGCGCCGCCGATGGCGGCGTCCACGGCTCCCGCCGGCGGGGCTTTGCGGCTGCATCTTGCCGATCCGCAGCTGCGCGCGAGCTTCGCGATCGGCTTCCTGATCCTCTTCGCCTTCATCGGCCTGTTCACCTATGTGAATCTCGTCCTGGCGGCACCGCCCTTGGCGCTCGGGATGATGGAGATCGGCTTCGTCTATTTCGTCTTCGCGCCGTCGGTCGCGACCACGCTCCTGGCAGGCGGGCTGGCGTCGCGCCTTGGCACGCGGCGGGGTCTGCTGGCGAGCCTGGGCGTGGCGCTCGCGGGGCTGCCGCTGCTGGTGCTGCCGTCTTTGGCGGCCGTGCTCTGCGGGCTCGTCCTCTTCGCGATCGGCACCTTCGCTGCGCAGGCGATCGCGACCGGCCATGTCGGCCGGACGGCGCAACGCGAACGCGGCGCGGCAAGCGGGCTCTATCTGGCGAGCTATTTCCTCGGCGGCCTCGTCGGCAGCGTCGTCCTGGGCCAGGCCTTCCAGCACTTCGGCTGGGGAGCGAGTGTGCTCGCCATCGGCCTAGCGCTATGTGCGGCGGCCGGGCTCGCGGCGACGCTCGGTCGCGATGCCGGAACGCAGGAGCATCGGCAAGACGCCTAATTTCGGCAACCGCCTGTAACCGAACCGCCCGCGCCCGCGAATATCCAGCCAATGGCGCTCGGTCGCCGCTGAGCAGCGCGGCGAGGCCTGCCATCCGGGGGGCATCGGCATGGAAATGCATCAGATCCGCTATTTCCTGGCGGTCGCGCGCAGCCTGAACTTCACGCGCGCGGCAGAGCAATGCAACGTCGCGCAGCCCTCGCTCACCCGCGCCATCCAGAAGCTCGAGGACGAGCTCGGCGGCCTGCTCCTGCATCGCGAGCGGCAGAACACGCATCTGACCGAGCTCGGCCGGCTCATGCTGCCGCATCTGGAACGCACCTATGTCGCGGCGCAAGCCGCCAAGGAGCTGGCGCGCGGCGTCAGCAAGGGCGACATGGCCCATTTGCGGCTCGGCCTCCTCGAGACGGTCTCCGTCGAGGTGCTGACGGGGCTGCTCGAAAGCCTCAATACCTGCCTCAACGGCTTCGAGCTCACGCTGGTGAGATTGCCGCACAGGGAACTCGCCTCCCGCGCGCTGGAGGGCGATTTCGACCTGGTCTTCCTGAGCGATGCGGTCGAACTGCCCGAGCGCATGCGAAGCTGGTCGCTGTTCCGGGAAGGCAGCCGGCTCGTCGTGCCGCAGGGCCACCCTCTCGCCCGCAAGGACGGCATCGCGCTCGACGATCTCGCCGGAACGGAGGTGATCGATCAGATCGACTGCGCCGATCACGAGCGCTTCAAATTCGCCTGTGCCAGCAAGGATATCCCCGTGCGCTTCCGCCATCGCGTGCGCGGCACCGACGAGTTGCAGCGGCTGGTCCGCTCCGGCTTCGGCCTCGGCGTGCTGCCAGCGAGCATCCCGCTGATCGACGGTCTGGTCATGCGTCCCTTCGCGGAGACCGCCCCGGAGCGCAACGTTGCCGTGGCGGTGGTCGCCGGCCGCCCCTTCCAGACCGCGACGGAAGCCTGCCTGCGCCTCGCGCGGGCCGGCGACTGGGGCGGCGCGGTCAGGCTGTCGCCGCTTTGAGCCGGGAGAGTGCCGCAAGGATCTCGGTCGGATCCATGCGGTAGCGGAAATCCGGCTCGACGAAGGCCGCTGCGATGCCGCCGTCGCGCGCCACCACATAGGTTGCCGGAATCGGCAGGAACCAGGACGGGTTGCCGTTGATGCGCGCCAGGTCGTAGCCGAGATGCTCGTAGATCTCGCGCACCTCGCCGGGAACCGAGATGACGAGCCCGAACGCCAGGGCCAGCCCGAGATCGACGTCGCTGAGCACGTCGAACGGCAAATCGTGCTGGCGCGCGACGGCCACGCCGCGACCGCCGATCTCGCCGGAGACGACCGCGACGCGCCCGCCCAGCGCGAGGATCGCGTCATGGGCGTCGCGCAAGGCCGTCAACTCGGTCTGGCAATAGGAACACCAGGCGCCGCGATAGAAGCTGAGCACGAGCGGCCCGGTGGAGAGAAGCTCGGCCGAGGTGATGAAGCGGCCATCGGCCGCGGTCAGGCCGAAGGCCGGCATCGCATCGCCGGCTCGCAAGGCCCCGGCGCCCGCACCGCTCCGCACGAGGTGCTCGACCATGCGGTCATAGGCCTGCGCGATCTGCGGGCGCTCGCGCGCGAGCCACTGGCGCAGCTCGGCAAGGCGTTCGGCAAGTGGCTTGTCGTTCATGTGGTTGAGGCTGCATGCGCCGTCTGGCCGGGGCAAGAATAATCGCTATAGCCGATGGCTATCGTCACGACAGCGCATCGGCATTTCCCGGAGCCGGCCGCCATCCGCATTCTCTCCTGCAGCAAGGAGAGATGCGATGAACGTTCACGCCACAGCCGCCAACTCCACCACCGGCCACCCCCGCCCCCTCGCGGGCCGCACCGCCGTCGTCACCGGCTCCACCAGCGGCATCGGCCTCGGCATCGCCAAGGCGCTGGCCGGCGCCGGGGCCAATCTGGTGATAAACGGCTTTGGCGATCCGCGCAGCATCGAGCAGACGCGGCTCAGCCTGGAGGCGGCCGGTGAGGTCGCCGTGCGCTTCGACGGCAGCAATCTCGCCGAACAGGCCGGCGTGGCCACGCTGATCGAGGGCGCGATGGCGGCTTTCGGCCAGGTCGACATCCTCGTCAACAATGCCGGCATCCAGCATGTCGCGCCGGTCGAGGCCTTTCCGCCCGAGCGCTGGGACGCGATCATCGCGCTCAACCTCTCGGCCGCCTTCCACGCCACGCGCGCCGTCTTCGCCGGCATGAAGGAGCGCAGCTTCGGCCGGATCGTGAACATCGCCTCGGCGCACGGCCTCGTCGGCTCGCCGTTCAAATCCGCTTATGTCGCCGCCAAGCACGGCATCGTCGGCTTCACCAAGGCGGTCGCGCTGGAGGGGGCCGAGTACGGCATCACCGTCAACGCGATCTGCCCCGGCTATGTCTGGACCCCGCTCGTCGAGAAGCAGATCGAGGAGCAGGCCAAGGCCCACGGCATCGCGCGCGACCGCGTGGTCAAGGACATCCTGCTCGCCGCCCAGCCCAACAAGCGCTTCGCGAGCGTCGAGGAGATCGGTGCCCTGACCGTCTTCCTCGCCTCCGAAGCCGGCGCCTCGATGACCGGCACGTCGATCCCCGTCGACGGCGCCTGGACGGCTCACTGACCGAAAAAGCGGAGCACTCGCCATGATCACGTTAGCAATGACAACGACCGTTCCGCGGGTAGTGATCATCGGCGCCGGCTTCGGCGGCCTCGCTGCGGCACAGGCCCTGAAAGACGCGTCGATCGAGCTGACGATCCTCGATCGGCGCAATTTCCACCTGTTCCAGCCTCTGCTCTACCAGGTTGCGACCGCAAGCCTGTCGCCGGCCGATATCGCCGCGCCGATCCGCTCCGTGCTGCGCGGCCAGGGCAATGCGCGGGTCGTGCTCGACAAGGTCGTGAGTGTCGATCGTCGCACGCGCTGCGTCGTGACGGAGAATGGCCGCAGCATCCCCTTCGACTATCTCGTCGTCGCGACCGGCGCACGGCACAGCTATTTCGGCCGCGACGACTGGGCTTCCGCCGCGCCGGGGATCAAGACGCTCGACGATGCGACCCGTGTCCGCGCCAAGATCCTCAAGGCCCTGGAAGAAGCCGAGCTCGAGGACGACGAGGCGGCCCGCAAGGCGCTGCTGACCTTCGTCATCGTCGGCGGCGGCCCGACCGGCGTGGAGATGGCGGGCGCCATCGCCGAGCTCGTCCGCAATGCGGCGAGCCGCGACTTCCGCCGAATCGCGGCCGAGAGCACGCGCATCGTGCTGGTCGAGGCCGGGGCGCGCATTCTGCCGGGTTTCCGTGAGGAGCTGAGCCGGGCGGCCCACCGGGCGCTCGAAGCCATGCGCGTCGACGTCGCGACCGGAACCATGGTGACCGACGTCTCAAACGACGGAGTGAGGTTGGGCGCCATCCGCCTGCCGGCCCGGACGGTGATCTGGGCCGCGGGCGTCAAGGCTTCGCCCGCCGGGCGCTGGCTCGATGCCTCCGTCGATCGTGCAGGCCGCGTCAAGGTGGAGACGGATTTCTCGCTGCCGGACGATCCCGCGATCTTCGTGATCGGCGACACGGCGGCCCATGCCGGCCCGGACGGCGCCATGCTGCCGGGAATTGCCCCCGCGGCGAAGCAGGCCGGCCGCTGGGTCGGCAGCCTGATCGCAGCCCGCGTCCGCGTCACGTCCGACCCGGCTCCGTTCCGGTATCGCGACGCCGGTTCGATGGCCACCATCGGCCGAAAATTCGCGATCGTCGATCTGGGCTGGCTCAGGCTGACCGGCTTTTCGGCCTGGCTGTTCTGGTCGGCCGTGCACGTCTGGTTCCTGATCGGCTTCCGCAGCCGGCTCTCCGTCGCGACGAGCTGGCTGTGGTCTTACCTGACCTACGAACGCGGCGCCCGGCTGATAACCGGCCGTGAGATCGCGCTGGCCAAACCCGCGACAGACGCTCTCCAGCAGAAGGACGCCGCCTGATGTCCGTATCGACCGTTCTCGACCGCCAAGCCTCTCCGCACCCGACAGGCATGGCGGATACTGCGACAGCCAACGCGCCGACGATCAACCTCGCCCTTCAGGGCGGCGGCGCCCATGGCGCCTTCGGCTGGGGCGTGCTCGACATGCTGCTGGAGGACGGCCGCATCGAGATCGACGGCCTGTCGGCGACCAGCGCCGGCGCAATGAACGCCGTCGTCTACGCCTATGGCAAAATGGCCGGCGGCAAGGCCCATGCCCGCGAATTGCTGGAGCTTTTCTGGCATCGGATCAGCCGCGCCGGCCGAACCGCGAGCCCCTACCAGCAGACGCCCTTCGACCTCTGGATGGAGGGGTTCGGCGTCAAGGAACCGGTGAGCTATCGCTTCTTCGAGGCCCTGACACGGACGTTCTCGCCGCATCAGCTCAACCCGCTCGGCTTCAACCCCTTGCGCGACGTGCTGACCAGCGTCGTCGACTTCGACGCGCTGCGCGCCTGCCGCTGCACCCGGCTGCGGCTCTGCGCGACCAATGTGAAGACCGGGAAGCCGCAGATCTTCACCAATGAGATGATGTCGCCGGAGGTCGTCCAGGCGTCCGCCTGCCTGCCGATGCTGTTCCGGGCCGTGGAGGTCGACGGAGAGCACTATTGGGACGGAGGCTATGTCGGCAATCCCGCGATCTACCCGCTGATCTATGATGCCGATGCGCGCGACATCCTCGTCGTCCATATCAACCCGATCGTCCGGCCGGACGTGCCGCAGGGCCCCTCCGAGATCTTCAACCGGATCAACGAGATCAGCTTCAATTCCTCGCTGATCCGCGAGATGCGGGCCATCGCCTTCGCCACCAAGCTGATCGACGACGACTGGATCCGCCCGGAGCACCGCGACAAGCTGAGGCGCGTCTTCATCCACGCGATCCGCTCCGACGACGCGATGACCGAGTTCTCGGTCGCATCGAAATTCGACACGAGCTGGTCGTTCCTGACGCGGCTGCGCGATCTCGGCCGCGCCGCGGCGGCGGCGTGGATCGCCGCCCATCTCGACGATATCGGCCGGCGCTCCACCGTCGACCTTTACCAGGAATACCTCTGAGCCGCGGGCTTCGCGGCAGCCATTCCCACTGTTCCCGTGAGCAGGAGACCCTCATGAGCATGACGACCGCCACCAACGCACCGGGGCTGATCGCCCGTCTGGTTCCCAACGCCCGCCAGAGCTGGCACCTCGTGCTCGCGGGCTTTGCCGCCACCGGCTTCTACGAGATCTGGGCCAATTGGCCGACGCAGCTCTTCGCCGGCTTTCCGCTCGAGCCTCCGGCGCTGGTCAAGCTGCTGTTCCAGCGCCAGCTCGGACTCGACCTGCCCGATGTCTGGGCCAAGGCGCTGCATTACGTCACCGGCTTCGTCTTCTATCCGCTCGGCTACTGGCTGACGACGCGGCTGGTGCGGCTGGGCCACCCGGCTGACGGCTGGCTCTGGGGTGTCGTCACCTATTTCATCGCGCTCGGCCTGTGGGCCCCGCTCGCCGGCCTGCCTTTCCTGCTGATCGGCGACAACGGGCAGCTCTCCCTGATGAGCCTGATCGGCCACGCCATCTTCGGCTATGTGCTGGCGGTGGTGTTCCAGGCCCTCGAAACCACCCATCCCTCCGGCTGACGGCAGATTGTGGGAGGCAAGGATGCGCACGGGCCTGCAGACCATTCTGACGGGCATCGCGCTCGGCGGCGTGCTGATCGTGGCCGGCTGCGTGCACGTCGCCTGGTGGCGGACCGCGACGCGCAACAGCACGGCGCTGGCCGCCGAGATCGAGCGGCAGGTGACGACCTCCGTCCGGCATGAATGGTGGACGCAGGTCGCAGGGGCGGAAGCCGCCTGGCGTGCCGCCGCCAGATTGATCGAGCGCGATGGCTCGCCTGCCGCCCGTGATGCGGCCTTGACGCAGCCGCTCGGGAGCCTGTCGCTCGTCACGGCTCTGGCTCACGAGGGGACGCAGGGCACGGTCGCGGCGATCGAGCCCGGCGCCCGGGGCGGTGAAGTCCGACTGCAAGCCGCAATGGGGATCTGGCCGGTGGCCGAAACTCTCGGCCCGGACTGGCTGGCCGCCGCCGATCCGGCCGGAGCCGGACCGGCGGTCGCCTATGTCGGCCGCCTGGCCGATGGCACCCGGCTCGGCGCCTTCGTCGCCCTCTCGCGATTCTCCAGGCTACTCGGGCAGATCGCGGTCGGCCGCACCGGGGGAGCGGCGGTCATCGACCCAGCCGGGCGCCTCGTGGTCGAGCCTGCCGGGAGCGACAGGGATCGGACGAAGCTGATCAAAGTCACTCGCCGCGTCGGCGAGGCGCTCGCGCAGCGGGCGGCGCGCGGGAAGGCGGCGCCGGAGCGCATCGCCGTTGAGCTGGCCGGAGAGCGTTTCGCCGTCGGCCTCTCGCCCTTGCATTTCCAGGGCTGGCAATTCGCGGTCATCGTGCCGGAGCGCGATTTCCTGGCGGAGATCGATGCGACCACCCGCCGTGTCGGTATCGGGCTCGCCCTGGCCATCGCGCTGGCGGGACTGATGGCCGCCGCCCTGGCGAAGTTCGTGCTGGTCCGGCCGATCCGGGCCGTCGTCGCCGACCTCGCCCATCTCGAACGTTTCGAGCTCGACGCTCTGGTGCATCGCCGCTCGCGTCTGATCGAGATCGACCAGCTTTCTGCCGCGCTCGCCCGGATGGCGGCGGGGCTCGCCAATTTCGGGCGCTTCATTCCGGTCGATCTGGTCCGCGAGTTGGTCGCTCATGGCGGCCGGGCCGAGCTGGGCGGCAAATCGGCCCGTATCACCATCCTGTTCGCCGACCTCGCCGGCTTCACGCGCCTCGCCGAGCGCCTCGGGCCGGCGGTGCTGCCGATCGCCAACCGGTTCCTCGAGCTCGCTTCGGAAGCCGTGGAGCAGCGCGCCGGCACGGTCGACAAATTCATCGGCGACGCCGTGATGGCGTTCTGGGGGGCGCCGCGGCCGGAGCCGCATACAGCCCTGCCGGCCTGCCGCGCTGCGCTCGCCATCGTCGCGGAGACCGCGGCGGCCGGGCTGATGGATGCCGGGGGGCAGCCGCTCAGGGTGAGGGTCGGCCTGCATTCGGGCGAGGCCATCGTCGGCAATATCGGCTCGCGGACCCGGCTGAACTACACCGCTATCGGCGACAGCGTGAACCTCGCGAGCCGGCTCGAAGGTGCCAACAAGGTCTATGGTACCGCGATCCTGATCAGCGAGGAGACGCGGCGCGAAGCGGGCGAAGCCATCATCGTGCGCGAGGTCGATCGCATCGCCGTCTATGGACGCGACCATGGCGTGACCGTCTACGAACTCCTCGGCCTGGCTGCGACGGAGACGCGCCCGGCCTGGGTCGAAAGTTACGAACGGGCCCTCGCCGCCTACCGGCAGCGCCGCTTCGACGATGCGCTCGGCCTGATCGACGCCTGCTTGGCGCAGAGGCCGCAAGACGGGCCGGCCATGGCGCTGGCGGAGCGCTGCCGCGACCTGCTTGCGGCTCCCCTGGTGGATTGGCGGCCCGTTCACGCGCTGCAGACGAAGTGAGGCTTGCGATGAGCGACTTCAGCGTCCGGTTCTGGGGCACACGCGGCTCGATGCCGGTCTCCGGCGAATGTTTCCGCACCTTCGGCGGCAATACGATCTGCATCGAGGTCGCGATCGGCGAGCAGGTTTTCATCATCGACTGCGGATCGGGCGCGGTCGCACTTGGGCGAAATCTGCTCGCCGAAGGACGGCGCTCCACCTGGCTGCTCCTGACCCATATCCATCTCGACCACGTCATCGGGTTGGCCGGGTTCGCCCCGCTCCACAGCGCCGATTTCACGCTGGGGATTCGCGCACCCCGCCGCAGCGACATCAGCCTGCACCAGAGTCTGCGGCTTCTGTTCGAGGAGCCGCTGAGCCCGATCGGCTTCGCCTCGCTTCCCGCCCGCCTCGACGCTGTCAGCTTCGAGACGGGCCGGGACATCGTGCTGGGCGATATCGTCATTCGCACCGTCGCCCTGCGGCATGGTGCGGCCACCGCCGGTTACCGCTTCGATCATGGCGGCCGGGCCTTCGTGGTCCTGACCGATCATGAGCATGCGGGCGACGCGCCCGATCCCGACCTGGTCCGCTTCTGCCGCGACGCCGATCTGATCGCCTATGACGCGATGTGGTGCGCCGACAGCGACTACCCGGCTCATCGTGACTGGGGACATTCGACCTGGCAGGCCGGGCTCGCCTTGATAAAGGAGGCCGGCGCCGGCCGGCTCGCCTGCATCCATCATGCGCCCACGGCGGACGACGCGCTGCTGCGCAGCCGCGAGGCGCGCCTGCAGGCGCTGGCTCCCGACAGCGTCTTCGCCCGCGATGGCGATGTTTTCACGCTCTGAAGCACTGGCTCGTCTGCAGAGCGCTTCATTCGCTTCCATAGCGTGCCAGCGGCCACTTTAACGGCGCTTGAAATGGCGGATAATGCGATCGGTTCGTTCGACGAATTCAAACCGAGGCGCAGGCAGGCACAAGCTTCGTCTGCGCTGCAGGCGGTGCGTATCCGTGGGAGGGGGACCCATGTCCGAGCGACCGCAGATGCGGGGACAAGTGCCTGCGAACCTCCGTCGGCATTGTCCTGCGGTGTTCGGAACGGCAGCTTGCATCGCCGCCATCGGCTGGATGAATGCAGCGCGGGCAGGCGCCGACACTTATCCTGCCGGCGTCCCCATGCAACGAAGCCTGGTCAGCTATCTGACGCAAGGCCTCAACGCCATCCGAGAGCTGTTCTGGCCGATCCTGGCCGCGATTCCGCGCATTCCCGGCGAAGCCAGCGACGCGGCCGCTCGCATCCTCACCAGCGGCCAACTCGGCATTCTCTGGCGTGCCGCTTTCATCGTGGCGCTCCTGTTGCTGCTTCCGCATGCCAGGCGCCTGGCGATCTCGGGCGCGAAGGCGCGCATGAGCGCTTCGAGAACGACCCGACTCCTGTCTGCTTTCGCCTTCGATGTCGGCGACCTGATCATGTTGATGCTGGCAGCGGCCATCCTGGTGGAGTTGGCATTGGGCGACGACACGCTCATGGCCCGGCTCGGGATCGCCCTGGTCGATACCGTGCTGCGGTTCAGGATCGTCATGACGGCAGTCCGGATATTGCTGCGCCCGGGCGAACCGCCGCTGCGCCTCATATCGGCCAGCGATGCCCAGATCCGGCATGCCATGCCGTTCCTGACAGCCTCGCTGTTCCTCGCCATCGCCTTCGTAACGGTCATACCGCTGCTGCTCGAAGCCGGAATGAGCTGGCCCGCCGGACAGGCTTCGGGGGTCGTGGCGGGACTCATCGCTACCGCACTGATGTGGGCTGCGGCGCGCCGGTTCCATGCCGATGCTCCGACGCGCCTAAAGGCGCGCGAGATTGGCTTCGGTGTCGCCATCGGTGCTGCCGGGATCGCTTGGATCTACGGCGTCCTGTCCCTCGATTTCCCATTCTACGTCGCAGCGATCTCGGTCGGCGGCATCGTCGTCGGAGCATTCATCGTCGATCGGCTTCTGCTGGCCTACTGCAATGCCCATGGGGGCGAGCGGCGGAGTGCGCCCTTGCAATGGCATTTGGCGCGGGCGCTCGTCGCGATCGTGCGCCTGGCCGCGACTTTGGGCGTGGTTCTGATCGTCGCGCGATTTCTCGCCATGGACTTTCCCGCCTGGCTCGGAGAGCCGCGCTGGAGAGAGGTCAATGAGAGCATTGCCCGGGCGGCCGCGGCAATCTTTATCGCTTATGCCCTGTCGGCTTTGATCAGCACGTGGATCCGCGCAAAATTCGTGACCGTCACCCGCTATGTCCCGGGCGAGGGCAACGAATTCCAGCCCGGCTCGCGGCTCCTGACCATCATTCCTCTGCTCCAGTGGGGGATCACCTTCCTCGTGCTGGGGACAGGGACCCTGGTCGCGCTCGGAGAGCTTGGGGTCAATATCGCTCCACTCCTCGCAGGCGCCGGCATTTTCGGGCTTGCCCTCAGTTTCGGCGCTCAGTCACTCGTGCGCGATATCATTTCTGGCCTGTTCTATATGGCGGATGACGCCTTCCGCATCGGCGAATACATCCAGGCCGGGCAACTCAGGGGAACGGTGGAGAGCATTTCGCTTCGCTCTGTCCGTCTTCGCCACCACCATGGCCAGGTGCATACGGTTCCGTTCGGCCAACTGGGCTCCGTAACGAACAGCAGCCGCGACTGGCTGATCGTCAAATTCAATCTGCGGCTGGCACGCGACGTCGATCTCGAAGCCGTGCGCAAGACCGTCAAGAAGATCGGCGAAGAGCTGCTGGCCGATCCGGAATTCGCGCCCGAGTTCCTCGAGCCGCTCAAGCTGCAGGGTGTTGCCGACATTCAGGAGGCGGCGCTCGTCGTGCGCTTCAAATTCACGGTCCGGCCCGGAAAGCCAACCGAGATCCAGCGAGAGGCGCTGAAGAGGATCGTGAAAGTATTCGGCGAACGCGGCATCGCCTTCGCGTCACATGCGGTCGTGGTACATAGCGTACCGGATCATCCGGATGCCGCCGCTGGAGTGGGCGCCGCTACGACGCGCGGTCTCTTCACAGCGCAGCAATCTGAGCCTCGCGCGAATGCGGCAGACAGGGGCTGATGCTGCTGATGCTGATGCAAAAGAAGCGCGATAGCCCGCCTGCAGCACGACATAGCCAGTACGCCGATATCGAGAGCTCCATTTTTTGCTGATATGCTTACGACACTGTAGCGGCCCGATTTCTCGATCGCGGGCATGAACCTGAAGTGGGAATTCGGACGGCCCAATGGCAGCCTCAGATGGATTGGCGTTGGAAGTCAGCTTCGGCAACCTCGAAGGTCCGGTGTAGGCAGCGCAGCAGAGTCAGCTAGTGGCGCTGACTGTCCGCGCCTCCGCGGAGCGAGCGTCATTGAGTGTTCCCAAAGATCTTTTCGAGGCCGCGGTCCCAATACGGCTGTCCCCCAAATCGCTCGACCAACCAGTCGATGAAGACCCGCACTTTAGGCGCCAGTTCGCGCGAACTTGGGTAAAGCACCCAAAGCGTCTGGGTCGAGACCAGCGGATAATCGGGAAGGACTGGGACGAGGGCGCCGGAGCGAAGCTCGTCCGCGGCGCACCACGTGGCCATCAGAGCGACGCCCAACCCCGCACAGGCCGCATCGCGCACGGCACCGCCGTCATTGATCCGCAGGCTTGGGTTGATGCGCCGCTCGATCAGCTCTCCGCCCTTTCCGCGGAATGTCCAGAGATCGAGCGTGCCGACTACGAGGCAGGCGTGTACTGCGAGGTCGTCGGGCGTGTTCGGCCGCCCGCGCTGTTCGATGTACCCGGGGGAAGCAACCACCACGCGCCTATCTGGAGCGAGCCGCCGCGCGACAAAGGACGTGTCGTTGAGGTCGGCATACCGAACCGCGACATCGAAGGCACCTTCGACGAGATCGACAACACTGTCCGAGATGCGCAAGTCGAGAGCCAGCTCGGGATATCGCCTGCGGAAGTCGGTTAGGCCCGGCACGATATGCATGCGCGCGAACGAGGCCGGAGCTGCCACCCGCAGGGTGCCGCGCGGGGCGGCTTGCTCCCGCCCGAGCGCCGCGCGGGCGGATTCTGCTGCGAGCACGACGTGCTCTGCGTGCGGCAGGAAGGCGAGGCCGTCCTCGGTCAGCGTCGCCTGCCGCGTCGTTCGGTGGAGAAGCCTGGCGCCCAGCTTTCTCTCGAGGGCTGCCAGTCTGGCGCTTGCTCCCGCCGGGGTTAGGCCCAGGTCGCGGGCTGCAGAGCTGATGCTCCGGAGTTGAGCAATGCGCACGAACAGGTTCAAATCGTTGACGTCCATCGCGTCACTCTCAAGGATTCATTGAAACTGATCCTAGTTCAGGCCCGCTACCGAGGGCAATCCTGACAAGTCATATGGTCATCATCGCAACGGGACCATTGCTCATGGAGCCCGCTCTGCCTCTACCCTTGAAAGGAGGTCGTGATGACCAAGACCATGAAGGCAGCTGTCCTCACGCGCTTCGGCGGGCCGGACGCGTTCGAGCTGCGCGAGGTGCCGGTGCCGGAAGTCGGTCCGCGCCAGGTTCGGGTGCGGGTGCACGCCACGGCCGTCAATCCGCTCGATTACCAGATTCGCCGCGGCGACTACGCGGACTACGTGCCGTTGCCCGCGATCACCGGCCACGACATCTCGGGAGTCATCGAGGAACTGGGCTCGGATGTTCGCGAGTTGGCGGTCGGCGATGAGGTCTACTACACGCCCAAGATCTTCGGCGCCGCAGGCTCCTATGCCGAACAGCACGTTGCCGACATCGAGCTCGTCGGTCGCAAGCCTCGGAACCTCTCGCACCTTGAGGCGGCGAGCTTGACGCTTGTCGGCGGTACGGTCTGGGAGGCGTTCGTCCAGCGCGCGCAGCTGAAGGTCGGCGAGACGATTCTCATCCATGGCGGGGCCGGCGGCGTCGGCACGATCGCGATCCAGGTTGCGAAGGCGATCGGCGCGCGGGTGATTACGACAGCGCGTGCGCGCGACCACGACTTCGTGCGCTCGCTCGGCGCCGACGAGGCGATCGATTTCACCGCCGAAGACTATGTGGAGGCGGTCGCCCGACTGACCGGCGGAGAGGGCGTGAACGTCGTCTTCGACACGATCGGCGGTGATGCCCTCACGCGGAGCCCGCTCACGCTGGCGGCGTTCGGGCGCGTGGTCAGCCTCGTCGACATCGCACAGCCGCAGAACCTCATCGAGGCATGGGGCAAGAACGCAGCCTACCACTTCGTGTTCACCCGTCAGAACCGCGGCAAGCTCGACGCGCTCACGAGCCTCGTCGAGCGCGGCTTGGTCAAGCCCATGATCGGCGCGACCCTGCCGCTTGCCCGCATGGCCGAGGCGCACGAACTGCTGGAGAACGGCGCCGCGCGAGGATTGCGCGGCAAGGTCGTAATCGACGTGTCGGGCGAGGCGGCCGCCTGACATGTCCCGCGGCCGGCCGGGAAGCTCCCCGGTCGGCCGCGAAGTAACCGAGGACCGATCCGAGGCCGAGCCGCCGGAACAGCGGCACGGCAACCACGGCCGCTCCCATCAGGACGACCGCCGGAGCGATCGTCTGCCCCAAGCCCGCTTCGGCCATCAGGTCGCCTTCTCGGTTTCGCGCGTGGCCGCCCGGACGATTGGCGCGACCTGGGTGCCCAAGAGCTCGATCGAACGCTTCATCGCCGCCGTTTCGAGCGAGGCGGTGCTCATCTGGAAGGTGATGCGCGAGACGCCGCCGAGCACTTCGCTGGCATGGAGCATCTTGGCCGCGACCGTCTTTGGGTCGCCGATCAGGAACGCGCCTTCCGGGCTGGCCATGGCGTCGAACTGATCCCGCGACGGCGGCGGCCAGCCGCGCTCGCGGCCGATCCTCCCGGTCAGATGCGCCCAGCCCGGGAAGAATGCATCCCTGGCCGCCGTATCGGTCTCGCCGACGAAGCCCATTGCGTGGACCCCCACCTTGAGCGTTTCGGGGCTATGCCCGGCGCTCAGGCCGGCCTCGCGATAGAGATCGACGAGCGGCCGGAAGCGCTCGAACGTCCCGCCGATGATCGCCACCATCAGCGGCAGCCCGAGCGTGCCGGCGCGAGCGAAGGATTGCGGCGTGCCGCCGACGCCGATCCAGAGCGGCAGGCGCGGCTGATGGGGACGCGGATAGACGCCCTGTCCCACCAGCGCCGCGCGGAAACGACCCTTCCAGATCGGATGAGCCGTCTCGTTCAGCTTCAGGAGCAGAGCGAGCTTCTCGGCGAAGAGCTCGTCATAGTCCCGCGGGTCGGCGCCGAACAGCGGATAGGCCTCGCCGAACGAGCCACGGCCGACAACCATCTCGGCCCGCCCCTTGGCAATCAGGTCCAGCGTCGCGAATTCCTGGAAGATCCTGACCGGGTCGGCAGCGCTCAGCACCGTCACGGCGCTCGTCAACCGGATCCGGCTGGTGCGGGCCGCGGCGGCGGCGAGGATGATCGCCGGCGCGGAATCGAGGAACTCGGCGCGATGGTGCTCGCCGATGCCGAAGATATCGAGCCCGGCCCGATCGGCGACCTCGACCTCGTCAAGCAGATCGGCCATTCGCTCAGTCGGCGAGGGAAGCTTGCCCGTCGCCGAATCCGGGAGGATGGCGGCGAAGCTGTCGATACCGATCTGCATCAAGGGTCCCTGCAAATTCGTGGGGTGGCGCGGGAGAAGAGCTGCGATCCGCGCAACTGCTTCGGCAGCCGAGCAGCCTTCGTTTGCTGAAGTACGGGGTTGTCAGGGGCCGACGCTTGCATGGTCAGAATCGGTAGTTTGCCATGACGCCGACCAGCTTGATGATCTGCGCTGGGCCCGTTTCTCGAATGAATGTTCCCGGGTCGAAGACGCCGACCGAGGCCGCGAGATTCAGCTCCGGCGTTGCCTGCCAGGCTATGGCGATCTCGGCCTGCGTTCCGATGAAGCGTGCATCGCTGCCCTTGCCGCTGCGGACGAGGGCGCCAGAGATCGCATAGATGCCGTCGCCGGTGCTCTGTCGCCAATAGGCCGAACCCGACAGCGACAGCTCGACATCCTTGCGCGGATGGATCGTGATGGAAGGCCGGACATGGATCAGGTTGCGCGGCCCGATCGGCGATTGAGACACGAAGTACTTGCCCCTCGGAAAAAGGGGGTTGAGCGTTCCCAATTCCGGATCGTCCGGGTCATCGTCGCCCGAGATCACGTCAGCGGAAAGCCTGAGGTCCGGCTGCAGTGGTGCTTGCGAAAACCGGCATCCGATCTCGGCACCGATCCCCCAGGCCGCCCTCCGGTGGCCTGCGAACATCCCATGCTGAACGGCGCCCTCGAGGTTCCAGTACGAGCTGCCTGTGTCTCCGAATATGCGGGTTCCGATGGTATGGACTCGCTCTCTACCGGCCCCTTGGTCGTAGACCGCATTCCGGTCCCGCAGCCCGAGATAATAGACGTCAAAGCCGTTCGTCTGAGTTTTGCCCAGCCATTGCGTCGCATAGACGCCCCAGAGTGACTTCTGGCTCGATGTCCGGTCGTCGAAATCGTCAAGCCTGTTGTCGACCGGGCGAGAATAGAGCGCCTTAACCTGCCAGGCCTTGCCCGTCAGAGACATGTCGAAGCCGTCGAAGGCCTGAGGAATATTGGGACCGTAGCGTGTGTCGATGAAGCGTCCCGCGCCAAGCGAGATCAGCTTGCGACCTGCAGACATCCGCAGCGAGATCGCTTGCGCGACATCCGTCTCCAGCTCGACGAAGGCCTGCAACATATCTGCTCCGGTCGTATCGACAGGTCTCGTGGCGCGACGGACGCCCGAGATCCCGGAGATGATAGGTTGAGCGAACAGGCGCAGCTTTCCCACATGGAAATCGGCATAGGGCATCAAGCGATGCCAGACGTAGCCATCGTCCGGCGCCGCGCCCCAGCGGACATTGGCATAGCCTTCGTAGCGCGATCGGACCTCGAGCCCTGTCGTGAGATAGGTCGATCCATCCGCGCTCAAGGGGATGTACTTGAACGGCTCCGTCCACCGCCCTGTCCGTCGGGTGGGGTCTGCCAGATAAGACCAGCTTTCGGGGTAACGCTCGATCGTCAAGGTCGGCGCGCGGCCGATATCCGTGCCCGTCTGTGCGTCTGCCACAACAGGCAGCGTTGCTGCCGCGAAAGCGATGGTCCACTTTCGCGGCGACAACTGTTTCAGGCTTCGGCAGAAGCGCCGGAGCTTAACGGGCCCCGGCACAGAGGGGATGGCGAGCCGCGACACCGGGTCCATCGTCTCGCAGGGCATCTCGCCGCAACCCGCCACCCGAACAGGTCAGCCGGCGGGGCTCGGGACCGGCGTGTTGAGCAGCTGTTGCTCCCACAGATAGGCGATGCCACTACCCGCAGCATGTTCCTTGAGGACGTCCGTCACCTTGCCAGCGGTTTCGATGCGGGCCCAGTCGCGCTGCCATTCGGCCATCACGGCGAGCCAAGTCATCATATTCGCGCCGGCCGCGATCATGCGCTGGATGGCGACCTCGTGGGATTCGACCGAAATGCCGCCGCAGGCATCCGTGACCACGGTCACGTCCCAGCCCTCGCCGAGGGCCTGGATCGCCGGCATCGCGACGCAGACCTCGGTCCAGAGGCCGGCGATGATCAGCTGCTTACGGCCCGTCGCCTTGACCGCGTCCACCACCTTCGGATCTTCCCAGGTGTTGACGAACGTCCGGTCGATCACCTCCTGGCCCGGGAAGACATCGGTGATCTGCGGGAAGATGAGACCGCCTCGCTCAGCGATCACGCTCGTGAGAATGGTCGGGACGCTGAATGCCTTGGCGGCCTTCGCCAGAGCCGTCGCATTGTTGACCGCCATATGGGGGTCGTGGCTGTTCAGATTGGTGAGCTGGAAAGGCTGGTGGTCGATCAGAACGAGGACCGAGTCTTCAGGGCGAAGGAGCGACTTCAGGCCGTTGCGAAAGGTCATGATTATCCTCTTCTGACGTCGTCAATGAGCGGCAATGTCAGCCGGGCGATTTGCGCCACAGGCAGCGCCGGCCGTTTATTGCCGTTCCCAAGCGCGCTGCGATAGCGCCATCGTCAGGCAAGCTGTGTCGCAAGATGAGGAACGCCAAATTGGAGATCGAAGATCTGCAGACATTCGTGGCGGTGGCCGATGCCGGAGGCGTCTCGCCTGCCGCGCGCCGACTAGGCCTGTCCAAGTCCATCGTGAGCCGACGGCTGCTGCGGCTAGAATCGGAGCTCGGAGTCCAGCTGCTTGCCCGCACGACCCGTGGCGCGGCACTCACGGAAGCCGGCGCGACATTCCGCGAGCACGCGGCCAGGGTCTCCGCCGAGATCGAGCTGGCCAGGGAGGCGATCCTGCCGAACGGCGACCTTCGCGGCCGCCTGCGGATCGCCATGCCACTGACCTTCGGGCCGACGCACTTCGCTCCAATGGTCGCCGAGCTGGCGCGTCGCCATCCGCAGCTCCACATCCATACCGTCTACAGCGACCGCTTCGTCGATCTCATCGCCGAGGGTTTTGATTGCGCGATCCGGGTCGGCTACCTGCAGGACTCAAATCTGGTCGCAAGGCGTATCGGCCCGATCTACGGCAAGCTCGTCGCGAGCCCGGACTATATCGAGACTCACGGCTCCCCTGAGAAACCGGAGGAGATCGCCGCCCATCCGGCCTTGATGCAGAGCATGGAGACCTGGCAATTCATGGACGCTGACAAGATCGTCACCATCCAGCCGCAGGGGCGCTTCAAGGCAGACAGTGCCACGGCTCTCGTTGCTGCCGCAGCAGCGGGGCTCGGTATCGCCTGGCTGCCCGACTGCATGATCCATGAGCATGTGTCCGCTGGCGCGCTCGTCCCGATCATGATGCGCTACCCGCCGCCGCCAGCCGGCGCCTATGTCGTCCGCCCGCCGGGCCAGCACCCTGAACGCAAGATCCGGGTGCTCACCGAATTGTTGATCGAGATGCTCGAACACGATCCGCGTTTCGCGGAGATTCGTCTGCCGAATACCAACGGCGAGGTCTTCGTGCCGGCCATGTGAGTTCCGCTTTGGGCGACATTGCTGAGCGGCTCGCTAGGTCGATCGTCGATGAAGGCCGCCGACGGGAGATCTCGACGCGCATGAGCTGGAACCCTGCCATCGAACCGGGCTGCCCTGACGAGGTCGGCATGGACGCGATCGAGACCCTGATCGTTCCGCGGGCGCGGGATCTCGGCGGCTTCGAGGTGCGGCGCGCCCTGCCGGCGCCGAAGCGGCAGATGGTGGGGCCGTTCATCTTCTTCGACCAGGCCGGGCCGGCTGATCTGCTGACCGGGCAAGGTATCGACGTCCCCCACACCCGCACATCGGTCCCGGTACGGTGACCTATCTGTTCCGCGGCGATTTCCATCATCGGGACAGCACCGGAGCCGATCAGATCATCCGCCCCGGCGCGCTGAACTGGATGGTCGCGGGGCGCGGCGTATCCCATTCGGAGCGCACTTCCGCAGCCAGCCGAAGCGGACCGAACAGCCTGTTCGGCATCCAGACCTGGTTAGCCTTGCCCGAAAGCCATGAGGACATCGCGCCTGCCTTCGAGCATCACGGCAAGGAGACGTTGCCGGTCATCAAGGTCCGCGGCGTCTCGATCAGGCTCATCCTCGGGAACGCCTATGGCGAGCGCGCACCGGCGACGATGTTCTCCGAGACCTTCTACGCCGATGTCGGGCTCGAAGCCGGCTGCCGATGCCGGACGATCACGAGGACAGGGGCATGGTAGTTGATGCGTTGGCGATAAATTTCCCATTCTTACGGTTTGCGGTAAGGGATAGTGGACGCGCGTACTTTTGGAATGAGGGTCTCTCGTCCCAATAGTTCAATCATGCGCTTAATTGATCTTTCTGCCAGCACGGACGCATGCGAAGGGCCAAGAATGATCTCGTGAATTAAGTCATCTAGTTTAAGGTCAGGATGCAGCCCAGATTCCCCGGTGCCGAAGGTAAGTCTCAATTTAGGCTCAACGCCGCGGCCATTTGTAATATAATGCCGTTTATCCTTAAATTTATTTATTGTATCTCGATCGGGCATATAAACAACCCTCCATTCTTGCTCTTCCGAGAATCCAGAGTGCTTCGTATAAATGGAGAATAATTTTAGTCTATCGAACAAATAAAATACTGCATTTATAAATTCATGTTTTGTAATTATTTTGTGGTTAGAGATTATTTCAGCAAAGCGGTCAGCTAATTCTTTTAGCATTTCGCGTCTGCGCTCGCGAGTGGCGTACGCGACAGGAGCAATGATTAACGGGGATTCTTGATCTCGTGGAAGATTTTCTGTGTTAAACACGATAGCTGCGCCGTCTCCATTGGCCCCGTATCCGCGCCACATCGACAACTTCCCATCGACTTCGTGACGTTCGTGCTTTGAAAGGCAAAATATGTACGTATCGAATGCGTGATCTTCTTCAAATTTTTGCAAATTCCATTCAACTTGAGATCGAAATTATTTCGTAGTGTTTGACGACGAGAGATAATTGTTGATGTTAGCATTATTTAAAAACTCTTGAACGTCGTTTTGAATCCCCCATTTTAGTTCTTCAAAATCATTCATGAACAGCGGGTTGGCTAGCCAAATTTCTCTATTTTGAAGTATTTTTTCTAGTGTTTGAACTGTAGTATAATGTGCAAGTAGTGGTTTACTTTTTTCAAGTTCGTCCTCTTCAATTTCTTTGAAGAGGGGAGCGAAGGCCGTCTCCATCTCGTTGGTATCCATAACTTACTTCTCCAGCTGGCCGGAAGAATGCTAGGCGATCGAATCACAATTTAATCAGCGGCAGCATGGACGCGCGAATCCTCCAAAAGTAAGCGCAAATTTGAAGTGGGATATAATGGCGAGTAATGCCAAGAAATCCGCTAATAAGCCAATGTTTTCAATGTAATATGGCGGACAGGGCGGGATTCGAACCCGCGATACGGTTTCCCGTATACACACTTTCCAGGCGTGCGCCTTCAACCACTCGGCCACCTGTCCGGCGCGCTGCTTATGGCGTCCATGCGCGCGAGTTTCAAGCGCTAAAGCCGCAGTCCGTCGGGGTTGCGCGCAATTGTCCTTTGCCGTTGCATTGCCGCAGGCGAGTGGACACATGCGATTTCCCGGCAGGGAGGCGGTTCTGAGGGCCGCGCCCGGCTGGGCATTGCAGGGATCGGGGGACGAATTGCGCTTTCTCGTCAGGATGCTGGGTTATCTCCTCGTCGCCGGCGGCTTCGTCGCGCTGCTCACCGACGGCGCGCGCTCGATCGCCAACTCGGCCCTGCGTTTCACGCCGCTGGGCGAGACCCTGCTGACCTTCGTCGGCGAGCGCTTCCGGCAGCTCCAGCCCGCTGTCGAGCGCAATCTCCATCCCATGCTCTGGGACCCGGTGCTCCTGAATGTCCTTCAAGTACCGACCGCCGCGGCCGGATTGCTGCTCGGCTTCCTGCTGCTCTGGCTCGGCGCAGCCCCTAAGCCGCAGATCGGCATTCTCACGCGACGGTGAGGCGGCTCTCCTTCATGTCGATTGCCGCAATTTAAACACAATCTTGCGCGGCTGGCCCGACAAACGCACGGGATTTGCCCGTTCCCCGCTTGATTGCCGTAGCAAAGATTCGGAGACTTCCCGTTTCAATGGGAGGTTCTCCATGCAGTCCAAGTTCACGCGTCGCACCGCCTCGATCGCGCTCGGGCTCGGCGCCCTTGCGCTCTCCGGCGTCGCGCTCGCCCAGGCACCCGCCTTCTTCCGCATCGGCACTGGCGGTACGGCCGGCACCTACTACCCGATTGGCGGATTGATCGCGAACGCGATCTCGGCGCCGCCGCAGTTGGTCTCGACGGCGGTCGCCAGCAATGGCTCGGTCGCCAATGTCAACGCCATCGTCGGCGGCGCGGCGGAATCTGGCCTCGTCCAGGCCGATGTCGCCTTCTGGGCCTATTCAGGCACTGGCGTCTATGACGGCAAGCCCAAGGTTGCGGAATTGCGTTCGATCGCCAACCTCTACCCCGAAAGCGTTCACCTCGTTGTGCGCAAGGCCTCGAACGTCAAAAGTGTCGCCGACCTCAAGGGCAAGAAGGTCTCGCTTGACGAGCCGGGCTCGGGCACGCTGCTCAACGCCAAGGCGATCCTCGCCGCCTTCGGCGTCGGCGAGAAGGACATCTCGGCCGAATACCTCAAGCCGAACCAGGCGGCCGAAAAGATGAAGGATGGCTCGGTCGATGCCTTCTTCTTCACCGGCGGCTTCCCGGCAGCGGCGATCTCCGAATTGGCCTCGACCGGCTCGGGCATCGACATCCTGCCGATCACCGGTGCGGCGGCGGAAAAGCTGGCGAAGGAATCCCCCTTCTTTTCGGCAGACGAAATTCCGGCCGGGACCTACAAGGATGTCGGGGCGGTCAAGACCATCGCCGTCGGCGCCCATTGGGTGACCTCGGCCAAGATCTCCAACGATACGGTCTATGCCGTGACCAAGGGCCTCTGGAGCGACAAGACCCGTGCCGCGCTCGACGCCGGCCATGCCAAAGGCAAGGCGATCCGCAAGGAGACCGCGCTCGCCGGCCTGCAGGGCGTGCCGCTGCATCCAGGCGCCGAGAAGTTCTACAAGGAAGCTGGCCTGCTGAAGTGACGCCATAGGCGTCATGCTCGGACTCGTTCCGAGCATCCCTTGCCGACGATTCTCGGGCCGGCACCTCGTGCCGCCCGGGAATGATGGTTTCGCCTGCGCCCGATGGCGCGACGTATCGAAAGTCCACCATGGCCAATCAGCCCTCCGCCGCCGAACTCGCCAGGCTCGAGGAAGAGCTCGATCCGGAGATGCAGTTCCGCAAGGTGCCGCATGGCACCGCGGTTCTGATCGGGGCGCTGCTGCTGGCGCTCTCGGCCTTCCACTACTACACGGCCGGCTTCGGCCTGCTGCGCGAGACGACTCATCGCGGCATCCATCTCGCCTTCGTGCTCGGTCTGATCTTCCTGGTCTTCGCCGCGCGCAAGAGCGAGGCGGCCAAGGTCCATGCCTCGACCTTCTGGCGGCCCGGCGGCGTGCCGCTCTATGACTGGATCTGCGCCGTCGCGGTGGCGGTGGCGAGCCTTTACGTCCCCTATATCTTCGAGGACCTTGTCTTCCGCGTCGGCAATCCCTCGACGCTCGACGTCGTCATGGGCACGATCACCATCGTCCTGATGATCGAGGCGACGCGCCGCGCGATCGGCTGGGGCCTGCCGCTGATCGCGCTCTTCGCCATGATCTATGCGATCTTCGGCCCCTGGTTCCCCGGCATCTTCCTGCATCCAGGCGCGACCTGGTCGGTGCTGGTCAACCACCTCTATCTGACCAGCCAGGGCGTCTACGGCGTCGCGCTCGGCGTGGTCGCGACCTATGTCTTCCATTTCGTGCTGTTCGGCGTGCTGGCGACGCGCATCGGCCTCGGCCGGCTCTTTCTTGGCGTCGCCGCGGCCGTCGCCGGCCGCTTTGCCGGCGGCCCTGCCAAGGTCTCGATCTTCGGCTCGGCCCTGTTTGGCATGATCTCGGGCTCGTCGGTGGCGAACACGGTCACCGTCGGCTCGCTCACCATCCCGATGATGATCCGGCTCGGCTATCAGCGGCACTTTGCGGCAGCAGTCGAATCGACGGCGGCGACTGGCGGGCAGATCACGCCGCCGATCATGGGCGCCGCCGCCTTCCTGATGGTCGAGTTCCTCAATCTGCCCTACGCCACCATCGTCATCGCTGCGATCATCCCGGCCTTCATGCATTTCTTCGGCGTGCTGATGCAGGTGCATTTCGAAGCGCGGCGCAACGGCATGCGCGGCATGACCGATGCCGAGGCGCCGAAGCTGAAAGAGGTCTTCGCCCGCGACTGGCCGACGATCGCGCCGCTCTTCGGGCTGATCGTCGTGCTCTTCACGGGCTATACGCCCTATCTTGCAGCCTTCTGGGGCATCACCGGCTGCATGCTGGTGGGGCTCGCGCATTACCGGGCCGCTTCGGCGCTCGCCTTCGCCCTGGCGATCGGCCTGGCTGCGCCGACCGAGTTACTGCGCGTGCCGGGCGTCAATCTCGCCTTCACGCTCGCCGCCTTCGCGGTCATGGCCCATGGCGTGCTGCTGAAGTCGGCCGAGGGTCGCAAGCGCGTCAACGACATGGTCGATGCCTTCATCCTCGGCGCCAAATATGCGATCGGCGTTGGGGCGGCCGCGGCGACCGTCGGCATCATCGTCGGTGTGGTGACCCTGACGGGCGTCGGCTTCAAGATCTCCTGGATCGTCACTTCGCTCGCCGATCAATGGGCCAATGGCGTGCTCGCGATCGCGCCTTTCCTGCCTTTCGACCTGAAGACCGCGACGCTGTTCTTCACGCTTGTCCTGACCGGCATCGTCTGCATCCTGCTCGGCTGCGGCGTGCCGACCACGGCGAACTACATCATCATGGTGACCGTGGCGGCGCCGGCGCTCGGCATGCTCGGCGTCAACCCGCTCGTCGCGCACTTCTTCGTCTTCTATTACGGCGTCCTCGCCGACGTGACGCCGCCGGTGGCGATCGCGGCCTATGCCGGGGCGAGCATGGCCGGCGCCGATCCGTTCAAGACTGGCAACACCGCCTTCCGACTGGCGCTCGGCAAGGTGCTTGTGCCCTTCGTCTTCGTGTTCTCGCCCTCCATGCTGATCATGGTGCCGAGCTTCACCTGGACGGAGCTGATCGGCTCGACCGCCTCCTGCATCGCCAGCATCATCCTGCTTTCCGCTACCTTCTCGGGCTGGCTGCTGGCGCCGCTGGCGATGTGGGAACGGCTGATCCTAGGCATTGCGGCGCTGCCGCTGATCCTGGCGACGCCGACCAGCGTCGCGATTGGTCTGGTGATCGCGGCACCGGTGCTGCTGCGGCAGGTCATCGCCCGCAAGGCTGTCGTGGCGCCTGCGTAGAGTTCTTGATATGTTCTTGCAACCCTGACGCGCTTCCGCTAGCGTCACTGCGCGGGGACGGGGTGCGCTGGGATGGTGACGCGGGTCGCGACGGTGGCGTTCGAAGGCATCGAGGCTCGCGCCGTCGATGTCCAGGTCCAGGTCACGCCGGGCGGCGTCGCCTTCATCCTGGTAGGGCTTCCAGACAAGGCGGTCGGCGAGAGCAAGGAGCGGGTGCGCGCCGCGCTGATCGCCTCGGGGCTGGCGCTGCCGGCCAAGCGCATCACCGTCAATCTCGCCCCGGCCGACCTGCCCAAGGAAGGCAGCCATTACGATCTGCCGATCGCGCTCGGTGTGATGGCAGCGATCGGCGCGATCCCAGCCGATGCGCTCGCCGGCTATACCGTGCTCGGCGAGCTCGCCCTCGACGGCTCGATTGCTCCCGTCGCCGGCGTGCTGCCGGCGGCGATCGCCGCCTATGGCCGGGGGCAGGGGCTGATCTGCCCGGCTGCGAGTGGGCCGGAGGCGGCCTGGGCGGCCCGCGACCTCGACATCCTGGCGCCGCGCTCGCTGATCCAGCTCGCCAATCATTTCAAGGGCACGCAGGTGATGGCGCGGCCGCAACCCGCCATCGCCCGCCAGAGCGGGCCGCTGCCGGACCTGCGCGAGATCAAGGGGCAGGAGAGCGCCAAGCGCGTGCTCGAGATCGCCGCTGCCGGTGGCCACAACCTCCTGATGAATGGCCCACCCGGCGCCGGCAAGTCGATGCTGGCGAGCCGCTTGCCTTCGATCCTGCCGCCGCTCGATCCGCGCGAGCTGCTCGAGGTTTCGATGGTGCTCTCGGTCGCCGGCCATCTCGCCGATGGCGAACTGACCGACCGGCGCCCTTTCCGCGCGCCGCATCATTCGGCCTCGATGGCGGCCCTGGTCGGCGGCGGCCTGCAGGCGAGGCCCGGCGAGGTCTCGCTCGCCCATCACGGCGTGCTCTTCCTCGACGAATTGCCGGAGTTCCAGGCGCAGGCGCTCGATGCCTTGCGCCAGCCGATGGAGACCGGTGAGGTGCTGATCTCGCGCGCCAATCACCGCACGGTCTATCCCGCCAAGTTCCAGCTGATCGCGGCGATGAATCCGTGCCGCTGTGGCAAGGCGACCGAGCCGGGCTATGCCTGCCGCCGCCAGCCGAACGAGCGCTGCATGGCCGGCTACCAGGCCCGGATCTCCGGCCCGATGCTCGACCGGATCGACATCACCATCGACGTTCCCGCTCTGACGGCCGCCGACCTCATCCTGCCGGCCGCGGCCGAGGGCTCGGCCGAGGTCGCCGCCCGCGTCGCCGTGGCGCGGGCTCGCCAGTCGGCGCGTTACGCCGCGCTCGGCGTCGAGGGGGCCACGACCAATGCCCGTTGCCCCGCCGCTTTGCTCGACGAGGTGGCGCGGCCGGATGCGGCCGGGCTCGCGCTGCTGCGCAATGCCGCCGATGCGATGCGATTGACCGCGCGGGGCTATCACCGCGTGCTCAAGGTGGCCCGCACGCTCGCTGATCTCGACGGCGAGGACAGCCTCGGACGAATCCATCTCGCCGAGGCGCTGTCCTATCGCTCGCGCATCGACCAGGCGGCCCAAGCCGCTTGATGAAGGATTGCCGCCTGATGAAAGGTTAACGAAACCATTCAAACCATTCCGCATCCTCGCCGGTAGGGCGAACTCTTTCTCAACAGGGGGCATGATAGACGGGATGGCATGATCGAGCTGCCATCCCCTCTCATCCTGCTGGCAGGTGTCGCCGTCGCTATCGCGATCGCCTGCGCCACTATCGCGTTCCGCCTGCTGCGGGAGCGGCGGGAGGTCACGCAGCAGGCGCGGGCGCTGACGGCCGATGTCGAGAAGCTGAGCGACCGGCTCTGGGAGCTCGCTGACAGCGAGGAGCGCTATCGCAGCCTGATCGAGGCGCAGGGTGACCTGATCGTGCGCCGCAGCGAGGGTCGGATCATCTACGCCAATACCGCCTATGCGGCACTCATCGGCAAGAGCGAGGCCGAGGCTGTCGGCAGCGTCGAGCAGCCGCGTGTTCGCATCGCCCGGCCGGTGCAGGCGCTGCCGGGTGGTGCCCGCGTCGTCGACGAGTGCATCGAGACGCAGGAGGGCGAGCGCTGGCTGTCCTGGGTCGAGACCATCGTCCCGGTCGCCGCCGGCCAGACGGTGCTGCAGCGTGTCGGCCGCGAGATCAGCGGGCGCATCGCCGCCGAAACCGCGCTGGAGGAGGCGCGCAGCCGGGCCGAGGAGGCCAGCGCCGCCAAGTCGCGCTTCCTCGCGACCGTCAGCCATGAGTTCCGTACCCCGCTCAACGGCATCCTGGGGATGGCCGACCTGCTCGGCGACACCAGGCTCGATCCGGAGCAGAACACCTACGTCAAGGCGCTGCGGAGCTCGGGTGAGGCTCTGCTCGGCCTGGTCGACGACATCCTCGACTTCGCCAAGGTCGAGGCCGGCAAGCTCGAACTCACGCAGGCGCCGTTCGATCCGGTCGGCCTGATCGAGGACGTCACCGAGCTGATGGCGCCGCGCGCCCAGGCGAAGGGCATCGAGATCTCCGCGCTGCTTGGCCCGGACCTGCCGGGGAAGCTCGTCGGTGATGCCGAGCGCCTGCGTCAGATCCTGCTCAATCTCGTCGGCAATGCCGTGAAGTTCACGCAAGAGGGCGGCGTCGGCATCGAGGCGGACAGCACCGCCGGCGAATTCGTCGTCGCCATCGCCGACACCGGCCCGGGCATCCCGGCGGAGCGCCTGGCGACGATCTTCGAGGAGTTCGAGCAGGGTGGGATGAGCGGTCATCGCGACCAGGCCGGTACCGGCCTCGGCCTTGCCATCGCCCGCCGGCTCGCTCGGGCCATGGGCGGAAAGATCGAAGCGAGTAATCGCGACGGGGGCGGCGCACTGTTCCGGCTGAGCCTGCCCCTGCGGGCCGATGCAGGCGCAAGCGCGTCTCCCGCTGCACCTGGCTGGCAGGGGCGGCGCATCCTGGTGGCATCTTCGGCGCCGTTCAGCGCCACTCATATTGTCGCCTGTCTCGAACGCAGGGGTGCCAAGGTTCTGCGGGTGGGCGATCATGCACAGGCTCTCGCCGAGCTTGCTGGCGAGCCGCGCCTGTCCGCGGTGCTGGTCGATCGCAACCTGCCGGGCGGTGCGGTCGAGGCGCTGGCCTCTGCAGCACGGCGGGCCGGTGTCGCCGATATCGTGATCATGCTGGCGCCGGCCGAGCGCCGCAACTTCGGCTCGCCCTATGCCGCCGGCTTCTCCGGCTTCCTCGTCAAGCCGGTTCGGGCCCGCTCGCTGCAGGTACGGCTCGATCCGGTCGAGCGTTCGCAGGAGGTGGTCATGGCGCCGCCGGCGGCCGATGCGTCGGCGCAACCGCCGGCCGCCGGCCTGCGGGTCCTTGTTGCAGAGGACAACGAGATCAATGCGCTGTTGCTGACCCGCACCCTGGAGCGATTCGGTTGCAGTGCGATCTGGGCGCGCGACGGCGGTGAGGCCGTCCGCCTGATCGAGGAGGCGCGCTCAGGCAAGGCGAAAGGCTTCGATCTCGCCTTGCTCGATGTCCGCATGCCGGTGCTGGACGGGTTGGCCGTCGCCCGCCGAATCCGCACGGCCGAGAAAGCATCCGGCTCGAGCCGGCTGCCCATCGTCGCCGTCACGGCCAATACGGCGGAGGAGGACCGGCGCGAGGCGCTCGCCGCCGGCATGGACGATTGCCTGGCTAAGCCGCTCTCGCGCGAACAGTTGCGTGGCTGGATCGATCGCGTTTCGCAGGTGCGAACGGTCGAAATCCTGTCAGCCTGAGCCATCCTAGACCAACAGGCGGTTGGCTTCGTCATCGCAGTGACGTAGTTTTGTCGCGATCCCGTAAGACGGTCGGCGCAGAGCTGTCATGCGCCGATCCGGGATCGCAGGGGCCAGACCGTCTATGACGCACGACGTTTTTCAGGGTTCTCGTCAGCCGGCAAAGCAGAAGCTGGCCGGCCAGGCCCTGTTGCAGCGTTTCTCCCCCTCGAACCTGCTGGCTGCCGGCAAGCAGCTCGGCGGCTTCGCCTTTCCCGGCGCCGACGCTCTCTCCGGCACGCTCGGTCGCTCCGGCACGCTCGAAGTCAGGCTGGCGCGCGGGCCGCGCGAGATCTGGCGGGCGCAGCGCCTGCGCTATCGCGTCTTCTACCAGGAGATGTCGGCCAAGCCCGATGTGATCTCGCGCATGTTCCGCCGCGACGCTGATCGCTTCGACGCTGTCTGCGACCATCTTCTCGTCATCGACCATGCCGCACGTGGCCGTTTCGGCGGGATCAAGCCCAAGGTCGTCGGCACCTACCGGCTGATGCGCGAGCAGGCCGTGGCCAAGCTCGGCGGTTTCTACACCCAGTCCGAATTCGACATCGCACCGCTGCTGGCGCGTCATCCCGAGATGCGCTTCCTGGAGCTCGGCCGCTCCTGCGTGCTGAAACCCTATCGCACCAAGAAGACGGTCGAGCTGCTCTGGCACGGCATCTGGGCCTATTGCCGGCATCACCGTATCGACGCGATGTTCGGTTGTGCCAGCTTCGACGGCATCGACCCCGACATGCTGGCGCTGCCGCTCAGCTTCATCCACCATCATGCCACCGCCCAGGGCGACTGGCGCGTCGTGGCGCAACCCGACCGGCATGTCGCGATGGACCGCCTGCCAGCCGGCATGGTCGATGCCAAGCTGGCGTTGAAGTGCCTGCCGCCGCTGGTGAAGGGCTATCTGCGCCTCGGTGCCCGTTTCGGCTCCGGCGCCGTGATCGACAAACAGTTCGGCACGACCGACATCCTGGTCATCCTGCCGGTTTCCGCCATCGACCGGCGCTATCTCGACTATCTCGACGGCGAGGCCGGGCGCTACGCCGCCTGAGTCGGGCTCATTCGCCCGCGGCAGCGAGGTCGCGCAGCGCTTGCCGGTACTCCGGATAACGGAAGGCATAGCCGAGCTCGCGCTTCACCAGCGCATTCGAGACCCGCTTGTTCTCGCCGTAGAAGCTCGCAGCCATCGGTGAGAGCTTGGCGGGGTCGAACGGGGTTTCCGGCGGCGGTGTGAGCCCGGTGACTTCTGCTGCGAAGCTGACGACATCCTGCGGCGGCGCCGGCTCGTCATCGGTGACGTTGTAGATTGCTCCCGCGCGCGGCCTTTCGATCGAGGCCATCAGGACGCCGGCAATGTCGTCGACATGGATGCGGTTGAAGACCTGGCTGGGCTTGATCAGCCGGTTGGCGGTGCCGGCCCGCAATTTGGTGATCGGATTGCGGCCGGGGCCATAGATGCCGGAGAGGCGGAAGATCTGGACCGGCTTGCCGCTGCGCTCGCCGAAGGCGAGCCAATCCTGCTCGATCTCCAGCCGCTGCCGTGAGCGTCGGCTGGACGGCCGGCATTCGGCTGTTTCATCGATCCAGGCGCCGCCATGGTCGCCATAGACGCCGATGGTCGAGAGATAGCCGATCCAGCGCAGCTTCTCGGCCGCCGCGAGCTTCTCGGCGAGCGCTCCGAGCACGGGATCGCCGTTCTCGTCCGGCTGGGCCGAGATCAGGACCGCATCGGCCTCGGCGACGATCTTGGCGAGCGGCGTCGAGACCGCGAAGCCGCCGAAGACCAGGGTATGCAGCCCCTGCTTGCTGAGTTCGCCCGCTTTTTCCGCCGAGCGCACCGTGCCGGTGACCTCCCAGCCCTTCGCCAAAGCGGCGCGCGCGAAGAAACCGGCGGAATAGCCGAGGCCGAAGATGACGAGCTTCATGCTGATACCAGTTGGTTCGGAGAAGGCTGAGCCCATTCGGCCCTGACGTCGGGATCGGCTTCCCGGACGAGATGCTCTTGGGCGAGGTCGGCTGCGCGCGCGGGCGCGAGTTGCCAAAGCGCCCACACCGCCATCGCCCGCACCAGGGGCGAGGGATCGCCGAGCAGGGTTTCGGCGCTCGCCGCCAGCGCCGGATCGCCGCTATTGCCTATCGCGATCAGCACGTTGCGGATGAAGCGGTCGCGGCCGGTGCGCTTCACCGGCGTGCCCGCGAAGAGCGCACGGAAGGCGGCGTCGTCGAGCGCGGTGAGTTGCGCCAGCGGCAGCGCGTCGAGCTCGCCTTTCAGCGCCAGGCGCGTCTCATGCGAGGCTTCCGCGAACTTGTTCCAGGGGCAGACGGCAAGGCAGTCGTCGCAGCCGAAGACGCGGTTGCCGATGCCCTCGCGGAACTCTCGGTCGATATGGCCCTGATGCTCGATGGTGAGATAGGCGATGCAGCGGCGCGAATCGAGCTGGTAGGGCGCCGGGAAGGCCTTGGTCGGGCAGATGTCGAGGCAGCGCGTGCAGGAGCCGCAATGGTCGAGCTCCGGCTCGTCCGACGGCAGTTCGGCTGAGGTGTAGATCGCCCCGAGGAAGAGCCAGGCGCCATGCTGGCGCGAGACCAGCACCGTCTGCTTGCCTTGCCAGCCGAGGCCCGCTGCTTGCGCCAGCGGCTTTTCCATCACCGGGGCGGTGTCGACGAAGACCTTGACCTCGGCATCGCCGCGCGCCGCCAGCACGCCGGCGATGCTCTTCAGCTTGCCCTTGATCACGTCGTGATAGTCGCGCCTGCGGGCATAGAGCGAGATCGCGCCGCGATCGCGCTGTGCCAGAACGGCGAGCGGGTCGCCTTCGTCGGCATAACTCATGCCGAGCATGACGACAGAGCGTGCCGCCGGCCACAAAGTCGCAGGATCGGCGCGCTCGGCCGTCCGCTCGGTCAGCCAGGTCATGTCGCCGTGATGCCCGGCATCCAGCCAGCCGGCGAGGCGCTGCGGCGCTTCGGGAATCGAATCGACAGGCGCAACGCGCATCACCGCGAAGCCTTCAGCTTTCGCGCGTGCGGCGATCGCGGCCTTGAGCTTGCCGCCGCTCAGAAGTCCAGGTCGTCGTAATGGGCCGAGGGCGCCATGCCGGGAATCCGGTCGCTCAGCAGCGGCCGGAAGCTCGGTCTGGACTTGATCCTCGCATACCATGCGCGGGCAGCCTCGTCCTCGTCCCAGGGCACATCGCCGAGATAGTCGACGCAGGAGAGATGCGCCGCCGCGGCGAGATCGGCATAGCTCAGATTGTCGCCGGCGAGCCAGTTCCGTTTCGCCGTCAGCCAGGCGATGTAGCGCAGATGATAGCGCACATTGCCGCGCGCCGCGCGGATCGCGCTCATCTCCGGCGGGCCGCCCCCCTCGTCCCGGCTCATGAAGCGCTTCATCACCTTCTCCAGCACGAGCGGAGCGGTGATCTCCTCGTTGAACTTGATGTTGAACCAGTCGAGCAACCGGCGCACCTCTATGCGTCCGCCCGGGCCTTCCGGGAGCAGGCGGCGCTCGGCCAGCGCCAGCCCGCGCGTCTCGTCGAGATATTCGGCGATGGGCCCGGGACCGGGTACGACGAGGCCGCTATCCTCGCGCAGCACCGGGGTCGTCCCGGCCGGATTGAGTTCGAGGAACTCGCGCCGCCGTTCCCAGACGCGCTCTTCGACCAGCGTGGCGTCGAGGCCGAACTCGCCGAGCGCGAGCCGGATGAAGCGCGAATGCGGGCAGAGCGGATAATGGTGAAGCGTGGCCATCGATTGCTGGAACTGAGGACGGTTCGGATGAGGTAGGCCGGCGCGTGATGCAGCGCGATAGAGCGCCCCCGTATAGGCCTGCCGGCTAAGCCTCACAACCCGGGACCGGGTAAAGTGGCGAGTTGCGCAGAAATCCTTGCCGGTCTGGTAACCAATTTGCAAAGACCGTGCGCCATAGCTTTAACGCGTTCGGCGCAGCTTTGTTGCGCCGCACCAGCAAGGCTCGGAAGGACCCTCCCATGCATGACCTTCTTGTCGCCGCCGTGCTCGGCGTGGTCGAGGGGCTGACCGAATTCCTGCCGGTGTCCTCGACCGGCCATCTGCTGCTTCTCGGCCATTTCCTCGGCTTCGAATCCAAGGGCAAGGCCTTCGAGATCCTGGTCCAGCTCGGGGCGATCCTGGCGATCCTGCTGGTCTATTTCCGCCGCCTGCTCGACATCGCCCTGCGCCTGCGCACCGACCCTTCCGCGCGGCGCTTCGTCCTCGGCGTGCTCGTCGCCTTCCTGCCGGCAGCGGTGATCGGCGCGCTGGCGCATGGCTTCATCAAGGGCGTGCTGTTCAACCCCTTCCTGGTCTGCTGTACGCTGATTGCCGGTGGCCTCGTCCTGCTCGTCGTCGACGAACTGGAGCTGGAGGTGAAGCATCACGACGCCACCAAATTCCCGCTGGCGATGTATCTCAAGATCGGCTTCATCCAGTGCCTGGCCATGGTACCGGGCGTCTCGCGCTCGGGCTCGACCATCGTCGGTGCGATGCTGCTCGGCGCCGACAAGCGGGCTGCGGCCGAGTTCTCCTTCTTCCTGGCGATGCCGACAATGGCCGGCGCCTTCGCCTACGACCTCTTGAAGAACTACAAGGAGCTGACGACCAACGATCTCACTTTGATCGGCATCGGCTTCATCACCGCCTTCATCTCGGCCCTGATCGTCGTCCGCAGCTTCCTCGACTTCGTCTCGAAGCGTGGTTTCACTCCCTTCGCCTGGTGGCGGATCATCGTCGGCTCGGCCGGCCTCGCTGGGCTCTGGGTTTTCGGCTGAGGTTTACGCCGCTTCGGGATGCGCTGCTGAACTCGGTTTAGCGCTGGCGCCGTAAGCCAATTTCAGCTCAGACTGAGGTGCTTGCTTCGGGACGCGACTACATGGCGTAGGATTCGCGATGAGCATACTGTCGATCAGTTGCATGACGCATGCATGGGCGGGTCGGGCAATTATCCCGCGATATGGCGGCCGCCACGCGGAGCTGGCGGGCGACATCTTTGCCGCCTACCTCTCTGGATCGATGCCATCGAACGTGCTGACGCGCATCGTCTGGGCCGTTCAGGAACACTCGACGCACCAAAGGATCGTCGCCTTCGTAAAGGAGAGGATCGAGAAAAAGGTCGTCGAACTGAAGCGGTTGCTGACAAGCGTCGAGCTCCGTGACACCTGCGCGGCGGCGATCAACGATTTTCGCATGCCAGCTCCGGGCCCTGCCGGCTCGGGTGACGGCGCCCTGGTCAAACCGTATTTTTCCGGTGATCTCCAGCAGATCATCAGCGGTATTCACTCGATCGGCCTGAAGAACGCAGCCTATGGCCTCGGCGGGGTGCATACCGTTGAGGGCATATACAACATCAAGGATGCGTATGATTTCGATAATGATCGTTCGATGTTCCCATTTTATGACAACTATCGGAAGAAGCTCACAGCGCTCTATATCGAAGATCGCGATTCAACGATAAATCTGTATAGTAAATGTGTGACGACCTACGAGGCCGACATGTTGTTGGCTCCAATCACCGGCAATTCCGATGCCGTGAACGGCCCTCTTAACCGCCCGCTCATTTTCACCGCTTTCATGTACGCGCTTGAGAAGGGTGGGCTGACGAAGAGCTTGTTCTGGTCGGCTGACATCCCGTTCGAGATCGATTTCAGCAGCAACACTTTCAAGTTGACCCAGAACGATAGCGAGACCCCCCGACCTAGAACCGGAACCGCGCGGCCTGCCGATCTGCCCGGCGCGCCGCCTCTGAGGAAGTTCAGGACATTCCTGCCGCCCAAGCAAAAATCTCTTCCGGAGAAGCCCGAGACCTACCAGGTCAAGAAAGGTGACAACCTCAGCCAGATCGCCAAGCGGCTCTACGGGGATGCCGGAAAGTGGGTGCGAATCTATGACGCCAACAGAAAGCTGATCGGCGCAAACCCCAATCTTATCTTGCCCGGGCAAGTGCTGGTCATTCCGCGTTAGCACGCACCACGCTCAGCCGATCACAACCTGGCATCAGGTCGTTGTGCCGTGAGCGGGTAGAGGCCCGCGCCACGTCCCGAGCAGCATCTCCAGGAAACGCTCCGCCGCCGGCGCCAGCTTGACGCCGCGGCGCCTGACCACGCCGATCGTGCGCGAAACCTCGGGATCGTGGATTGGCCGCGTCACGATGATCGGGTGATTCTCTCCCGGCGTCGCCAGCTTCGGCAGCACGGATATGCCGAGGCCTGCCTCGACCAGCCCGAGCGAGGTCGAGAGATGCGTCACCTCGAAGGACCAGTCGAGCCGGACGCCGATCTTGACCAGCGCCGCATCGAGGATGGCCCGGTTGCCGCTGCTGCGGCTGACGGTGACCAGCGGATGGCCTTCGAGATCGCCCCAGTTCAGTGACGATCTCCCCGCCAGCGTATGATCGTGCCGGCAGGCGAGCACGAAGGGATCGTCGATCAACGGCTCGAAGGTCAGTTCGCCGTCAGAGCCGCCGATCAGGTTGATGCCGAATTCGACCTCGCCGCGCGCTACCGCTTCCAAGCCGTCATTGGCCGAGAGATCGAGGATGCGGAACCGGATGTTCGGATACTGCGTCTGGAAGCGCGCGATCACCGAGGGCAGGAAATAGAAGGCGGCCGTCGGCACGCAGGCGAGCGCGATCAGCCCGGCACGGCGGCTGCCGAGATCGCGCATGGCGAAGATCGAGGTGTCGAACTCGTCGAGCATGCGCCGGACCAGCGGCAGCATCTCGCGCCCGACCATGGTCAGCGCGACCCGGCGTGTCGTTCGCTCCAGCAGCGCCGCTCCGATAGCGCCTTCCAGCCGCTGGATGCGCCGGCTCAGCGCCGGCTGGGACATGTTGAGCGCCTCGGCGGCGCGGTGGAAGCCGCCGAGTTCGACCACCGAGATGAAGGCGCGCAGATCGAGGGCTTCGAAATTGATGCTCATGGCGTATCAATAGCGCCGATCTCTGCATTTCACAGCGAATATTCGATTTGAGAAGAGAGGGCATCGCCAAACGCCGGGTGACGCCCTTGTCCGCTCCCTTCCAGCTTCCGCACGCTCAGGCCTTGCGCATCCCCTGCGTGCTGATGCGCGGCGGTACCTCGCGCGGCCCGTTCTTCCTGGAGCAGGACCTGCCGGGCGATCCGGCAGCACGCGATCGCGTCCTGCTCGCTGCGATGGGCTCGCCGCATATGCTGCAGCTCGACGGTCTCGGCGGCGGCAATTCGCTGACCAGCAAGGTCGCGATCGTCAGCCGCTCCAGCCGGCCCGATGCCGATGTCGACTATCTCTTCGCCCAGGTTGCGGTCGAACGCGCCCATGTCGACCTCGGCCCGAATTGCGGCAACATGCTTTCGGCCGTCGGTCCCTTCGCGATCGAGGCCGGGCTGGTGCCGGCGCTCGACGGTGAGACGCTGGTGCGCATCCACAACCGCAACACCGGCGCGCTGATCGAGGCTGCCGTGCAGACGCCGGGCGGCGTCGTCGCCTATGACGGCGCGACCGCGATCGACGGCGTCGTCGGCACGGCGGCCCCGATCAAGCTCGGCTTCCTCGAAGCCGTCGGCTCGAAGACCGGCGCGCTGCTGCCGACCGGCCTTTCCCGCGAGGAGATCGACGGCATCCCGGTGACGCTGATCGACTACGCCACGCCGATGCTGCTGCTGCGGGCCGCCGATCTCGGCCTTTCCGGCGACGAGACCCCTGCCGAGCTCGACGCCAACGCCGCCTTGTTGGCGCGGCTGGAGCGACTGCGCCGCGAGGCCGGCCGCCGCATGGGGCTCGGCGACGTCGCCGGCCGGGTTATCCCCAAGGTCGGCGTACTCTCGCCGGCGCGTCGCGGCGGCAGCCTTACCTCGCGCTATTTCACGCCGGATCGCTGCCATCGCAGCCATGCCGTCACCGGCGCGCTCTGCGTCGCTGCTGCAAGCCGCATTGTCGGCAGCGTCGCCGCCGAGATGCTGAGCGTCGGGATCGGTTCGCTGGTTACGGTCGAGCATCCGAGCGGCGCCATCCAGGTCGATCTGTCGCTCGACGCCGCCGGTCGCGTGGTCCGCGCCAGCCTGGTGCGCACGGCGCGCCGCATTTTCGAAGGAAACGTCATCGTCCCCGCCAGCGCGATCCTCGCGCTTGCAGAGAGGGCGGAAACGGGAGGAGAACTGACCCATGACGATCACCCGCCGCCATCTCTGCAGCCTGTTGACGGCCGCCGCGGCCAGCACCTGCCTGCCTGAATTCGCGCAGGCTCAGGCCGCCTTTCCGGACAAGCCGATGAAGCTGCTGGTCCCCTATGCCGCCGGTGGCGGCACGGATGCGATCGCGCGCCTCGTGGCGCAGGGCGTCGGCGAGCGGCTCGGCCAGTCACTGGTGGTCGAGAACAACGGCTCGGCCGGCGGCAATCTCGCCACCGCCCAGGCCGCAGCGGCCTCGCCGGATGGCTACACCGTGCTGATGGCCAATCAGGGCCCGATGGTGGTCAATCCGCACCTGTTCAAGAACGTCCGGATCGATCCGCTGACCGCCTTCGACCCGCTGACGCTGATCACGGCTGCGCCGCTCGTTGTCGTCGTGGCGGCGGGATCGCCGCACAAGACGCTGGCTGAGCTGGTCGGCCAGGCCCAGAAGGCACCCGGCAAGATGACCTATGGCTCGGCCGGCAACGGCTCGGCCAGCCATCTCGCGACAATCCTGCTGGCGCAGACCGCGCAGTTCGAGGCCGTGCACGTGCCTTATCGCGGCGCCGGCCCGGCGCTGACCGATCTGCTCGCCGGCAATAGCGACTTCATGGTCACCACCGTGCCCTCGGTCCTCGGCCTGATCCATGGCGGCAAGGTCAGGGCTCTGGCGGTGACCGGCAAGGCACGCACCAAGCTCTTCCCGGAGGTGCCTTCGGTGGCCGAGAGCGGTTGGCCGGACTATGAGGCGACGGCCTGGTACGGCTTCGTCGTGCCCAAGGGCACGCCGAAGGAGGTCGCGGCGAAGCTGCGTCAGGCGACGGTCGAGGCCATCGACAGCCCGATCATCCGCGAGCGCCTGCAGAACGAGGGCGCCGAGCCGATCGGCAACAAGCCGGAGGAGTTCGCCGCGATGATGGAGGCGGAGTCGCGCCGCTGGGCCGGAATCATCAAGCAGGCCCGGCTGGCGATCAACTGAGGTTCAGGCCACCCGCTTGTCGGCGGAATCACAGAGGTCGGCGACGACGCAGGTCTCGCAGGCCGGGCGCAGCGCCTTGCAGGTGTAGCGTCCGTGCAGGATCAACCAGTGATGAGCATGCCGGCCGAATTCGGCCGGCACTGCCTTTTCCAGGCCCAGCTCGACCTGCAGCACGTTCTTGCCCGGCGCGATGCGCAGGCGGTTGGCGACACGGAAGACATGGGTGTCGACTGCGTGGGTGATCTCGCCGAAAGCGATGTTGAGCACGACGTTCGCGGTCTTGCGGCCGACGCCGGGCAGGCTCTCCAGCGCCTCGCGCGCGGTCGGCACCTGGCTGCCGAACTCGGCGATCAGCTTCTCGGATAGTGCGATGACGTTCTTCGCCTTGTTGCGATAGAGCCCGATCGTCTTGATCAGTTCGCGCACCTGGTCCTCGCCGAGAGCGAGCATTGTCTCAGGCGTGTCGGCGAGTTCGAACAGTCGCTTCGTCGCCTTGTTGACGCCCGCATCGGTCGCTTGCGCCGAGAGCACCACGGCGACCAGCAGCGTGAAGGCGTTGACATAGTCGAGCTCGCCCTTTGGCTCGGGCCTTTGCTGCCGGAAGCGGCTGAAGATCTCATAGATCTCGGTGGCGCTGCGCGGCTTCGGATTCGTGATCCGCTTGGGCGACGGGCTGCGGCGTTTTTGGCTGTTCGACAGGGGCATCGCGGCGTTATAATTCGCGGATGACCTTGGGCAAGCCCGATTCAGAAGGGGGAGGCGAAGCGGCCGAGCAGCCGGTCTTCGACGCGACGATCACACCGCACCGCTCGCTCGGCCAGGATGGCTTCCGGATCGTGATGACCCTGGTCTGCCTGACCAGCGTCGCCGCCTCGATTCCCTTCATGGTGCTCGGCGCCTGGCCGGTCGCCGGCTTCTTCGGTCTCGACATCATCGCCCTGTTCATCGCCTTCAAGGTCAATTTCAACGCGGCCCGCGCCTTCGAGCGCATTGTCGTGACGCCGCTCGAAGTCCTGCTGCGCAAGGTCTCGCATCACGGCCGCGAGAAGGTCTGGCGCTCCAACCCCGCCTGGACCAAGCTCGAGCGCGAGGATGACGAGGATTACGGCCTGCTCGAGCTTTCGCTGGTTTCGCGTGGGCAGCGCACCGTGGTCGCTTCAGCGCTCTCGCCACAGGAGCGCGAAGGCTTTGCTCAGGCGCTTGGCTCGGCGCTGGCCAGGGCCAAGCGCGGCCCGGATTTCGAACCCGCCTGAACATGGCCGCGACGATCATTCCGCTGATCGCATGGGCGGTGATCATCTTCGTCATTGTAGCAGCCATACGCGCTAATCGTGGTCCTCGCGGCCCGCTGCCCAGCCAGAATGGCGGTGAGGAAGCAGCCAGGGCCTACGGGCTCGTCCTGCGTGACAGGCTCGATCACGCCCTGTTTGGCCCGGTGCTGGCGGGGCAGGTCTGGGATCGCGTGATCACCCGCCCGGTCGGCGAGGGCCTGATCCACGAATTCCATCGCGATTACTGCGGCCACGGCCTGATCCGCACGCAAGACGGCATCAAGCTCTGCGACATCCTCGATGGCCATCACCCCGGCGAGGCCATTGCCCAATGGCGCTCGCGCGAGGATTTCGTCGCCTTCTTCGCTGAGCAGTCGGATTACAGCTGCAGCGGCTGGGACGAGACTTCGCCGGTCTTCTTCACCAGCGATGAATGGTCCCGCAACAACCAGCGCCTGACGCGGGAGAAACTCCTGCGCTTCGCCTGAGGAAGGCGTCAGGCCGTTCGTCGCGCCAGCCAGACCGTATGGCCGCCGCAATCGGGATCCTCGACGAGGTGTACGGCGACGGCAAAGCCGTTCTCTGCCAGCAGAGCGCGGTATTCTGCAGGGTCGAGGCTGCCATGGTAGAGCGGTTCGCCCTCGAAACTGCCGATCGCCTCGCCATGTGCAGGCCCGCTGGTGAAGAGCAGCACTGCACCATCGGCTGCATGCTCGCGGAAGAGCGGGAACATCCGCCGCTGAGCGACAGGCGTCAGATGGAAAAAGCTGTCCCAGGCGATCAGCCCGTCGAAGCACCGGCCGAGCGCGAGTTCGCGCATGTCGGCGACGCGCCAGTCCTGTTGCGGGAAGCGCTCACGGCAGAGCGCGATCAGAGGCGCAGACGAATCGATCCCGGTCACCGCGCAGCCCTGCTCGATCAGATGCCTTGCGATCGGTTCGCCCATGCCGCAGCCGATATCGAGGACCGATGGCCTCGCCGGCAGCAGGGCCAGGAAACGATCGAGCCAGCGCGCCTCCATCAGCTTTCTGCCGCGCTGGCGGTCATAGGCGGCAGCGTGACGGGCGTAGAGCGAGACGATGGCGTCGGCGGAGCTGGTCATCCGCGAACTTCTACGCGTCATCCACCGCGAAGACGAGCTTGCCAGCTTTCGGGTGGGATACGCATGCTGCCATCACTAGCTTCGCGAGCATGAGAGATCAGATCGCGAGGATAGGACAATGAACGCCCATTCCAGTCTCAGGACGGCGATGAAACCGATAGTCGTCTCCAATGCCGTGCTCGCCCGCGCTGCCGAAGCGATTCCTTCGGAAGCCGATTTTCCGGCGGTTGCGCCCGGCTCGGACTACGACACGGTCCGCCGCATCCTGGCCTACATCACCAACAACTGGCGCCAGCAGCCGACGATCGAGGCGATCGCCGACGCGGCCGGCGCGACCCCGACTGACGTGCATCACCTGTTCCGGCGCTGGTGCGGGCTGACGCCCAAGGCCTTCCTGCAGGCGATCACGCTTGACAACGCCAAGGGCCTGCTGGCCGCCTCCGCCAGCATCCTCGATACCAGCTTCGAGGTCGGACTCTCCGGTCCCGGCCGCCTGCACGACCTCTTCGTCACCCATGAGGCGATGTCGCCGGGCGAATGGAAGACGGGCGGCGAGGGGCTGCGGATGTCCTATGGCTTCCATACCTCGCCTTTCGGCGAAGCGCTGATCGTGGTGACCGAGCGCGGTCTCGCCGGCCTCGGCTGGGTCTCGAACAATCTCGACGGCGGCAAGGTCATCGGCGGGCGGGCCGAGGCGCTGGCCGACATGATGCGGCGCTGGCCCCATGCGGACTATCGTTTCGATCCGCAGATGACGGCGCCCTATGCCAGCCGCGTCTTCGAGCCCGGAAGCTGGTCGCCACAGACGCCATTGCGCGTCGTGCTGATCGGCACCGATTTCGAGGTCCGTGTCTGGGAGACGCTGCTGCGCATCCCGGTCGGCTGCGCCACCACTTATGGTGACGTCGCCGACCATATCGGCAAGCCCTCGGCGGCTCGCGCGGTCGGCGCCGCGGTCGGCAAGAACCCGATCTCCTTCGTGGTTCCCTGCCATCGCGTCATCGGCAAGTCTGGCGCGCTCACCGGCTACCATTGGGGACTGACGCGCAAGCGCGCCATTCTCGGCTGGGAGGCCGGGCAGGTCGCTGGCGGCGAGGCGGCTTGAGCTGAAAACTTACTGAATGGTCGGAGCGGGCGCCGCCGGAGGCGGAGGCGTCCGCTTCGCCGTGGCCGGGCGCGGCTTGGCCGTCTCGGGCTTGGGCTCGGGCAGGCCGAGGCGGGAGCGGATCGAGGCGGCGCGTGCTTCGGTGATCCGGGCGCCGCAGAAGCCGTGCGATCCCTCGCGCTGGAAGTCACGGCAGATCTGCTCGCGTTCCGAGGAGAAGCCGGCCTGTTCGCGGGCGATCGAGCGTTGCTCCGGCAGGTCGGCCTTGGCCGAGAGCGCCCGGAAGCCCTCGCGGACCGCGGTCTCCGCCTTGCTGCGCTCGGCATCTATCTCCTTGGCGCGGCCGGGCAGGGTGCGCGCATCCGGCCCCCAGACGCCGCGAGGGTCGATGCGGCAGGCGGCGGCCTCGATCACGCAGGGCTGCTCCGGCTCGGTCACCAGGAAGGCGCCGTCGAGCACGTCGAAGACGATCGGGCAGGCCGGCGCCTCGAGCTTGTAGCGCGGCAGCCCCGTCGGCTTGCCGAGCGAGGTCACTGGTACGGGCGCATCGCCGAAGGAAATGGCGCAGGGCTCGGTGAGGTTGCTGGGCTGGAAACCCTCGGCGCGCAGCTTCAGGCCATAGCCGCTGGCGGTCTTCTCCAGCGTCGCTTCGCCCAAGCCGCCATTGCGCCGCAAGGTCTTGCCGAGGATCGAATCCTCGCTCGGCATCCTGATGGCCGGCATGGTGCGCGGGCGCGGCGTCGCCGGGCCGCCCACCGAGGCGGGTGCCGATTGCTGCGCGCCCGGCTGGTTGAAGGGCTGCGCGCCGGGCAATTGCAGCGGCTGCGCCAGCGCCCCGCCCGCAAGGCTGAGCCAGGCCAGCGCTGCACCGGCAGCGAGGCGATGGGCAGTCAGGCGGTGGAGCGTTGTCACGGCTGGTTCCTGGTGGCGCAACGTCCATTCTGAATGGAATGGCTACGTCTGTTGCGCAAGAGCATGCGCGCAACACTTACCCGGAATGGTCAGGCCCGCGAATTCTCTGAGGGATACTGCACAAAGCCGATTCTTAATCCGGCTTCGCGCCTTGCAAGCAGGGCGTCACCCTCCCTATATACGCCGCGAAGCGGTGGTTTTTGCAGGCCATCGGGGCCGGATTGCGCCAGGCGCTAGCACTCTCATGCGAGCGCCGAAACGCAGGGCCGGTCGATTTGTTGTAACCGGCGGGTGAAGCCGGATCGGGGTTCAAGGCTCCGTTCCGTCATTTGCCCGTAAGACGTGGATATCTCGGGTTCGTTCGCCGCAGTAGGTGGGGGCGATCCGGGGCCATGGGCCGGAGGACGGCGTCCTGGACGCGGCCTTCCGGCGATCTGCTAAATCGAAAGGGATCCCATCCATGGGTAAAGTCATTGGTATCGACCTCGGCACGACGAATTCTTGCGTCGCTGTGATGGAAGGCACCACGCCGAAGGTCATCGAGAATTCCGAGGGCGCCCGCACCACGCCTTCGATCGTCGCCATCACGGATGACGGCGAGCGTCTGGTCGGCCAGCCGGCGAAGCGCCAGGCGGTCACCAATCCGGAGCGCACCTTCTTCGCCATCAAGCGCCTGATCGGGCGCACCTTCGACGATCCGATGACCAAGAAGGACATCGATCTCGTCCCCTACAAGATCAAGAAGGCCCCGTCGGGCGACGCTTGGGTCGAGGCCGACGGCAAGGATTACTCGCCTTCGCAGATCTCCGCCTTCACGCTGACGAAGATGAAGGAGACCGCGGAGGCCTATCTCGGCCAGCCGGTCACGCAGGCTGTGATCACCGTCCCGGCCTATTTCAACGACGCCCAGCGCCAGGCCACCAAGGATGCCGGCCGCATCGCCGGCCTCGAAGTGCTGCGCATCATCAACGAGCCGACCGCGGCCGCGCTCGCTTATGGCCTCGACAAGAAGTCGAACGGCACCATCGCGGTCTACGATCTTGGCGGCGGTACCTTCGACGTCTCGATCCTAGAGATCGGCGACGGCGTCTTCGAGGTGAAGTCGACCAACGGCGACACCTTCCTCGGCGGCGAGGACTTCGACATGCGCCTGGTCGAGTACCTGGCGGACGAGTTCAAGCGCGAGCAGGGCATCGACCTGAAGAAGGACAAGCTCGCTCTCCAGCGCCTGAAGGAAGCGGCCGAGAAGGCCAAGATCGAATTGTCGAGCGCCTCGCAGACCGAGATCAACCTGCCCTACATCACGGCGGATGCCTCAGGCCCGAAGCACCTCGCCATCAAGCTCTCTCGCGCCAAGTTCGAGAGCCTGGTCGACGACCTGATCCAGCGCACCATCGAGCCCTGCCGCAAGGCGCTCAAGGATGCCGGCCTGTCCGCGGGCCAGATCGACGAGGTCGTGCTGGTCGGCGGCATGACCCGCATGCCCAAGGTCCAGGAAGTCGTGAAGCAGTTCTTCGGCAAGGAGCCGCACAAGGGCGTCAACCCTGACGAGGTCGTCGCCATCGGCGCCGCGATCCAGGCCGGCGTGCTGCAGGGCGACGTCAAGGACGTCCTGCTGCTCGACGTGACTCCGCTCTCGCTCGGCATCGAGACGCTGGGCGGCGTCTTCACCCGCCTGATCGACCGCAACACTACGATCCCGACCAAGAAGAGCCAGGTCTTCTCCACCGCCGAGGACAATCAGGGCGCGGTGACGATCCGGGTCTTCCAGGGCGAGCGCGAGATGGCGGCCGACAACAAGGCGCTCGGCCAGTTCGACCTGATGGGCATTCCGCCGGCGCCGCGGGGCATGCCGCAGATCGAGGTGACCTTCGACATCGACGCCAACGGCATCGTCTCGGTGACAGCGAAGGACAAGGCCACCAACAAGGAGCAGCAGATCCGCATCCAGGCGTCCGGCGGCCTCTCCGAGGCCGAGATCCAGAAGATGGTCAAGGACGCCGAGGCGAACGCTTCCGAGGACAAGAAGCGCCGCGAGCTGGTCGAGGCCAAGAATCAGGGCGAGAGCCTCGTGCACTCGACCGAGAAGTCGCTGAAGGATTATGGCGACAAGGTTTCGGCTGCCGACAAGGGCGCGATCGAGACTGCGCTCGAAGCCCTCAGGACCGCGCTGACGGGCGAGGATGTCGAGGCGATCTCGGCGCGCACCAACGAACTGATGCAGGCGTCGATGAAGCTCGGCGAGGCGATGTATGCCGCCAGCCAGGCCGAGGCGAATGCTCCCGAGGGCGCCGCTGCCGAGGAGCCGAAGAAGGACGACGTCATCGACGCCGACTTCAAGGACGTCAGCGACGACAAGGGCGACAAGAAGAAGAGCGCCTGAGCGCGCTCGTCATCGACCGTGACGAGGATGGCCGGGCTTGACCCGGCCATTCCATTAAGGCGATGGCGTCGGCAGGACATGACTCGCCGCTTCTCGCAGGATGCGTGGGACGGCGCAGGGGCAGCTGGTTGAATGTCGAAGCGCGACTATTACGAGATCCTCGGGGTCTCCCGGACTGTGACGGAGGTCGAGCTCAAGGGCTCCTTCCGCAAGCTCGCCATGCAGCATCACCCGGACAAGAACCCGGGCGACAAGCAGGCCGAGATCAAGTTCAAGGAAATCAACGAGGCCTATCAGATCCTCTCCGACGGCCAGAAGCGCGCGGCCTATGACCGCTATGGCCACCAGGCCTTCGAGAACGGCGGTGGCGGCGGCGGGCCGGCCGACATGTCGGACTTCATGTCCGACATCTTCGAATCCTTCTTCGGCGAGGGGCGCGGCCGCGGCGGCCCGCGCGGCGCCAATTCGCGCGAGCGCGGCGCCGACCTGCGCTATAATCTCGAGATCGGCCTCGAGGAGGCCTATGCCGGCAAAAACGAGACGATTCGCGTCCCGACTTCGGTGACCTGCGAGGTCTGCTCGGGCACTGGCGCCAAGACGGGCTCGAAGTCGCGCCAATGCCCGACCTGCGGCGGCCATGGCCGCGTTCGCGCCAGCCAGGGTTTCTTCTCGGTCGAGCGGACATGCCCGACCTGCGGCGGTCGTGGCGAGATCATCGACGATCCCTGTACGGGTTGCCAGGGCGCCGGCCGTGTCACCCGTGAGCGCACGCTCTCGGTCAACATCCCGGCTGGCGTCGAGGACGGCACCCGCATCCGCCTCGCTGGCGAGGGCGAGGCCGGCCTGCGTGGCGGCCCGGCGGGCGATCTCTACATCTTCCTCTCGATCAAGCCGCACGCCATCTTCCAGCGTGATGGCGCCGATCTGTTCTGCCGCGTGCCGATCGGCCTGACCTCGGCGGCGCTCGGCGGCGAGATCGAGGTGCCGACGCTGAACGGCGACAAGGCCCGGGTGAAAATCCCCGAGGGCACCCAGACCGGCAAGCAGTTCCGCCTCAAGGCCAAGGGCATGAGCGTGCTGCGCTCGCGCGAGATGGGCGATCTCTACATCCAGGTCCTGGTCGAGACGCCGCAGAAGCTCACCGCCCGCCAGCGCGAGCTTCTGATGGAATTCGAGCGCGAGAGCTCGGGCGCGACCCATCCGGAGACCGCAGGCTTCTTCGGCCGGGTCAAGGACTTCCTCGGCGGGCTCGGGGGTTCCGCCTGAAACGAGAAACGGGCGCCTCGCGGCGCCCGTTTTTTGATCGGGACCGACCTTGCGGGTCAGGCCTTGTCGATCACTTTCTTGACGGCGTCCTTGGCCTTGCCGACCGCCTGCTGGGCTTCGCCCTTGCGCTCCTGCGCGATGCCTTCGGCCTGCAGCCCGGGCTTGTTCAGCGCCTTGCCGGCGGCCTGCTTGACGTTACCGGCGGCTTCGTTGGCCAGGCCCTTGATCTTGTCGGTCGTGCTGCCCATGGACGTATTCCTCTTGGATCGGGGAGGGCGCCGCAGCGCCCGGTCGGGAGGACAACGTCGCCGGGCAAGTCAGGTTCCCGCACCTTTCGACACATCGGCTGCGATCGCCCGCAGTGTCTGTCCCGTCGCCTCGTCGGCCGGGAAGAAGGTCTCCAGCGCCAGTTCAGACAAGGTGACGTCGACAGGCGTGCCGAACACCGTCGTGGTCGAGATCAGCGAGAGCAGGGTCTCGCCCAGCCGCAAGTGCAAGGGCAGCACGATCGGCGGCTCCGTTTCCTCCTGCGGTTTGCCTTCTACGGTCGGCGCAGCCGGGACCGGATAGCTCAGCAACTCGGTCAGGAGTTCGGCGAGCAGCGGATCGGCGGTGGCGCGGATCTGTTGGCGCAGCCTTGCGATCAGATGGCCGCGCCACTCCACGAGGTTGAGGATCGCCGGAGCGAGCCCGCGCGGGTGCAGGCTGAGCCGGAGCACGTTGACAGGAGGACGCAGCAGGTCGGCGTCCTCGACGACCGCGAGCATCGGCGCGATCATCGCGTTCGCGGCGAGCAGGGTCCAGTGCCGGTCGACGGCGACGGCCGGGTAGGGCTCGTGCCCCTTGAGCAGCAGGTCGATCGCGCTGCGGGCCGCCTGCAGGCCGGGATCTTCCAGCGAGCGTTCGAGATAGACCGGCGCGTAGCCTGCGGCGAGCAGGAGCGCGTTGCGCTCGCGCAATGGCACGCCGAGATGCTCGGAGAGCAGCAGGACCATGTCGCGGCTCGGGACCGAGCGACCGCTCTCGACGAAGCTGAGATGCTTCTGCGAGATCTCGGCTTCGAGCGCGAGGTCGAGCTGGCTGAGACGGCGCAGCTGGCGCCAGTCGCGGATGAGATGCCCGATCGCGGGCTGCGAATGCTTGTTCATGGCAGGCAAGCTAGCCGCAGCCGAGCCGCCATCCAATTACCTCTGGCTTAATCGACCGGCCGCCTTGGCTTCGTCAGCATGAGCTCCATCAGCAACGGCCCGCCGGTCAAGCGGGCCCGAACCGGAGAACGACCATGGCCTTTATCCAGTCCTCGCGTTTCCTGCGCAACGCCCTCGCTCTCGACGCCGCCGCCTGTGCCGCCACCGGCCTGCTGCTCAGCACTGGAGCCGGCGCGCTCTCCGGCCTGCTCGGCTTCCCCCAGGAATTCCTGCGCGGCGCCGGCCTTTTGCTGTTGCCCTGTGCCGCTGCGCTCGCCTTCTTCGCCAGCCGGGTGCGCTTGCCGCGGCTCGCCGTCTACGCGGTGATCGGCATCAACATCCTCTGGGTCGTCGACAGCGTCCTGATCCTGGTCGCCGGCTGGTTCGCGCCGACCACGCTCGGCATTGCCTTCGTGCTGACCCAGGCCGCGGCGGTCGCGGTTGTCACCGAGCTCGAAGTGATCGGCCTGAAGAAGTCGGTCGCGGAAGCAGCCGGTGCCGAGGCTGCGCTGCGCTGACCTGCTCGAATATCTTGCAAGGCCGCTGCGGATGGCTCCGCGGCGGCCTTCGTTTGCGACGGCTTGTCACGCAACTGTCGTATGTCCTGACTAGCCGGAGGACCTGCCGCTCGATGCCAGATGCGGGACAGGATCCTCTCATGCGCAAGCCCTTCGCCCTCGCCGCCCTCGCGACCTTCCTGCTCGCCGGCACCGCCCTGGCCGAGCCGAACTTCAACCGCATCGCCACCTTCCAGGTGCCCCTGAATCTGCCGGCCGATCGCGACACGAAAAAGAAGACGGTGTCCGAGATCATCACGGCCAACGAAGCCGGAACCCTGCTCGCCTATACCGACGCCGAGCAGAAGGCGGTCGGGCTCGTCGACATCACCACGGCCAACGCGCCCAAGCCCGGTGGCTTCATTCCGGTCGGCGGCGAGCCGACCTCGGTCGTCATTCTCGGCGAGCGCGCCTTCGCCGTCGTCGTCACCTCGGGCGACAACTTCAAGGAGCCGGCCGGCCACCTCGCCACCATCGACCTCAAGACCAGGCAGGTCGTGGCGAAATGCGAACTCGGCGGGCAGCCGGATTCGATCACCCTGACCAAGGACAAGGGCAAGCTCGCCATCGTCATCGAGAACGAACGCGACGAGAAACTGAACAAGGGCGACTTGCCGCAGCTTCCCGGCGGCAATCTCACGCTGATCGGCATCAAGGACGGTGAGGCCGATTGCGGCTCGAAGCAGATCGTCGAGCTCACCGGCATTGCCGCGGTCGAGCCGACCGATCCGGAGCCGGAATTCGTCGACGTCAACCAGGATGGCCTCGCCGTGGTGACGCTGCAGGAGAACAACCACATCGCCGTGGTCGATACGAAGACCGGCAAGCTCGTCGCGCATTTCCCCGCGGGTGCCGTCGACCTCAAGAACATCGACAAGACCCGCGACGGCCAGATCAAGCCGGTCGAGGAGCTGAAGGGCGTCCGCCGCGAGCCCGATGCCGTGCGCTGGCTCGACAATGACCGCTTCGTCACCGCCAATGAGGGCGACTGGAAGGGCGGCTCGCGCGGCTTCACCATCTTCCGCAAGGACGGCACGGTCGAATTCGATTCCGGCAACATGGTCGACCATATCGCCATCCGCCTCGGCCACTATCCCGAGCGCCGCTCGGCTGCCAAGGGTAGCGAGCCGGAGGGCATCGAGGTCGGCACCTACAATGGCGAGCGCCTGTTCTTCGTCGGGCTGGAGCGCGCCTCGCTCGTGCTCGTCTTCAAGGATGAGGGGCCGGGCAAGGCCCCGCGCTTCCTGCAGGCGCTGCCCGGCGGCATTGCGCCTGAAGGCCTGCTCGCCATCCCGCGGCGCAATCTCTTCGTCTCTGCCTCCGAGGCCGATCTCGGGGAAAAGGGTGGCGCGCGCTCGGCCGTGACGATCTATGAGCGCAGCGAGGGTCCGGCCACCTACCCGACCCTCGTCTCGGCCGATGTCGACGGCGCTCCGCTCGGCTGGGGCGCGCTCTCGGGCCTCGCTGCCCATCCCGAACTGCCGGGCCGGCTCTTCAGCGTCACCGACAGCGCCTATACACCTTCGCGCATCCTCGAGATCGACGCGACGAAGAAACCCGCGACGATCGTTGGCGCCATCACCGTGACCAAGGACGGCAAGCCCGCTTCCTATGATCTCGAGGGGATCGCGACACGTCCGGGCGGCGGTTTCTGGCTGGCCTCGGAAGGCGCCGCGGAACGCAAGGAGAAGCCGACGCAGAACCTCCTGCTGCGCGCCTCGGCCAAGGGCGAGATCGAGGAGGAGATCGCCCTGCCGGAGGAGTTCGCGGCCAAGGCGACCAATCAGGGCTATGAGGGCGTCGCCGTCACCGGTTCGGGCCAGGACGAGACGGTCTGGATCGCCGTCCAGCGCGAGTGGAAGGACGACCCCGAGGGCAAGGTCAAGATCCTCTCCTACAAGCCTTTCACCAAGAGCTGGGGCATCCTCTACTACCCGCTGTCGGCTCCGGCCGCCGACGCCTGGATGGGCCTCTCCGAGCTGACCTGGCTCGGCGACGAGACCTTCGCGGTGATCGAGCGCGACAACCAGTTCGGCGCCAAGGCGGTGAAGACGCTGGCAACCTTCTCGGTGAAGGGCCTGAAGCCGGCGCCGTTCGGCTCCTCCGAGATTCCGACGGTCGAGAAGACGCTGCTGCGCGACCTGACGCCGGAGCTGATGAAGCTCGGCGGCTACGGGCTCGACAAGGTCGAGGGCATGGCGGTCGACAGGGCCGGCGATCTCTTCGTCGTCACCGACAATGACGGCGTCGACGACTCCTCTGGCGAGACCCAGTTCTTCGCCTTCGGCAAGTTCGCGAAGTAAGACGCCACGACAAGAGGCCGGCGAGTTCTTCCCGTTGGCCTGCCTTTCGGAGCAGTTGCTCCGCAGCGTAATCCCGCTGCTTCAGCCTTGCTGTCGTTGCCGCTGCGTGCCCTACTCCCAAGACAAGGGGAGGACGGCGCATGACCCAGGGGGTTCTGTCACAGGGCAGCTCGCCGTCCCATGGCGAGCATCATGGCTCCATTCCGGCCTTGTCGCTCGGCGCCTTGGGCGTCGTCTATGGCGATATCGGCACCAGCCCGCTCTATGCGCTGAAGGAGGCGGCTCGCGCCGCGAGCGCCGGAGGGAGCCTGCAGCCCGGGGCTGTGGTCGGTTGCGTCTCGATGATCCTGTGGGCGCTGATCCTGATCATCGCGATAAAATATGCCGTCCTGATCCTCAGGGCCGACAATCGCGGTGAGGGCGGCATCATGGCGATGCTCGCCCTACTCAAGGCCCGCCACGCCAAGCCCGGTACGCCGCGCGCCTATGTGCTCGTCATCGGGCTCGTCGGCGCCGCGCTGCTCTACGGGGATGGCGCGATCACGCCGGCGATCTCGGTGCTGAGCGCGATCGAGGGCCTCAAGGTCGACGCGCCGTTCCTGGCGCCGGCGATCGTGCCGTTGACCGCTGCGATCCTGATCGGCGTCTTCCTCGTGCAGAGCAAGGGTACGGGCTTCATCGGCAAGCTGTTCGGGCCGATCATGCTCCTGTGGTTCGTCTCGCTCGCGCTGCTCGGCATCCGGGGCATCCTGATGGCGCCGGAGATCCTGTCCGCCATCAGCCCGTTCAACGCGCTCTACTTCATCACCCATACCGCGCCGGTGGTCGGATTCGCTGTTCTCGGCGCAACTTTCCTGGCCGTGACCGGCGGCGAGGCGATGTATGCGGATATGGGGCATTTCGGCCCGCTGCCGATCCGCATCGCCTGGCTGACGGTAGTGCTTCCCGCGCTGATGCTCAACTATTTTGGCCAGGGCGGCCTGCTGCTGACGCATCCCGAGGCGCTCGAGAACCCATTCTATCAGCTCGCCCCGGACTGGGCGCATTATCCGATGGTCTTCTTCGCGACGGCGGCTGCCGTTATCGCCTCGCAGGCGGTGATCACCGGCGCCTTCTCGCTGACCCGGCAGGCGGTGCAGCTCGGCCTGTTCCCGGCCGTCCATATCCAGCACACGGCCGATGACCAGAAGGGCCAGATCTACATCCCGATCGTCAACTGGCTGATCTGCCTCGCGACCCTGACCTCGGTCTTCACCTTCCGCTCATCCGATGCGCTGGCCGGCGCCTACGGCATCGCTGTCTCGCTGTTGATGGCCATCACCACCGGGCTGGCGGCGCTGATCGCGCTGAAATGGGGTTACAATCCGATCCTCGTCGTGGCGGTCAATGGCTTCTTCCTTCTGATCGATCTCGTCTTCTTCTCGGCGAACCTGCCGAAGCTGCACGAGGGCGGCTGGTATCCGCTGGTTCTGGCGCTGGCGCTGACCGTGATCATGCTGACCTGGCGGCGCGGCCTTGCTCTGGTCGAAGCCGCGCGAGCGCGCCAGCGGGAGCCGGAGAAGGCGTTCCTCGACATGCTGGCGACGAATCCGCCGCTGCGCCTGCCGGGGACCGCTGCCTTCCTGGCCTCGGCGGCGCGCGGGCTGCCGCTCTCGCTGACGCATTTCGTCCGTCACAACCACGCTCTGCACGAGCGCGTTCTGCTCGTGACCGGAAAGCTCGAGGAAATCCCGCGCGTCTCGGATGAAAGCCGGATCGAGCTGGTCGAGCTCGCGCCCAGCGTCACGCGCGTGATCATCCATTTCGGCTTCATGGAGACGCCGCGCATCCCTGATGGCTTGCGCTGCGGCGTCGAACGCGGCCTTCTGCCCGGCGTCGATCTCGACGGAATGTCCTACTATATCGGTCGCGAGACCGTCATTCCCCGCGAGGAGATCGCCGGGATGGCGATGTGGCGCGAAGCGCTCTTCGCCTTCATGCAGCGCAATGCCGAACGTTCGGCTGCGCATTTCCACATCCCAGCCAAGCAGGTGGTGGAGGTCGGCGTCGAGATCGAGATCTGATTGCTGGCGCCGCGGTTTCTCCGGTCATGAAAAAGCGCTGCTCATCCCGGGCGACCGAAGGGAGACCCGGGATCCATTCCTGAACCTCTATCGGAAAGGCTCGGGCATGGATTCCGCATCTTCGTTTCGCTCCGTCCGGGATGACCAGCGATCTTATTCTATCGGGTGATATCAGAGACCCAGCTTCTTCTTGCGCTGGCCGAGCGTGCGCAGGCGCAGCGCGTTGAGCTTGATGAAGCCGGCGGCGTCACGGTGATCATAGGCGACGGCGCCTTCTTCGAAGGTGACGAGGTCCTGGTCGTAGAGCGAATAGGGGCTGGAGCGGCCGATGACGTGGACGCCGCCCTTGTAGAGCTTGAGCCGTACCTGACCGGCGACGAACTCCTGGCTCTTGTCGATCAGCGCCTGCAGCATCTCGCGCTCCGGCGAGAACCAGAAGCCGTTATAGATCAACTCGGCATATTGCGGCATGAGCTGGTCCTTGAGATGGGCGGCGCCGCGGTCGAGCGTGATCGACTCGATGGCACGGTGCGCCACGGCCAGGATCGTGCCGCCGGGGGTCTCGTACATGCCGCGGCTCTTCATGCCGACGAAGCGGTTCTCGACCAGGTCGAGCCGGCCGATGCCGTTGTCGCGGCCGAGCTCGTTGAGCTTGGCGAGGAGCTTGGCGGGCGAGAGCTGCACGCCGTCGATCGCCACCGCATCGCCCTTGGCGAAGTCGATCGAGATCACAGTCGGCTTGTCCGGCGCTTCCTCGGGCGAGATCGTGCGCGAATAGACATAATCGGGCACTTCCTGGGCCGGGTCCTCCAGCACCTTCCCTTCCGAGGAGGCGTGCAGCAGGTTGGCGTCGACCGAGAACGGCGCCTCGCCGCGCTTGTCCTTGGCGATCGGGATCTGGTGCTGCTCGGCGAAGGCGATCAGCTGCTCGCGCGAGCGCAGGTCCCATTCGCGCCAGGGGGCGATCACCTGGACGTCGGGCTTCAGCGCGTAGGCGGTCAGTTCGAAGCGGACCTGGTCGTTGCCCTTGCCGGTGGCGCCATGGGAGATCGCGTCGGCGCCGACGCGCTCGGCGATCTCGATCAGCTTCTTGCCGATCAGCGGGCGGGCGATCGAGGTTCCCAGCAGATAGACGCCTTCATAGGCGGCATTGGCCCGGAACATCGGGAAGACATAGTCGCGAACGAATTCTTCGCGCAGGTCTTCGATATGGATGTTCTCCGGCTTGATGCCGAGCAGCAGCGCCTTCTGGCGGGCCGGCTCCAGTTCCTCGCCCTGGCCGAGATCGGCGGTGAAGGTCACGACCTCGCAATTATAGGTGGTCTGCAGCCACTTCAGGATGATCGAGGTGTCGAGCCCGCCGGAATAGGCGAGCACGACCTTGTTCACGCGCTTGTCGGCCATGGACTGGTCTTCCTGCAATGGCGGCACGAGGGCTCGCGCCGGATGTAGAGAATGCGGCTTAGCCGGCCGCATTTCGGACGTAACCGGGCACTATCGCAGGGCTAGGGGCGACGCAATCGGAACCTTCTGATCGATTGTTCGTCGTCATGTGATGGGTTGCCGTCGAACGTGCTTTTGCGGCTTCCGGCTTACGGGTCGATTCGCGGGGGCGGAGAGTCGATCCAGTTTTCTAAGCTGCTCCCGCGTGGAGGTTTGATGCCGAATCGTCCTGTCCTGGATTTCTGGTACGAGTTCGCATCGACCTATTCCTGCCTAAGCGCCCTGCGGATCGAAGGACTCGCCGAGGCGGCTGGTGTCGAGCTGCGTTGGCGGCCGTTCCTCCTCGGGCCGATCTTCGCCGCTCAGGGCTGGACCAGTTCGCCATTCAACCTCTATCCGAACAAGGGCCGCTATATGTGGCGCGACGTGGCGCGCCGCGCCGCCCGCAACGGGCTCACCATCACGCGTCCCGAGACCTTCCCGCAGAACTCCCTCGTCGCGGCGCGGCTCGCGCTCACGGGGCGCGAGGCTGGCTGGCTGCCGGCTTTTTCAAGGGCGCTGTTCCGCGCGCAGTTCTGCGAGGGGCGCAACATCGCAGAGGAGGCCGTGCTGAACGCGGCCCTGCGCGAAGCCGGGGCCGATCCGGTCAGCGTCTTTCCCGCCTCGCGTAGCGAGGAGGTCAAGGGCCGGCTGAAGGCGGAGACCGAGCTCGCCAAATCGCTCGGCATCTTCGGCGCGCCGACCTTCGTTACCGGCGATGGCGAATTGTTCTGGGGCGACGACCGGCTCGAGGAAGCGCTCGCCTGGGCAAAGGACGGGCGCTAGCCACCTGTCGGTGGAGCCGGGCGCGACCACGGCCCATGCGTCGCAGAGGTCTGGGCGATCTCGGGCAGGGGCTGGCGCTCGGTGATCTTCGGCGGGCCGGGCGGCGCTTCCGGCGGCAGGCGCCCGCCGGCGGTTTGCACCAGCGCTTGCACCCGCTTGGTGACGGAAGGGTGGGTCGAGAACAGGTCGGCAAAATCGTCGGGGTCGTTCTCGAAGCACATGTCCATCACGCCGGACGGAACATCGTCGATATCGGCTCGTCCCGAGATCTTCAGCAGCGCCGAGATCATTGCGTCCGGGTTCTTGGTCAGCTCCACCGCCCCGGCATCGGCGAGGTATTCTCTCGCCCGCGACAGCGACAGCCGGATCAGCACGGCAAGCAGCCAGGCGACGGCGATCACCGCAAAGCCGAGGATGATCGCAAAACCACTGCCCTTCTTGTCGCCGTCCGAGGAAATCCGCACTCGGCCGAGATTGCGGAACAGCACCTCGCCGACGAAGGAGATGATGCCGGCGATCACCACCGCGATCACCATCAGCCGGACGTCGCCATTGCGGATATGGGTCAGCTCATGCGCGATGACAGCCTCGATCTCGGCATCGTTGAGCTGCTCGATCAGCCCGGTGGTCAATGTCACCGTGAACTGCTTGTCGTTGACGCCGCTGGCGAAAGCGTTGAGCGCGTCGCTCTGGATGATGGCGAGCTTCGGCGTCACCATGCCGCGCGAGATGCAGAGATTCTCCAGCATCCGGTAGAGCTTGGGCTGAGCCTCGCGCGTCACGCCCTCGGCGCCCGAGACCGCCTCGATCAGCTTCACATTGATCCTGAAGCCGATGAAGACCCAGGCGCCGGTGGCGAGCGTGATGAAGGGCAGCCACGACCAGAAGCGCTGGTTGACGAAGCTCATCACCGTGCGCCCGCGCGGCACGCCGACATAGCCGTAGCCGACCAGCATCACGCCCCAGACGGTGAGATAGACCATCAGGAAGAGCCCGATGATCAGGGCGATCGACCGGGTCCGGTTGTTGCGCTGATGGGTGTAGAGCCCGAAGGCTTCCCCCGGCATCGCCGCAGCTCCGCTATGACGCCTTGCGAGGCGCTCAGAACTTCACGGTCGGCGCGACTTCGATCTGCTTGCGCGTCTCCTCGCCGACGTCGAAGAACTCGCGCGGGCTGAAGCCCATTTGCGGCGCGAAGAACACGGCCGGGAAAGCCTGTATCGCGGCGTTGAACTCGCTGACCGCATTGTTGAAGAAGCGCCGCGCCGCCGCCAGCTTGTCCTCGACATTGCCGAGGTCCTGCTGGAGCTGCTGGAAGTTTGCGCTCGCCTTCAGGTCCGGATAGGCCTCGCCCAGCGCCAGCAGGCGGCCGACCGCGCCGGTGAGCTGCTGCTCGGCCACGGCCTGGTCGTGCGGTCCGGCGGCAGCCTGCGCCTGGTTGCGCGCCTTGATCACCGCGTCGAAGGTTTCCTTCTCGTGGCTGGCATAGCCCTTCACGGTCTCGACCAAGTTCGGGATCAGGTCGTGGCGCTGCTTCAATTGCACGTCGATGTCGGCGAAGGCCTGGTTGACGCGCTGGCGCATCGCGACGAGGCCGTTATAGGTCATGATCAGCCAGACCACGACGACGACGATCAGTCCAAGGACGACCCAACCCATGGTGTTCTCCTTCGGCTTAGGCGATCTTGCGGCACAGGCGATCTCGCCGGCAACCTTGCATGAAGGGCGACGCTAGGGAAGCTGTCGCCGCTTGCAGCGAGTGCTTTGCGCCGGTCAGGCCGGCTTTCCGACGCTGCTGCGTGCGATCATCCTGATCGTGGCGATCACCGCGACCGCCGAGATCGCGGTGGCTAGCGAAAACAATACGCCATAGCCCAGCGTATCGGCGAGCTTGCCGGCCAGCATCGAGCCGGCGAGATAGACCAGCAATTGCGCGCAGGCGAGGATGGTGAAGTCGGTGCCCGGCTGGTCCGAGGTCGTCACCGCCATGAACAGCGAATAGAGCGCGACGATCTCCATATAGCGGATCAGCGTCTGGAAGCCGGCCGCGCCGAAGAGCGGCCAGGCGCCGACGACGGCCCCCAGCGCATGGCAGGCGAAGAGCAGGAAGCAGAGCGTGCGCGCCGCTCCAAGCAAAGCAAGAACGAAAGCGATGCCCCGCCGCTTGACCAGCCAGGCAGCGATCGCCGAGCCGGCGAGGCCAGCCGTCGTCGCCGATATCCCGGAGAGATAGCCGATCTGGTTGAGCGGCACGCCGGCATCGACGAGGTACGAACCCTCCATCGCCTTCACCAGCCCTTCGCTCGCCCGGTAGATCAGCGCGATCCAGAGGATCTGGCGCGCCTCCGGCCGGCGCAGGAAGGCACGGATCGAGGGGCGCTTTGCTTTCTCGGCCGGCGTCGGATCGCCCTCGCGCATCATCGCCGCCGCAACGAGCGGCAGCAGCGAGATCGCGGCGATGGTGACCAGCATGCCGGTCCAGCCGATGTAATGGTGCAGGACGAGGCCGAGCGTGCCGCCGATGACGACGCCGAAGGCGATCGAGCCGCCCTGGATGGCATTGCCGATAGCCCGGTCGGCCTCCGGCAGGTATTTCGCGGCATAGCCGTCGGTGGCGATGTCTTGCGTCGAGATCAGCAGAGAGGCGACAAAGCCGATCGCGATGATCCTGCTAACGTCGAGCGGCCCGACCGCGATCAACGCCAGGATGCACAGGATCGTGCCGGTCTGGGTGAGGAAGACCCAGCCGGCCCTGTGCGCCCGCGCGAACGGCCTGATCCGGTCGATCCAGGGCGCCCAGACGAATTTGATCACCAGCGGCAAGAGCAGGATGCTCATGTAACCGATGGCGGTGCGCGAGACGCCGGCCTCGCGCATGATCGGCGGCAGCGCTGCGACGAAGAGATAGGACGGGATCGCCTGCGCGAGGTAGAGCCCGCCGAGCACCGCGAAGAGCCGGTAGCGCGCCGTATTGCTGGCCGGTGTCGTGCCGATCGCCGCTTCGCTCGCGCTCATGCCGCTCTCCGGTGCTTCAGCAGGAAGGCGCGGGCTGCGGCCTCGTCGCTCTCCAGGCTGATCGGGAAGGGCCAGAGCCGGCGGAAGACATCGGCCATCGCCTCGGTCGCGCCGGGGCGCACGATCGCGCAGGCGCCGCAGAGTGCGCCGAACTGCGCGCGCGTCCGCTTGAACCAGATCGCCTGCTCGCGCTCGCCCGCCTGCGAGAGCTTGCGGCCACCGCCGAACACGGTGAGCAGCAGGAACGGCTCCTCGCGCCGGCCGAGCTTGGCGAGCGCGTCGAGATAGGCGCGCTCGTCATTGTCGGCATAGGGCGGCGCGAAGCGCAGCGTCACGATGCCGTCGGCGTCGCTGTCGAGGCTGACCATCAGAAGGTCTTGCGGAAGCCGAGCGTCACGGTGCGGCCCCAGGCATAATTGGCGAGGTTGCGCACCGAGGTCGCGGTTGGGTTCTGATAATTGCGGTCGAACAGGTTGTTGACCGCGACATAGGCCTCGCCTTCCAGCACCGGGGCGGTGAAGGCGACGTTCATCGTTGCCGCGCCCTTCAGCCTGTTGCGGGTGCCGCGCAGGTCGGTCGCGACGTCGCGATCGGAGAAGGCCTCGCCCTCGACGCGCAGCTGCATGCCGTTGGTGAAGCGATAGCTGCCATAGAGCATGCCGCGATAGGGCGAGCCGATCCGGTTGTTCGGCAGGGCGCTGTCGAGCTTGCGGTCGCCATTGGTGTCGTAGCGGCCTTCGCGATAGGCCAGCACGGTGCCCAGCGTGAACTGCTCGGTGACGGCGACGTCTCCGGTCGCCTCGACGCCCCAGATCCGCTCCTTCTGCTGCGAGATCGTGTTGCTCGCCTGGTCGAAGGTCACGCCCTTGCCGGAGGTGCTGATGAAGCCGGTCAGCGAGCCCTTGAAGATGCCGTGGCTGCCGCGGATGCCGAGCTCGTAGCTGTTCACGATTTGCGCCTCGGGCGCGATCGTGCTGTAGCTGACGCTCCGCCGGTTCGCGGGCAGGCAGTTCGGGGTCGCGACCGGGCAAGCGAAGGCGGTCGAGATGCCGGCCCGCCGGGTGAAGGCGCCGACATCAGGCAGCGCGAAACCCTGCGAGAAGCCGCCGAAGATCTCGCTGCTCTCGGAGAGCTTGACCGTCGCGCCGAGATTGCCGGTCCAGGCGAGGTAATCGAACTTGCCGCCGGTGACGTTGAGCGCCGGCAGCACGAAGCTCTGGAAGCCCTGCCTATTGTTCGCAGCGACCGCCGCATAGGCGGCCGGGCGGAAATAATCGCTGACATCAAGCGAGAAATACTCGTAGCGCAGGCCGCCGCGCAGGGTGATGCGTTCGCCGATCGGGATCTGCAATTGGCCGAAGGCGGCCGTGGTGGCCTGCTTCAGCGGCGTGAACACGTCCTGGCCGTTGGTCAGGGTCTGCCAGGTCTTCTCCTGGATGAGGTCGCCGCCCCAGGTGAACTTGGCGCCGGGCAGGATGCGGTCGAGCGGGGTGTCGATCGTCAGGTTCACGCCGCCGCGCTGCGAATAGAGCGTGGTCTGGTTGTCCGGGCTCGTCGGTGAGGCCGGGTTGAAGGAGTAGTAGACTTGGCTGTTGTAGGGGTAGGAGAAGACCGAATAATTGAAGCGCTTCTTGATGTCGTTGTAGTAGCCGAGCACGCTCAGCTTGCCGAGGGCGAAGTCGCTGTCGCTATAGCGCAGCGAGACCGACTTGGTGTCCTCGATGACGTTCTGGCCGGTATAGAGTTGCGTCCGGTCCGGCCGGGCGAAGGGCGCGGCGTAGTTGGTCAGGTATTTCGGGTCCTGGTCGAAGGCGATCAGCGAGCCCTGCAATTCGATGCGCTTGCTGGCGTCGAAATTGTAGCCGAGCTTGGCCAAGAGATTGCCGGCCTTGTAGCGGTCGCCGCCGCCCTGGCCGAGCAGGCCGTCGGAGGGCAGTTCGCGCCCCTTGCCGTCATAGGTGCGGCCGGCGCCGCGGCCGCTGCCGGAGATCAAATAGTCGAATCCGTCAGGGATCTTGCCGGAGACGGTGATCGAGGCTTCCGGCGCCAGCGAGCGGCCGAGAGCCTGGGTGAAGCCGCGTACGGCGGTGTTGACCGTCACCCGCGGCTTGCCATCCGCCGGGGTCTTGGTGATGAAGTTGACCGTGCCGCCGGTCGCGCCAGCGCCGTAGAGGCTGGAGGCGCCGGCGACCACCTCGATGCGCTCGACCGTGTTGAGGTCGATCAGCGAGAGGATGCGCGAGACGTCCCGCAGCGGCGTGTTCATCGGCACGCCGTCGATCAGCACCAGCAGGTCGCGGCCGCGATAATTCTCCGAGGCACTCGACACCGTCTGCGTCGACATCGAATAGCCCGGTACCAGCTTGCCGAGCGCCACCGCGGCGTTCGGGCTGAACTTGAGCTGCTCCTCGATCTGCGCCCGGTCGAGCACCTGGATCGATTGCGGCGTCTCGGCCGTGCTGCGCTCGGTGCGCGCCGCCGTGACGGTGATCGTGTCGAGATCGATAACGTTCGGCTGGGACGGTGACGACTGCGCCGCTGCGGCCGAGGCGCAAAGCAGAGCCGGCAGGCTGATGGCGAGGGAAGCGCGCTTGCTCATGAAGACACCTGTCGTCGGCGGCTCGGGGCGATGCCAGAATGCGAGAGCATCGCCCGACATCACTCGATCTGAAGTTGTGGTGCCGTTTCGATCTTAGTTTAGAACTAGAATAAACTAGTTATATTCATTGATCATCACGGCGAGAGGGGGTCTATGCGTTGTGTTCTTACGATCTCTAAAGTTATATCGAGAACATCATCTTGGACTTGCGCGAACGCGCTATGGGACAAATGCGAACTCCGATGCGCGACAAGGCGGCTGTGGCCGCGATGCCACGGTCCGTGAACGCCACGGCCAGCGAGACCGAGAGCTTCGCGCCGTTCTGGCTGGTGTCGGGCGAGGCTGCGCCCGAGGAAGTCCAGGCGATGGCGAACAAGGTTTTCGGACATTTGCCTGATGGCGATGACATCCGCGCCGAGGCTGCCTTGCCTTTCGCCGCCCGCAGCATGCTGACGACACGGCCCGATATCGGGCTGATGTCCTGCTTTTCTCCGGCGACGCCGTGGATCTGGCCGGCGCGCCAGAGCGGGCAGGAGCCGCGCTATATCCTCGTCCGCCCTTCCGATGGCCGCTGCGTGATCGAGCAGGCGGGCCGCCGTATCTCACTGCGGGCTCGCGATGCCGCTGTTGTCGATCTCGCGCAGGAGACGCGCTTCACGCTCGTCGAACTCGGCCGCATCGACCTGATCGCGCTCGATCCAGCGCGCCTGCCGGCCTTGACGCAACTCGCCTCAGACGAACTGATGCAGGCGGTCCCGCGCGGCAATCGCGGCCTGCAGGTGCTGGCGCATTACGGCGCGCTATTGCTGCGCGGCCTGTTCCCACTGAACTCGGCGCCGTTGCGCGACCTCGCCATCGGCCATGTCCACGACCTGATCGGCGTGATGCTGGCCGATCGCAGCGCTCCGCCGGTGACCGCGACGCCGCGGCGCGGCGGTCGGCTCGCCGCGATCAAGGCCGATATCGAGACCAGGCTGGAGCGGCGCGAACTCTCGATCGACATGATCGCCGGGCTCTATGGCGTGACACCGCGCGCCATCCAGAAGGCGTTCGGCGCGGAAGGACGCACCTTCTCGGATTATGTGCTGGAGCGAAGACTGGAGCGCGCCTGGCTCAAACTGATGTCGGCCGAAGACGACGCCATCACGATCAGCGGCGTCGCCTTCGAGGTCGGCTTCGGCGACCTCTCCTATTTCAATCGCAGCTTCCGCAAGCGCTTCGGCCGTTCGCCCTCGCAGGTCAGAGCGGGCTGATACCCGCTATTTGGGCGAGACCGGCGCATTCTCGGCGAAGGCCGGAATGGCGCGGCAATGGCCGGCGATCTCGGCGATGTTGGGCCATTGCGCGATATCGAGCCCGACGCGGGTAGCTCCGACGGCCTGTGGGAACAGCACGATATCGGCGATGGAGGGCCGGCCGCCGACGACGAAGCGGCCCGTGCGTCGTCTTGCGATCAGGGCTTCGACCGCGGTGAGCCCTTCGCTGACCCAGTGCCGATTCCAGCTGGCGACCTCCTCGGGCCCGACGCCGGGAATGCTCCTGAGGCGGGCGCTGACGCGCGGCGGCAGCAGCGCGTGGATCTCGGCTGCGATGGCGAGCGCGACCGAGCGCGCGAAGGCCCGTTGTTCCGGTTCCGTAGGCAGCAGCGGCGGCTCCGGAGCGATCTGGTCGAGATAGTCGATGATCGCCAATGACTGCGTGATCAGCCAGCCATTGTCGGTGAGCAGTGCCGGGACCAGCCCCTGCGGGTTGAGTGCGCGATACTCCGGTGTCCGGCTAGTGGCGTCGTCGCCGAAGATGGTGACGCGTTTTTGCTCGACCTTGAGGCCCTTCAGGGCGAGCGCGATGCGCACCCGCGCGGTCGCGGACGAGATTTCGTTGAGATAGAGCTTCATGGTTTCCTCTCGCTCTTTTCTGGCGAATAGCGTTGGTCAGCCGAAGGTGAAGGCGTAGGCGCGGGCGCCGGGATCGAGGAGCTCGATGGTGAAGTTGCGGGGCTTCACCGGCCCGTCCTGGCGGACCAGCTGGTAGAGCCGCTCGTCGCCGATCGTGCCGTAGCCCTCGGCGTCGATGTCGGCGCCATGGGCGCTGCCGGGCGCCGCGCCGTCGATGGTGACGCGGAAGCGGACCGGCGGGCTGCCGGGCAAGCGGCCCATCACCAGATGCAGGTCGCGGGCATGGAAGCGGTGGTTGATCCGCCCGCCGGCCTGCTGCGACGCCGCGAACTCGCCGGCGACGGTCCAGTTGCCCGACAGGCTCCATTGGTTGAGGCGCGGGGAGGTGGCGGCTTCGTAGTTGGCCGGTGCATCCGCCCTGATGCCGCCGGGCGAAGCGAAACCATTCGTACGGGCATGGCCTAGATAGGTCTCGGGCGAGCGCAGATTGGCGAAGTCGGGTGCTCCCTGCGCGCCTTCGCCCGAGACCTTGGCGATGCCGGACTCGACCTTGCCGCCGGCCTCGGCGAGCAGCGACTGGATCACCTTTTCGGAGGCGGCGTAGTCGCCCTCGCCGAATTCGTGATGCCGGGTGCGGCCCTGTGCATCGATGAAGTAGCGGGCGGGCCAGGCTCGGTTGCTGAAGGCGCGCCAGACCGCATAGTCGTTGTCGATCACGACCGGATAGCTCACGCCGAGCGCCGCGGCCGCCTTGCGCACATTGTTCGGATCCTTCTCGAAGGCGAATTCCGGCGTATGCACGCCGATCACGACGAGGCCTTGGTCCCGGTATTTCTCGGCCCAGGCCCGGACGTAAGGCAGCGAGCGCAGGCAATTGATGCAGGAATAGGTCCAGAAATTCACCAGCACGACCTTGCCGCGCACAGCTTCGGCGGTGAGCGGCTCGCGGTCGAGCCATTGCCTGGCGCCGAAGAGGGGCTTGGCGGCCGGTTGCGCCTGTGCGGTGGCGACGAGGCTTGGCGCGGCTGGCATGGCGATCTCGAGGAGGCGCTGCTCGATGGCGGCGGTGGTCGGTGCCGACAGGCGGGTGAGGACGCTGGTATCGAAGCCGAAGGCGATCGCGACGGCGCTCGCGATCACCGCGACACCGAGGCCGCGCCTCACGGGTTCGAGCAGGGCGGCGGAATGCCGGGCCCGCGCCAGCAGTCGGTTGCCCAGCAGCAGCACGGCGGCGAGCGCGGTGGCCGCGCCGGCGGCATAGGCGAAGAGCAGGAGCGCAGTGTTGAGGCTCGGCCCGCTGAGGGCCGCGCCGGCCAGGATCAGTCCCAGCACCGGCCCGGCGCAGGGCGTCCAGAGCAGGCCTGTGGCGACCCCGAGCAAAGCGGAGGAGGCCGGCCGCAGATCGGTGCGGCCATCCGCTCCCGCCACGCGCGTCAGCTTCTCGCCGAGCGCGGTGAACGGCGCGGCGAGGTGTGCCGCCAACGCCGGGAACAACAGGGCCAGCCCGAACAGGGCGACGAGGCCGAGCGCGACGGTGCGGCCATGGCTGTTGAGCGCGATCGCCCAGTTGCCGGCGACTGCGGCGAGGCTTGCGACGCCTGCGAACGCCAGCGCCATGCCGAGCAGCATCGGCAAGGTGCCGGTCCGGAAAGGCTGGCCGGCGCGGGTCAGCACGAAGGGCAGGACCGGCAGGATGCAGGGGCTGGCGATGGTCAGGACGCCGGCGAGATAGGCGAGGGCGAAGTTCACGGATGCGTCTCCTCGACAGGCGATCGTCAAGAACGGGCTGCGCCGCGCCGTGGCGGCGGGTTCGATGACAGGATCGGGGCGGAGCCGTAGCTGCGCGGGCCGGTGAAGGCGCTGCAGGCCATGGCGAAGCTCGTCGCTGCCGCAAGCATCGCTGCCAGAAGCAGGCGACGCGGAGCCGGAATAGCTTCGGCCAGAGCCGGTGCGAGCGCCTTGGCGGCCGAGGGGCCTGAGTAGGTCATGGCCTGCTCCATCAGTTTATTGCTGAGCGATTAGATCGCTCGACAAATAAAAGAGTGCGAGGTGTCAATCAATCGCTTGAAAATAAATCGTGCGTCAAATATCTGTGAGCGATCCTTTGCCGGGAGGCGTGCGTGATGGGCGATTCAGGACAGGCGGATCAGCAGGCCGGCCTCGACAGGCTGCCAGGCCTCGACGAGTTCCTCTGCTTTGCGGTCTATTCGACCAATCTCGCCTTCAATCGCGTCTACAAGCCCCTGCTCGACGAGCTCGGACTGACCTATCCGCAGTACATCGCGCTGGTCGCTCTCTATGAGGAAGCTGACCAGACCGTAGGTGGGCTCGGCGACAAGCTCTTCCTCGATTCCAGTACGCTGACCCCGCTGCTCAAGCGCTTGGAGGCGATGGGCGCAGTGACGCGCCAACGCGACCCGCAGGACGAACGGCAGGTTCGCCTCAACCTGACGGCACAGGGCCGCGCGCTGCGCGAGCGGGGCAGGGCGGTCCGGGTCAGCATGCAGCGTGCGACGGGCCTGGCTCCCGAGGAGCAGCGCCACTTACGCGAGGCGATGGTGCGGCTGCGGGGAAATCTCACCGCAGCCGAACATGAACGCCGTTCCTGAGCGGTTACGTGTTCAGGCGGCGACGGCCGCCAGGCCGAGCGCCGGCTGGATCTCGGCCAGGAGCTCGTAGGAGCGCTTGCGGGCGGCATGGTCGAAGATCGCCGAGGCGACGATCAGCTCGTCCGCCTTGGTCTTCTCGATGAAGGCCTGCAATTGCGCCCGCACGCTCTCGCGCGAGCCGACGAAGGAGCAGGCCAGCATGCGCTGCGCCTGCGCCTTCTCCGGACCGGACCAGTAGGTGTCGATATCGTCGATCGGCTTCGGCAGGAGGCCGCGGCGGTTGCGCAGCATGTCGGTGAAGCGCTGCTGCACCGAGGTGAAGAGGCGCTGCGCCTCGCTGTCGGTCTCGGCGACGATGACGTTGCAGCCGACCATGGCATAGGGCTTGTCGAGCTGGGCGGAAGGCTGGAAGCGTTCGCGATAGACGGCGAGCGCATCCATCAGCGCATCCGGCGAGAAATGCGAGGCGAAGGCATAGGGTAGCCCGAGCACGGCGGCGAGCTGCGAGCCGAACAGGCTGGAGCCGAGAATCCAGAGCGGGACATTGGTGTTGGTGCCCGGTACCGCCTGGATCACCTGGTCCGGCTGCAATGGCCCGAGCAGCGCCTGCAATTCGAGCACGTCCTGCGGGAAGCGCTCGGAGGCGTCGGCCTCGCGCCGCAGCGCCCGCCAGGTGCGCTGGTCGGTGCCGGGCGCGCGCCCGAGCCCGAGGTCGATGCGGCCGGGATAGAGCGTCTCCAGCGTGCCGAACTGTTCGGCGATCACGATCGGCGAATGGTTCGGCAGCATGATCCCGCCGGCGCCGACGCGGATCGTCCTGGTGCCTTCGGCGACATAGCCGATCGCGACCGAGGTCGCGGCGCTGGCGATGCCGGTCATGTTGTGGTGCTCGGCCAGCCAGAAGCGGGTGTAGCCGAGCTTTTCGGCATGGCGGGCGAGGTCGCGGCTGTTGTGGAGGGCGTCGGCCGCGGTAGAGCCCTCGGCAATGAAGGCGAGGTCGAGAATGGAAAGCGGGAACATCAGGCTTTTCCCTTGCATCGCTCCGGTTTGGCGCCGGGCTTCGCCGTGAAAGATCGGCAGCCTTCCAAGGGCTCGCAAGGCCGACCTGCGCATGTGCGACCAGCGCCTCACGCCGCAATCCGCTTGCGGAGCGGCGCAATAATCGCTAGGTCAGCCTCGTCCGAAGGGCCGTGATCGATCACAGCCGGGGGCGGCCGACATGGCCGGCTCCCGTTTCGTGTTTGGAAAACGGTCAGCCGGATGCGGATCGGCCCCTGCGGCCAGGCGCCGCCGTCCACGGGATGGCACGCTCCACGAGTGGAGCACCGCGCGGATCGATCCGGAGCGCAACACCAACCCAATCGGCGCCATGCCGGACCTCCGCGGGATACGCGGCCGGCGTTCAGGAGCACATATGTCAGCTGTCGAAAGCTATAGCGCGGGTCGCGAGGATTTCGCCGCCCTGCTCGAGGAATCGTTCACCCGGAACGAGGCCCTCGAAGGTACCGTCATCAAGGGCAAGGTCGTTGCCATTGAGAAGGACATGGCGATCATCGACGTCGGTCTGAAGACCGAAGGTCGCGTCGCCCTCAAGGAATTCACCGGCCCGGGCCGGGATGAGGAGCTCAAGGTCGGCGACGAGGTCGAGGTCTATCTCGACCGGATCGAGAACGCGCTCGGCGAAGCCGTCATCTCGCGCGACAAGGCCCGCCGCGAAGAGAGCTGGGTCAAGCTCGAGAAAGCGTTCGAGGCCCGCGAGAAGGTCATGGGCAACATCTTCAACACGGTGAAGGGTGGCTACACCGTCGATCTCGACGGCGCCGTCGCCTTCCTGCCGCGTTCGCAGGTGGACATCCGCCCGATCCGCGACGTCGGCCCGCTGATGGGTCAGCCGCAGCCCTTCGAGATCCTCAAGATGGATCGTCGCCGCGGCAACATCGTCGTCTCGCGCCGCACCGTCCTCGAAGAGACCCGCGCCGAGGCTCGTTCCGAGCTCGTTGCCTCGCTCGAAGAGGGCCAGGTCATCGACGGCGTCGTCAAGAACATCACCGAGTATGGTGCGTTCGTCGACCTCGGCGGCATTGACGGCCTGCTGCACGTGACCGACATGGCCTGGCGCCGCGTCAACCATCCGTCCGAGGTCGTGACCATCGGCCAGACGGTCAAGGTCAAGATCATCAAGATCAACCAGGAGACGCACCGCATCTCGCTGGGCATCAAGCAGCTGCTGGCCGATCCGTGGGATGGCATCGCCGCCCGCTATCCGGTCGGTACCCGCCTGAAGGGCCGCGTCACCAACATCACGGACTACGGCGCGTTCGTCGAAGTGGAGCCGGGCATCGAAGGCCTGATCCACGTCTCCGAGATGTCCTGGACCAAGAAGAACGTCCACCCCGGCAAGATCGTCTCGACCTCGCAGGAAGTCGACGTCGCGATCCTCGAGGTCGATCAGGTCAAGCGCCGCATCTCGCTCGGCCTCAAGCAGACCCTCCGCAATCCGTGGGAGGTCTTCGCCGAGCAGCACCCGAGCGGTTCGGTGGTCGAGGGCGAGGTCAAGAACAAGACCGAGTTCGGTCTGTTCCTCGGCCTGGAAGGCGACATCGACGGCATGATCCATCTGTCGGACCTGGACTGGAACCGTCCGGGCGAGCAGGTGATCGAGGAGTACAAGAAGGGCGACATGCTCCAGGCGGTCGTCCTCGATGTCGACGTCGAGAAGGAGCGCATCTCGCTCGGCCTGAAGCAGCTCGGCGGCGATCCCTTCGTGGATGCCGGCGAGTTCAAGAAGGGCCAGGTCGTGACCTGCGAGATCATCGACGTCAAGGAAGGCGGTCTCGACGTCAAGATCGCCGGCACGGACATGACCACCTTCATCAAGCGCGCCGAAATCGCGCGTGATCGTGCCGAGCAGCGCCCCGAGCGTTTCGCGGCCGGCGAGAAGGTCGACGCCCGCGTCATCCTCTTCGACAAGAAGGCCCGCAAGATCCAGGTCTCGATCAAGGCCCTGGAAGTGGCCGAGGAGCGCGAGGCGATGGCCCAGTACGGCTCGGCCGACTCGGGTGCTTCGCTTGGCGACATCCTCGGCGCCGCCCTCAAGAAGGCGACGACCGACAAGAAGTGATCTTCAGGCCGCGTCTAGAGCATGGCGCGAAAAAGTGGGTACCGGTTTTTCGCTCGCGGCGATCCGGCATCTCAAGGTCAGCTCGGCCGAGCGTGAGGGCCAGCAGGACCGGGTCCGCAAGCTGCGCGGCCAGCTCGACCAGGCC
>NZ_JBNNPK010000012.1:0-189814 GCF_050275675.1 Allobosea sp. NPDC003192
GCCTCTGCTGTGCTGCGCCGTGATGCGCCGCTCGCCGCCGCCCAGACGCGCGCCCGCGCGCCGGTCTTCAAGCTGTTCGAGAATGTCTTTCATCGAGAGCCTCCCGGGCGCGGTCTTTAAAGGTCTTGTTTCCGCTTAAGCGGCGCTGCGGGCGAAGTCCATTGCGGCCTTCGCGGCATGCGGCTGGAGTTTTGTGCACTGCCGCGCCGATCACGGCATCGCTCGGCTCTGCGGAGTGCTGCCGGGGTCAAGAAGCAAGGTGCGTAGGCTGACAAGCGCATCCTGCAGCCTGTCGAGCTTCGGACCGCCGAGGCTGAGCCGCATCCCTAAGGGCGGCTCCTGCGCACCGGCCAAGAAGATCTCGGGATCCGGCAGGATGATGCCCGAAGCAGCGGCGCGAGCCGGCAGGGCCTTCGCTCGCTCCGGCGCCATCGGCAGCCAGACATGGAAGCCATTGCCCGAGCTCATGGCGACCCCGGACGGCAGGAGCTCGCGCGCCATGGTGACGCGGCGGCTGGCCTCCTCGCGGATCGAGCGTGCGACCGAAGCGGCCGTGTCCTCGCTGAGCCAGCGTTCCATGATCAGGCAGGAGAGAAGCGACGCCATGGTGCAGGTGGCGGCGAGCTCGGCGAGGGCAGGCTCCAGCCAGGGCTCGGGGACCAGCAGCGAGCCGATGCGCAGGCCGGGGCTCAGCACCTTCGACAGGCCGGAGACATGCAGCGTCCGCTCCGGCGCGAGCGCGGCGATCGCGATCGTGCCCGGCGCAGCCAGGGCAGCGTGGATATCGTCCTCGACGATCACCGCGTCATGGGCGCGGCAGAGGTTCGCGATCTCGCGGCGTCGCGCTTCGCCCATCGTCGCCGTCGTCGGGTTGTGCAGGGTCGGCGTGATGTAGAGCACGGCGCGCCGCCCGGCTGCGACCGCCTGCTGCAAGGCGCGGTCTAGCGCCTGCGGGACGAGGCCTTCATCGTCAATGGCGAGCCCGGTCAGCCGCAAGCCGCGCCGGCGGGCGAGGGCGATCGCACCGGGATAGCTCAGCGCCTCGGTCAGGAGCTCGGTGTCCGAGCCGCAGGTGATCGCGAATGCGATCGCCAGGGCATGCTGGGCGCCGTTGCAGATCAACAGCTGCTCGGGGGCTGCGGCGAGGCCGGTCGGCGCGAGCCAGCGGGCCAGCAGCGCGCGATGCTCGAGCCGGCCGGCTGGCGCGGCATAGGCGCCGAAGCTGTCGGCGTCGAGCCGCTTTGCGAGATCGCCGAGGTTGGCGGCGAGCAGGCGGTCGCTGAGCTGCTGCGGCGGCACGTTGATGCTGAGATCGATCGTGCGGCTGGCCGCCTGCGACAGACCGGCGACGAACATGCCGCGGCCGCGCACGCTGCGGACGAGGCCGCGGCGTTCGAGCTGGGCATAGGCCTTTGTCACCGTGCCGATACCGATGTCGAGCTGCCAGGCGAGGGGGCGGTGAGCCGGCAGGCGCGCGCCCGGCGGCAGCGAACCATCGGCAATGTCGCGAGCCAGCGCCTCGATCAGCCGTTCGCTGGCCGAGCCGCTGCTACCCGCGAGGCGCGGTTGCCAGGGTGAAGCGAGGAGCATGCTACCTTACAAATTGCGTCACGAGACACTTTTCAGCCTATGCAAGAAGTGTCACATACACAATCACCGGCGCGACGTTTCCCAACGCTGGACCGGACATGACGCCGCAACTCCTCCTTGCCTTTGTCGGCTATGCCTTCGTGACTTCGATCACACCCGGGCCGAACAACACGCTGCTGCTGGCCTCCGGCGCCAATCATGGCTTCCGCGCCAGCCTGCCGCTGCTGTTCGGGATCAATCTCGGCTTCTGCGGGCTCGTGCTCGCGGTCGGGCTCGGGCTTGGCGGCTTGTTCAGCGCCATCCCTGTCCTGCACGACATCCTGCGCTACGCCGGCAGCGCCTATCTGCTCTATCTCGCCTGGAAGATCGCGCGCTCGGCGCCGTTGGAGCCTGGGGCGGAGGCTGCGCCCCCGCTCAGCTTCCCGGCGGCTGCGGCTTTCCAATGGGTCAATCCCAAGGCCTGGATCATGGCGGTCGGGGCCGTCGCGGCCTACACGCCGACCGAGGGCTATTTCCTCAACCTCGCGATCGTCGTGATGGTCTACGCCCTGGTCAACGGACCCTGCATCGCCGTCTGGGCGGTCGGCGGCACGCTGTTGCGCGGCCTGTTGGCCGATCCGGCCCGCCAGCGCGTGTTCAACATCGTCATGGCGCTGCTGCTTGCTGCCTCGCTCTATCCCATTCTGGTAAGCTGACAGGTGATTTCGGGAGCCGCTTGCGAATGAAATAAGTGTATGCTTATGTATATGCCATGGAGCAGGACATCTTCAGGGCGCTGGCCGACCCGACCCGCAGGGCGATCTTCGAGAAGCTCGCTGTCGGAGGCATGAACGCCAGCGCCTTGCGCGAAGGCATGGCGATCAGCCAGCCGGCGATGTCGCAGCACCTTGCCGTGCTGCGGACCGCCGGGCTGGTTCGGGAGGAGCGGCAAGGGCGCTTCGTCAATTACGAGGTCGACCCGGATGGGCTTGCCCTGATCGCGCAATGGCTTGCGAAATACCGGGCCTATTGGCCGGCGCGCATCGATGCCCTCAAGGATCTGCTGCGGGACATGGACCAATGAGCGAGAGCGACACGCAGGATCGCACCAAGCAGCTGGTGTTCGAATACCAGCTCGATGCGCCGCCGGAGAAGGTCTGGCGGGCGCTCAGCATTCCCGCCTTCCGCGAGCGCTGGCTGCCGGCTGAGGTTGAGGCGCTGTCCAGCGTTCCGGGCGAGGAACTGCGCTACCGGCTGAGGGAGGAGGAGCCGCCCTTCCTCGAAAGCGTCGTGACCTTCCAGCTCGCGCCGAACGAGGGCGGGACGGAGCTGCGGATCATTCATAGCCTGACCGATGCGAGGCTGATCGAGACGCCGGCGCCTGCCAACAGCAACCAGCCGCTGATGCTGCGCGCTGCCTGACGGCGAAGCTCGCAAACAGCCGATCAACAATCCGGAATTGAGGAGGTCGTCGATGCACGGCACGATGCAGCTCGTCCCCATGGTCGTCGAACAGTCGACGCGCGGGGAACGCTCCTTCGACATCTATTCGCGCCTGCTGCGCGAGCGGATCGTCTTCCTGAACGGGGAGGTCAACGACGCCAGCGCTGCGCTGGTCTGCGCGCAATTGCTGTTCCTGGAGGCCGAGAATCCGAAACGGCCGGTGCATTTCTACATCAACTCGCCAGGCGGCGTGGTCACCAGCGGCCTCGCGATCTACGACACGATGCAATACATCCGCTCGCCCGTGCACACGCTCTGCATGGGCACGGCCCGCTCGATGGGCTCCTTCCTGCTGATGGCGGGCGAGCCGGGCGAGCGCGCGGCGCTGCCCAATGCCAGCCTGCATGTCCATCAGCCGCTCGGCGGGGCGCAGGGGCAGGCCTCGGACATCCTGATCCATGCCGAGGAGATCCAGAAGACCAAGCGCCGGATGATCCGGCTCTATGCCGAGCATTGCGGGCGCAGCGAGGAGGAGGTCGAGCGCACGCTCGATCGCGACCGCTTCATGACCGCGGAAGAAGGCAAGGAATGGGGGCTGGTCGACCGCGTGCTGACCGAGCCGCCGGCGGCAGCCTGATCAACTGCTCGGCTTGCTGGGATCGCCGATCTCGCGGTTGAGCGCGACCGCGGCGTGCACTAACTCGGTCGCAATGGTAGCATCGACCGCATCGCCCTCGCGCAGGACCATGGTCGCGAGCTCGAACTTGCCGCCCGGCTTCAGGCGCGGCTCGATATGGCGCAGGCGCTTGCCGCGCCAGAAGCCGAAGAGGACGCGCTCGGCTTCGGCCCGGATCAGCAGCACCGGCCCATTCGAGAAATAGACGAGGTGGGTCCACTTGATCCGCTCGTCGAGCGGAGCGGCGTCCTTCACCGCGGCGCGCAGGGCCTCGACAGTGGCGAGCCGCCAGCCGTCGAGTTGGGCGAGATAGTCTTCCGGGGTGTCGGCCTTGGGCGCGCCCGGGATCATCGCCTCTAGCCTTTCACCAGCAGCAGCACGGCGGCGTCGTATTCCTTGCGGCGGAGGACGCGGCGCTCGGCCGCCTCCTCGTCCTGGCCCCAGATCCCGATCTGATAGTCCTCGTCGAGATGGGCGGCGGCCCAGGCGGCCTCGGCGTCGATCAGCCCTTCGGCGAGCGCCAGCATCACAATGGTCGAGCCGGTCAGCGTCATGACGTTGTGGGCACCGGCGAGCGCGACCGGGGAGGGGATCGCGGCGACGCGTTTCGCCACGGCATCGAGCACCGTCTGCGGCTGCTGCGCGAAGATGACGCCCTGCGCCATGACGAAGCGGCCACCGATCCGCTCTTCGAGCGCCGCGATCAGCGGATTCCAGACCGCATCCTGACGCTCGACCAGCGCTTCCGGCTCGCTGGCGCGGTAGCAGAGCGCATCGCTGCCGGCATAGCGGACGATCTCCGCGCGGACCGCCTCGTGCTGATCGGCGACGCCGTCCAGCGCCGAATTGACCAAACGGGTCAGCGGCATGCGCGACGGGTCGATCTCCGCGGTCTGGGCGTCCCATTCGGCTGCCATCGCCTCGGCGACGGGGCGCGAGGCGATGGCGAGGTGCTTGCGGGCCGGCGTGCGGGCGGTGCGGCCGTCGAGCGCGACATGGAACAGTCCGTCGCGTTCGAGCACGCCGACCTTCTCGTAGAAGCGCTTGGGCAGCGGGTTGCGCATCGCCTGCTGGGCGGCGGCGACGGGGTCGGGCTGGTGCTGGCCGGCGGCGCCGAAGCGGGCGAGGAAATCATCGGTCGACATGGCGCGTCCATAGCGCATCCGGGGGCGGGCGTGAAACGGCTTCGCGCGGCGGCACGGCATTGACGCGAGCTGGGCGCTCGCCTAAACGCCTCCTCCCCGGACGCGAGGCGTCCGCGCGATGTCCAAGAGGGCCTTATGTTGGAGACTGTGGGAACCCGGTGAGGTTTCGCTGCGGCGAGACCTGATCCAGCGCCGGGTGATAGAGCGGAGCTAAGGCCCGCCTTCATCTCTGCGCTTGTCATGGTTCCATGCACAGGCTCTACCAACATGAACATTTCGCGGGGCGAGCAGCGCGTGCTGCACGTGCTGGCCCGTGGCGGACAGATCCGCCATCTTCGCGGCGAGGACGGCCGCATCCATCACATCGACTGCTTCACCCATGAGGGCTTCGTCCTGAGCGATTGTACGCTGGCCATCTTCGCCGGTCTCAAGCGAAAACGGCTGATCGAGTCGCGCGAGGGCGGCCCTTATCGGATCTCGCGGCTCGGGCGTCTCGGCGTCCGTTCGCAGGCCGACAACCGGTGACCACAGGCGGGAGGGTGAAAGCCCTCCCGTTTCTATTCGAGGAATGGGAAAGCGAGGCCCTCAGGCCGGCTCGAACAGTTCGATCACATTGCCCGATGGATCCTCGCACAGGATCTGCTTGCCGCCTGGCCCGGTGACGATCTCATTGCGGAAGGGCACGCTCTTGCGGCGCAGGGCCTCGACGAGTTCGGCGAGATTGTCGACCTCGATGACGAAACGGTTCCAGCCGCCGGGGATCGGCTTGCCGCCGCCCGGCATCGCCCGCGAGGCTGAGGCGCCGGGGCCGGCGAGCCAGAGCTTGAGGTCGCCGCGTTCGAGGATCGCCATGGCCGGGCCGAATTGCTGCTTCAGCGCAAAGCCGAGCCGATCGACATAGAACCTTGCCGCCTCGTCGACGTCGGTCACGAAATAGCGGACGGTCGCCATCGCTTCGCTCCCTCGCGTGCGGTGGCTTCGTGCCGACCGCCTATGCGCCGAACCTGTCGCGCCAGGCCGGCTTGGCGCCCGCAAAGGGCAGGGCGCTGGCCGAGTATACTGCCCGCGCCACGGCGCGCGCCAGCACGTCGGCGGCGGTGGCACAGAGTTCGGTCAGGGCATAGGCATCGGACGGAGCGCCGCTATGGCCGGTGGCCGCGGCGAAGACCACGTCGCCGTCGAGCGGGGCATGGACCGGGCGCAACGCGCGGGCGAGCCCGTCATGGGCGCAGAGCGCCATGCGCTTGGCCTGCGCCTTGGTCAGCACCGCATCGGTCGCGACCAGGGCGATCGTGGTGTTGGCGCCGGGGCCGCCCTTGAAGCGCAAGGCCAGGTCTTCCGGAGGGATTGTTGTTGGCCAGCCGCGGCCGCCGAATTCGCCGCCTTGCTCGTAAGGTGCCGCCCAGAAATGCTGGCCGTCGCCGATCGTCGCCAAGCCGACGGCGTTGACCGCGACCAGCGCGCCGACGACCTGGCCGGTCGCGGCCCGCGCGCTGGCCGAGCCGAGCCCGCCCTTGAGATTGGCGGTGGTCGCGCCAAGACCGGCGCCGACGCTGCCGAGCGCGAACTCTGCCGCGGCTGCGGCGCTCGCCGCCTCGGCGAGCACGCGATAGGGCGCCTCGCCGTCGCCGCGGGCGAAGGGCTTGTCGCCGCCATTGGCGAGATCGAACAGGATCGCCTGCGGCACGATCGGCACGCGGTAGCCGCCGATCGGGAAGCCTCGTCCCTCCCTAGCAAGCCAGCTGAGGGCGCCGTCGGCAGCCGACAGCCCCCAGATCGAGCCCCCGGAGAGGACGATGCCGTCGACATGCTCGACCGTCATCCCCGGTTCGAGCAGCGCGGTGTCGCGCGTGCCCGGTGCGCCGCCGAGGACGGCGACGGAGGCGATGCTCGGCCGCTCGAACAGGGCGACGGTGACGCCGGTCGCGGCTACAGCATCCTCGGCATTGCCCACGAGAACGCCACGAACATCGGTGATGAGATTGCGCACGGTGGAACTCGCTGCCGATCGGAAGGAAGCCCTGGGTCTTCGCTGGATCATGCGCCGATTCGGCACTACGCGACGACCCGATCGGAACTTCTCGCTCGCTGGCGCGTCGAGCCGACATTACGATCTTGTCATGCGCGCGCCATGGCCGGGTCAGCCCGGCTCAGGCACCGTGGCGACATCGCGACCCGGCTTCGAGACCCGCAAAGCGACCCGTTGTTGTAGAGACCATAATCCGGAGACCTCGCATGAAACGCATCGCCCTCATCGTCGCCTCCAGCGCCGCGGCTGTCGCGGCGACCTTGGCGATCGCGCAGCCGCAGCCGATCCCGCCCGCACCGGGCAGCACGCCGCCGGCGCAGCAGCAGGCCGAGCCGCGCGGCGACCGTGCCGAGCGCAGCGACCGCTCCGACCGGCGCGAGGAATGGCGCCAGCGCCGGGCCGAACGGGCCACCGCCCGGATGAACGAGCGCCTCGCCCAATTGCGCACCGATCTCAAGCTGAAGCCCGAGCAGGTGCCGGCGTTCGAGCGGCTTGAGACCCTGATCAAGCGCAATGCGCAGGAGCGCCAGGAACGCTTCGGCAAGATGCGCGAGCAGCGCGAACTCTATCGCGATGCCGACATCATGGAACGGCTCGACATGAGGGCGAACCGCCAGGCCGAGCGCGCCACCCGCAGCAAGGAGATGGCTGACGCGGTTCGTCCGCTCTGGTCGACCTTCAGCGACGAGCAGAAGACCGTGGCGCGCCGGGCCGTGCGCCAGGCGATGTCGGAAGGCCGCGAGCGCATGCGCGAGATGCATGGCGGGCGCGGATGGTACGGCCGCGATCGCGACCATGACCGCTATGGCGACGACGACAGCGGCCCGCGCCGCTGGCGCGATCGGGACGACGACGACCGCGGCTGATTTCAAGATTCCGAAAGAGAGAAGGGCGGTCCGGCAGGGCCGCCCTTTTTCGTTTGGCCGACCCTCAAGGAGGAGGGCGGGTGACTGCTCGGACTCGTCAGGTCCCCACGGCGTCCTTGACGCATTTCGTCGTGAAGCTGGTCTTGGCGGCGCCCGCCAGCTTCTTGTCGGCCGCCTGCTTGTCGCAGGCCGCGCCGGCGTCCTTCTCGCATTTGGTGACGAAGCTGGTCTTGGCCGCGCCGGCGAGCTTCTTCTCGGTGGCCTGGGCGCTGCAGCTTTGGCTCTGGGCGAAGGCGGGGCCGGCGAGGCCGATGGCGAGGACTGCGAGGATGAGCGTCTTCATGGCACGTTTGATCCCTGTGGCGGGAAAAGGACGCTAACCTGAGTCTCGACGCGACGTCATGCCCCGCAGGGACGGTGCGGACTGGTTGCCGGAGAGGCCTGTTCACGAGTCCGATCAAGGTATTGGCGTATCCGGCTGAGGCACTGAATCAACGCTCTTGGTGGAGGGATGAGGGCGGTCTCGTCTCCTCTGCGAATCGTTCGAATCCCGCTGGCGGTCGAGCGCATAGGCCAGCGTCACCCATGCAGCCTGGGAAAGAAACACGGGCGATTGAGCGTCCTGCGTGCGGGATGGCTTGGTAAAGGCTTTGTAAAGGCCAGCGCCGTATTCGTGACCTATTCTTGGGTGAAGCGGGGCCCACCTTCCTAGGACGGAGACGCTTGCATGCGTGACGTAAAATCGATCTGCGGTCTGTTGATCGCCGGCTGCATGGTAGCCACCACTCTGGTTGCGGCCCCGACGGCGGCCGAAGCGCGCGATGGCCGCAAGGCGGCGATCTTCGGCGGGCTCGCCGCTGGCGCGATCCTGGGCGGCGCGCTTGCCGCCGGCGCCGGCAGCCGGGCCTATGCCGCGCCGGCTCCGGTCTATGTCGAGGATGACGAGCCGGTGGTGGTTCGCCGCCGCTGCTGGCGCGAGCGCCAGGCGGTCTATGACGACTGGGGCGATTTCGCCGGCTATCGCCCGGTGCGCGTCTGCAACTGACGTAACGCAGTGGGGGATCGAGGGCCGCGCTCAGCGTTTGACGATGCGGTTCTCGATGCCCGAGGTCGAGATGCTCGGCGCCCTGACCTCGGCTGCGGCCGTCCAGTTCAGGGTGTTCTTGGCGCCTCCGACCTCGATCTTCGCCGGTCCGGTCAACTCCAGCTCGATCATGTGATCGGCACCGGAGACGTCGATCTCCGCCGGGGTCTCACCGGCATGGACCTTGGCCGAGATGCTGTTCTCGGCGGTCTCGACCGTGACATTGCCGGTGGTGCCGCCATTCGCCTTGTTCTGCGCGCCGCTCACCGCGAGCGAGGTCGCCTCCTCGAAGGTGACGGTGTGGCCGCTGCCGTGGACGGCGATCGCGCCGCAGCTGCCCTTGAGCGCGACCGTATGGCCCTGGCCGGAGATCGCGACATCCTCGCCATTGCAGGTGAAGTCGCGCGACTGGCCGATGCCCGCGATGGCGATGTCCTCGGCATGGGCCAGTGTCGGCGCGAGGAGTATGGCGAGAAGGACTGGAAGAGTCGGTTTCAAGGCGCTTCTCCGTGATCGACTGCCACCACAGCCCAAGGTGGCTGCGACCAGCCTGCCTGACCGTGAACTATGGCGGTGATGAGGAGGCATCCCGGCGGGTGGGCGGCTGCGCTGGCACAATCGTAGATTGATCGGCGCAAGAACGAAGGTAACGTTCGTCTCGCATTTCGAGAGGCGGGGACGGAATGAAGCCCATCGCGCAGGACCGCAACCTGACCGCTGCGGCACTCCTTTTCGGGCTGGCTCTCGCCGGCAACCCGCTGTTCAAGATCGAGGTCGATTCCGACAACGGTAAGCCGGTCTTCCGGGCCAAGACGGCGGGGACCGAGACCTGAGGGGACAGCGTCGGTCAGGCTCAGTTCTGCGGCGACTGGCCGGTAGAGCCGGATCGCTGGCACCGCGTCAACGTGATGATCCGGCCGAGCCAGCAGGCCGGCGAGAGCCGCCTCAGGCTCTGGCTCGACGGTCGCGCCTGCCCGGAATTCCGCGGCGTGCTCGGCTATCCGCGCTATGGCACGATGAAGGACGGCAAGCCGTTCATCGACACGCAGCCGCGCTTCGGCATCTATCGCGACGCCTTGCCCGGTGTCAGCCAGACGATCCTGTTCGACGATATCGCCTTCTGGTCGCAGGACCCCGCCGGTCACCCGGCCTGGGACAGGGTTGCGAGCCAGAGACAATAGGATCGGCAATAAAAAAGGAGAGGGCGAGAAGCCCTCTCCTGAAACAGACCGGAAGCGGGATGGAAGCCACCCCGCAGGCCGTGATCAGCGCGAGTAGAACTCGATGACCAGGTTCGGCTCCATCTGCACCGCGTAGGGCACGTCCGTCAGGGTCGGGGTGCGAGTGTAGGTGGCCGAGAACTTGGTGTGGTCGGCGTCGATGTAGTCAGGCACGTCGCGCTCGGCGAGAGAAGCCGACTCGATGACGATGGCGAGCTGGCGCGAGCTCTCCTTGACCGCGATCACGTCGCCCGGCTTGACCTGGTACGAGGCGATGTTGACGCGCTTGCCGTTCACGGTGATGTGGCCGTGGTTGATGAACTGGCGGGCGGCGAAGACGGTCGGGACGAACTTGGCGCGGTAGATCACCGCGTCGAGACGACGCTCGAGCAGGCCGACCAGGTTCTCGCCCGAGTCGCCCTTGAGGCGGATCGCCTCGGCGTAGTAGCGGCGGAACTGCTTCTCGGAGATCGAGCCGTAATAGCCCTTCAGCTTCTGCTTGGCGCGCAACTGGGTGCCGAAGTCGGACGGCTTGCCCTTGCGGCGCTGGCCGTGCTGGCCGGGGCCGTATTCGCGGCGGTTGACCGGGGACTTCGGACGGCCCCAGATGTTCTGACCGAGACGGCGGTCAATCTTGTACTTCGCCTCATGGCGCTTCGACATGTCGCGTGTCCTCTATGGTTCGCGAGTTGAGGACCGCGCCCTCCTGTCCCCGTCTCCGGGGCGACAGATCCGGCCTCCGAAGAGAAGCGGATCACGGGTGCGGAAAAAGCCACGCGGCCCCGTGAGGAGCCGCGCGACGGAGGTGCCTATGAGGGAAACGGCAGGCGATGTCAATGAGCCGGCATCAATAGCGCCAATAGGCGCGGCGATGATGCGGATGCTTGTACCAGCCCAGATGCCGGCCGCGATTCCAGCCATGATGCCGGCGCGGGCCGTAGCCATGGCCGTAATGATGGCCCTTGTGCCCGTGCCAGCCCTTCGGCTTGGCCTGGGCTTCGCCGGTGAGGCCGGGGCCGAGCAGCAGGGCACCGCCGGCCAGGGCGATGGCGAAGATCAGCTTTCTCATCCTGTCCTCCCATGTGGAGACGGTGGTGGCGTCGGTAACGCCTCCAGATCAGAACAGTTCCAAATTATGGCTGGAGTGCGAGTGGAAGCGACTCGGTCTCGATCCGCGCCAGGCCAAAGCCGGCGAGCGCGATGTGTGCGGGTCCGGAGAGGCGGGCACCATCAGTGAAGACGGCGACGGTCGAGGCCGGCTCCAGGCGGGGCAGGGCTGGGCCGAGCAATTGCGCCGTGCGCCGTGCGATCGCCGGGGCAGGGTCGATCCAGTCGACAGGCCAGGGCGCGAGCCGCTGCAGGCGCGGCAGCAGCAGCGGGTAATGCGTGCAGGCCAACGTCACCACGTCGGTGCGCCGGCCGTCTTTGGCGACGAAGCAGGGCGCGATCTCGGCCGCGATCTGCGCATCGTCGACTGGCTCGCCCTTCAGCGCCGCTTCGGCCAGTCCGGCGAGGCGGGTCGCCCCGACCAGGGTGACCTCGCTACCGGCGGCGTAGCGCTCGATCAGATCGTGCGTGTAGTCGCGCGCGACAGTGCCTGGCGTTGCCAACACCGAGATCAGCCCGCTGCGAGTGCGCTCGGCTGCGGGCTTCACCGCGGGCACGGTGCCGACGAAGGGGATGGCGAAGCGGGCCCGCAGTGCCGGCAGAACCAGGGTCGAGGCGGTGTTGCAGGCGATGACGACGAGATCGGGATGAAAGCGCTCGACGAGGCGCTCCATCACCTCCAGCACGCGCGCGACCAGGGCCTGCTCGTCGAGGCGGCCATAGGGGAAGGCGGCATCGTCGGCGGCATAGACGATGTCGGCATCCGGGCGCTGGCGCATGACCTCGCGCAGCACGGTCAAGCCGCCGAGGCCGGAATCGAAGGCGAGGATAGTCGGGATTCGCAAGGGTAGCACCGGCGCGGCATAGCCGGCTCCGGCGAGAAGATCGACCCGCATCGCACTTATTCCATCGTGTCCGCCAAGCCCTCGATTGGGCGCCTGCCCGGTTAAGGCAGGGTGAATCAATGACGTCCGACGGCGGGATAATTTAGTTGACTCTGTCTATTAATTGATGATTCTCGCGACCAGTTGAGGAGTTCGGCCATGTCCGCCGTCGATGCGCCCGCCATTGCAACGATCCGCCGTTTTGGCCGATTCCATACGCGCTTCATCGGGGCGCTGGGCGGCGATCTGCACGGCTCCGGCTTCGGCCTGACCGAAGGGCGCGTGCTCTACGAACTGGCGCAGCGCGACGGCTGGCGCGCCAGCGAGCTGGCGCGCGAGCTCGGCCTCGACCCGGCCTATCTCTCGCGCCTGCTCAAGCGCTTCGTCGACCTGGGCTGGCTGGAGCGGGCGAGGGCGGATGGCGATGGCCGCGCCTATGATCTCAGGCTGACGCCAGCAGGGCGCGAAGCCTTCGCCCCGCTCGACGAGGCCTCGCGCCGGCAGGCCGACGCAATCCTCTCGCGTCTCGGAGCGGGCGAGCAGGCGGTGCTCGTCACCGCGCTCGATCGCGCGCAGACGCTCTTGTCGGGCGCCGCCAGCCCGCAGCCTGCGGTGACGATCCGCGAGCATCGTCCGGGTGACATCGGCTGGGTGATCTCGGCCCATGCGAAGCTCTATGCCGAGGTCTATGGCTGGGACATCAGCTTCGAGGCGCTGGTCGCCGAGATCGCGGCGAAGTTCCTGCGCGAGTTCAAGCCGGGTCAGGAGCGCTGCTTCATCGCCGAACTCGATGGCGCGCCGGTCGGCTCGGCCTTCGTGGTGCGCGAGAGCGACGAGGCGGCCAAGCTTCGGCTCGTGCTGGTCGAGACGCGGGCACAGGGGCTCGGCCTCGGCAAGCGCCTGGTGCAGGATGCGATCGCTTTCGCCCGCGCCGCCGGCTATCGCCGCATGGTGCTATGGACCAACGACATCCTGCATGCGGCCCGCGCGATCTACATCGCCGAGGGCTTCAGGCTGGTGGCGGAGGAGAAGCATCACTCGTTCGGGAAGGATCTGGTCGGGCAGAACTGGGAGCGGGATCTCTAGCGCTCGGCCAGACCAGCAGCCAGAGGTAGGCGATGATCGAGAGGATGCCGCCGACCGGGGTCATCATCTCAAGTGGCTCCGGTAGGCGCGATTCGGTCAGGCGAGGCAGTACGAAGTTCTCGAGCACTTCGAGCGTGATCAGCGCCGCGATGATCGGCAGGACCGCGAAACCCATGTCCCGCACGCGTTGTGCCGAGAGTGCGATGACCGCCCAGTAGAACAGCAGTGTGAAAACGAGGTTGGGGATCGGCTCGACGAAGAAGAGCGGGCCGGAGCTCTCGGCCGGCGTCAGGCCGAAAATCTCCATGCCCAAGATCAGCAGCGCCAGGAAGAAGACGATGACCACGACACATCGCAGGAGATAGCCGAGCCGGGCGAGGCGTCCGTCGAAGCGCCAGAAGCTGGCGAGGAAAGCCCTCATCGGATGCCGTTACTGCACCGAGGTCAGCGCTGCGCGCTGGAAGTCGGTGCGGCGTTGCTGGTGCAGCGAGCCATCTCCCGTGGTCACGACCGAGAACATCACGAAGCCGCCCTGCTTGCGCGGCAGCACATAGAATTCGGAATAGCGGGCATCGCCGCCATTCTCGCAGGAGGAGAAGCCGCGCAGCACGCTGGCGCCCTCGACCGTGTCGGTGGTCCGGCCGGATGCGAACCGGCCCTGGCAGCCGCGGGCATCGGCAGCGGAAACCATGGCGGCGACGTCGACATCCTTCTGGTTCGGATTCGCCAGCACGCGCACGAGGCCGGTCGCGCCCTTGGCACGCCATCCGGCGCCGTTGTTGCCAATGCCGGACGGCGCTTCCGGGCCGCTCAGCACCTTCGGTTCGGGCAGTTGCGTCTTGAGCAGGAAATTGGTCGCGAGCGTCACCGCCTCGAGCTGGATCGCCGGGTCGGTCGCGGCGGCGGCGGTGGTGCCGCCGCCTTGCGCCGGCGCCGGCGTGCCGGGGGCGACCTTGAGATTGGCGTTGGTCTTCACGCAGTCGAGCAGCGCCGGCATGATCTCGGCGGTCGACGTCAGGCGGAAGGTGTAGCGCGCGCCGAGCATGTTGGCTTCGAGGAACTCGGCGCCGCGGAAAGCGCGGACGATGTTGGAGTTCGCCGGCATGGTCACGACGACGAGCTGCGGCTGCACCGCCTTGGCGTTGATGCGGACGATGTCGTTGCGGTCGAAAGCCAGCTCCATTGGCACGCTGTCGCCCGGCTTCAACCCCCAGGCCCGGTTGGAGAAGCCGAGATTCCAGCCATAACTGCTGTTGAGCGAGGCGTGCATGGTGACGCCGCTCTTGTAGCTGGCCGAGACGGCGCAATGCGAGAAGTCGCCGGTCTGGTTGTTGGTGAAGGCGCCGCCGGCCCAGTTGCCGACCGAGAATTTCGCATAGGGTCCGGCGGCGAGCGCCGGCGAGGCCAGCAGGACGCCGGCGAGAATGAGCGTCGGGCGCATCATCAGGCTCCGCATCGATCCCCAGCGTCGCCATGGTGGCAAAGGCTGGGCGGGTCGGGCAAGCCTTGTGCGGGATTGAGCCGATCTCGGCTCCTCCGGTGCCTAGACTTTGAGCCGAGCCACGGCTGCAGCGGCCGTCCGGCCGGCAAGTGTCGCGCCGCCGGCAGTCATGGCGCCGCCGCCGGCGGTGGCCTCGCCGGCGAGCCAGAGCTTGCCGCCGACCGGCTCGGCGAGGATGTCCCGCGCACCTGCGTGGCCCGGCATGCAGACCGAATAGGAGCCGTGCGAGAACGGGTCGGTCCACCAGGCGGGAAAGGAGACCGGGCCGGCCGCCTTGCGGAACTCGCCGCCGATCATCGCGGCGAGCAAGTCGACGATCTGTTCGCGGGCGACGTCGGGTCCGGCGGTCGAGAGATCGCGGGCGAAATCGCCGCCGCAATAGCCGATGACGATGCCCTGATCGCCGGGAAAAAGATCGAAGCTGATCAGCCTCGTCGCCGCTCCGGCTTCGAAATAGGTCGTGCCTGGCGCGATGCCGAAGCGTTCATCGACCTTGAGCGCGATCTTGGTGAGCGCGCCCATGCCGATGCCGGCGAGCGCGTCGCGAGTGCGGGCGGGGAGCTGCGGCGTGAAGCGGATCGCGCCGGCCTTCAGCACGCCGACCGGCACGGTGACGATGCAGGCGCGGGCTCTCAACGTTCCCGCGGCGGTGGTGACGGCGACGCGCGAGCCACTCCAGTCGATCGCCGTCACCGGCTGGTTCAGGCGGATGTCGAGGCCTTCGGCGTAGCGGGCGACGAGATTGCCGTAGCCGCTCGGCACGACATAGTCCTCGCCCGCCCAGAGCCGCTGATAGTCCCGCGCCGAGATGCGTGCCGATTCCTCGCCGATCGAGAGCAGCATGCCGGAGGCCGCGACGGGCGCGAGATCGGGACCGAGATCGCTCAGCACCTCGGCGACCGAGAGGTCGCGTGCCTCGAGATCGGCATTGTCGAGCCGGCGGTCGATCTCGCCGAAGGCGCCGCGCCGGCGAGCGCGATCGCCGGCGGGCATGGGATTGCCGCTCTGGAAGAGCTGGAAGCTGCTGCCCCAGCTTTCATTCGGAGTTGCCACGGAAAGCTCGCGGGCGATCTCGGTCCAGGGATTGCGTTCGGCCCAGTGGATGAACATCGCCCCGGCGTCATAGGGGGGACCCAGCGAGGAATCGGTGAAGGTCCGGCCGCCGAGCCGGCCGCGCGCTTCGAGCACGATCACTGAGCGGCCCGCCGCCCGGAGCTGCTTTGCCGCGGCGATGCCGGCGGCGCCGGCGCCGATCACGATCACGTCGGGCTCGGCGGCGCGCGCGGGGAGAAGGTCGCCGGCAAGGTTTGCTGCCAGCGCGCCTGATCCCATCAGCCATCTCCGGCGGTCGAGCATGAAGAGCGGTCCGTATCTGCGGCGGGCTCAGGATGCCAGCCGCTTTTCGCGCTGCAATACACGACTGCGAGTGCGGCGGGAGCAGGGCCATCACAGCTTTGCGAGGCTGGGGGCGCACCTGCGGTGCGGGTGGTTCGCGGATCAGTTTAGACGAATGAAAAGCTTAGTTTGAAATTCCAATAATTAAGTAATTTATCTCACAACTCGGAGTCTATTGACAGTTAAATTGAGCTTTAATAACCGCTGATGATGAAAGTAAGGCATAAGGCCTAGTTTTCAGGCATTATAAAAAGCAATTCGACTTGGCAAGTCACTTTGGCAGGGCGAATTGCTTCTCAGCGACGGGATATGGGCGATGGGGACGAATTGCAGCGGGCTACGCCATGGCGTAGCGCTTGGGGCCTTGATACTGGCGGTCACGCCGGCGCTGGCACAGCAGCAACGCACCCCCGCACCGACCGTCGCCACCGACCAGGTGCAGCTCGACCAGATCACGGTTCAAGGCGAGCGGCAGGCGGCTCCGCTGCTGCAGGGGCCGACGACCACGACCACCACACGCGCGGAACTCGATCGCGAGCAGGTCCAGAACCTGACGGACCTGTCGAACAGGGTCGAGGCGGGCATCACCTTCAATCGCCAGAACGGATCGCTCAACATCCGCGGCCTCGATGGCGCGCGCGTGCTGACGACGGTCGACGGCATCCGGCAGCCATTCATCATCGACACTCGAATTGGCCGCGCCGGCACCACCGCCTTCGACTTCGATTCGCTGTCTTCGCTCGACCTGCTGCGCGGCGGCAGCGGTGGCGCCACGCTCGGCGGCGGGGCGCTCGGCGGCGCGCTCGCGGTTCGCACGCTGGACCCCGAGGATCTGATCCGTAATGGCCGCTCTTATGGCGCGCTCGCCAAGACCGGCTATGACAGCACCGACCAGGCTTGGTTCGGCAGCGCGGCAGCGGCGGCGCGCATGGGCGGTACCTCCGTCCTGCTGCAGGGCAGCTTCCGCAACGGCAACGAGATCGACAACCGGGGTAGCCTCAAGTCGATCGGCGCGACCCGCACGGCGCCGAACCCGGCGGATTTCAACCAGTACAGCTTCCTCGGCAAGGTCTACCAGCAGGTCGGCGAGGCGCATCGTTTCGGCATCACCGGCGAGTTTTTCAAGCGCGCCGACCGCATCCAGACCAGGACAAGCACGGTTTCCCTGACCGGCAACTTCCGGCCGGGTTCTTACGAGCAGGGCGAGGATGTCGAGCGTAACCGCGTTTCGCTGACTTATGACTACAAGCAGCCCGGCGGCTTCCTCGACGAGGCGCATGCCAACCTCTACTGGCAACGGCTGAAGCGCAACGATCTCGTCAATGCCTGGCGCTACACCAGCATTGTCGGGCCCTATACCCGCGACAACGAGAGCGAGGAAAACGCCTATGGCTTCAATGCCTATGGCGTGAAGAACTTCCAGACGGGGCTGGCCTCGCACCGTCTGACCTTCGGCACCGAGCTGCGCATGTCGACGCTGAAGCAGTACTCAGCCGGTGTCGACAACTGCCCGCCGCGGCCGGCATCCGGACGCTTCACGGGCGCTTTCGCGACCTGCAACAACCTGTTCACCAACCAGGCCGACCAGCCCAAGGTCGACGGACGGCTCGTCGGTCTCTACGTGCAGGACGAAATCGGCCTGCTCGACAACCGCCTGCGTGTCACGCCGGGCGTGCGCTTCGACTGGTATGAGGAGAAGCCGCAGCCGACGCTGGCCTATTCGCTGGGCGGCTCGCGTCCGGTCGGCCTGCCGCCATCCTCGAGCGAATCCGGCTGGTCGCCGCGCATCAGGCTGGAATACGACATCCTGAAGAACGCCCCTGTCGTGAAGGACGTCACCGTCTTCGCGCAATGGGCCAAGAGCTTCCGGGCGCCGACGGCCGACGAGCTCTATGGCCGCTTCGGCGGTCCGAGCACCTATCTTCGCACCGGCAATCCGCTGCTGCGTCCGGAGGAGGGCAACGGCATCGATGTCGGCTTCCGCTTCGGCGACAAGCAGTTCGGTGGTTCGGTCACCTATTTCTACACGAAGTATCGCGATTTCATCGAGCAGCTGCAGGTTCAGGCCCCGGGTGTCGGCGGCCTGTATCCGCAGGGCGGCATCACCAGCTACCGGAACATCCCGCGCGCCGAGATCTCCGGTGTCGAGGCGAACATGCAATACGCCTTCGCGCCGAACTGGCTTGTGCGTGGCTCCTTCGCCTATACGCGCGGCAAGAACACGAGCGACCACGTCTATCTCAACTCGATCCCGCCGATGCAGGGCATCGTCGCGATCGCCTATGGCACCGACGTTTGGGGCGCCGAGGTTTCGACCAAGCTCGCCGGACGGCGCGACAATGTCGGCGTGACCCCCGCTGGTGTCGCCACCGGCTTCAAGGCGCCGGGCTACGCGATCTTCAATGCCACGGCCTGGTGGCGGCCGCTGCCGCAGGTGGCGGATCTCGAGCTGCAGATCGGCCTCTACAACATCTTCGACCGCAAGTATTTTGATGCGGCCAACGTGCCGACCGGCGTGCTGGCGCAGGCCCGCGACTATTACAGCGAGCCCGGCCGCACGGTGAAGGCGACGCTCAAGTACCAGTTCTGAGCGCTTCGAGTTTCGAGACTTGACTTCAGCCGGCCCTCACGGGCCGGCTTTTTTGTTGGCGCGTTGGCTGTTTTAGCTCGGAAGAAGAGACTGTGAAGCGTCGCGAGGCGGCTGGGTATGAAAATGCGCCGGTCCCGAACGTGGCGGTACGAGCATGGCTGAGCTGGAGGCGTCCGCAGCGCTTTGTTCAAAGACGACTTGAGACCTGCAGGCCGGACACGTCGACCGGTTCCTTCAAATGAAGGACGCCTTCTCGAAACGATGATGGCAGATGTCTCATTTCTCCCGCCGAGAAAGGTCGTCCCATGGCCAATCAGGATATTATCGGGACTTGGATGGTGAAGTTCCGGAACTGGACGTGGGAGTACATCTTCACGGACGACAGAAAGGTTACGTGGCGCGACCCGTTGAATCAGATGTCGGGAAAGGGGCGCTGGTCCGAGACGCCGAAGCTGATCAATATCATATGGGAATCGAAGACAGCTGAAAGCTGGCATCTTCCCATCAACCCGGCCAAGCAAACAGGATGGTACAGGGCGAGTTACGGCGAAGGCCCGCTCTCAGCACAAAAGGAGGCAAAGCGAGCCGCCAACGAGAGCGTTGGACCTCGCGACGCGACAAAGTACTTCGCAAAGCCGTCATTCGCCAGCAGTGATGGCGCCATTCTCAGCGATGATGGCCGCTTGAGCCTTCAGGAGATCGACCACGGCGGACGAGCGCTCGTCGGGGTCGCGGGAGTGGCAGGCTGGGGGGACGTTACGCTGACCGTCGCCGACCCAATGATCGTGGGCATCGAGAATGAAGCTGCGGTCAACGAATGGATTTCCGACATCCGCGTGACGTTCAAAGTGATCGGCTTCAAGCCGGGGGAGACGGAGGTCGCAGCGAGTTCAAACGGCAATACGTTTGCCGTCATGAAAGTCAGGGTTACCTCTCAGGGGGCGAAGCAACTCGTTTTCGTCGATAGCTTTACTCAGGGTTATTACGACCCGGATTTTCGATCTAAAAACGGTGACTGGTCCAAATTTATCATAGTAAAATACCTCGACGATGTCGTCCTTGCTCTGAATATCGATGACATTAGCAGCGAGACGCTCGATCTCGATTCGAAGGCGTCATATGTCAAACAGGGTAGTATCGGGAGTAAAGGCCGATTGTTTCCGCTCAAGATGAACGCATCGACGACACCGAATTTGTATGCGTTGAAGAAACAGGCCATCAACAAGATGTCTATCGACCTGATAGACCTGATGCGTGTTTCGAAAGAGGCCATCATCTTCGTATTGTCCGTCTCTGAGGCTGCAAGGTCCATGCTCGGCAATGCGTTCAAGCAGATGGCGCGCAAGAACGCTCCTCCTCCGGTCCGGCAGTTGCTTCAGGAAGGCGAGGCTGTTGCCGAGGGCGCTGTCGCCCGCACGCTCAGATCCAGAGCCACGGCACAGCAACTAAGACAAATCGCAGCGAACAAGGACGAATGGTGGGTTTGGCGAACGCCCGATAAGGAGGTCGCGTCGAACCAGGCGATCAGGCATACGGGCCTCAATACGCCCAATACAGCCAATGCGCCGAAATCGATCTATGTCAGCCGTGGTTTCAAAGGACCGAATTACGGCAAATACGGTGTTGCCGTCAGATCATCGCAGTTTCGAGGGCGGGCAACTAGCGACGCCCTCGAATTCCTCATAGATGGCGAGATACCGGCTGGCGAAGGCGTGTGGTTCACCATGGATGACGTTATGGCCGCTGGCTTGTAGCCACTACGCGGCGGTGCAGGCATGTCGTTTCCTTCAGGCCTTCGGCTCGCGGCCGGCCTTCGGCCCCTCGGCCAGCGACTTGAAGACGCCGCGCAGGGTGCGCGCTTCCTGTTCGGTCATGTCGAGCCGGTGCAGGATGTCGCGCAGGTTGGCGGTCATGATCGGCTTCTTGCCGGGCGGGAAGAAGCCGCAGCGATCGAGTTCGCCTTCGAGATAGTCGAACATCGAGAGCACGGTGGCGCGGCTCGCCGGCGGGGAGGGGTTGTTCTCGCGGAAGGCCGGCTCGCCGCCATTGCTCTTCAGCCATTCATAGCCGCAGAGCAGCACCGCCTGCGCCAAATTGAGCGAGGCGAAGGCGGGGTTGACCGGGAAGGTCAGGATCGCGTCGGCGAAGCTGATCTCCTCATTGGTCAGGCCGATGCGCTCGCGCCCGAACAGGATGCCGACACGCTCGCCCGTCGTGATGCGTTCGGAGAGATCCGGCATCGCCTCGGCCGGGGTGAAGACGCGCTTCATCTGGCCGCGCTCGCGCGCCGTCGTCGCCAGCACATGGTTGAGATCGGCGATCGCCGCGGCGGCATCGGGGAAGAGCCGGGCATTGTCGAGGATATGGGTGGCGCCGGAGGCGGCCGCCGTCGCGCCCTTCTTCAGGCCGCCGCCGCTCGGCCAGCCATCGCGCGGGGCGACGAGGCGCAGTTCCGTCAGGCCGAAATTTGCCATGGCCCGCGCGCACATGCCGATATTCTCGGCGAGCTGCGGCTCGACGAGGATGACGATGGGGGCCTGTCCCGCGATGGACGGGCGGGTGCGGTCGGTGCCGGAACCGGTCATGTGATGAAAACTGCGTCCTGAAAGAGGGCGCAGCCATGCGCCGGCTGTGCGGCTTCCGTCAACCGCCCAGCGATGATCAGGCGCGGCGGCGCTCGCGGGAGAGGTCGGCCGCATGGCCGGTGCGCCCGGCGTCATCCGTCCGGAACGCCGAGACCAGGCCGTTCAGCCGTTCGATCTGCTGGGCCAGCGCCGTGGCCGAGGCCGCGCTCTGCTCGGCGAGCGCGGCATTCTGCTGGGTCATCTCGTCCATATGGGCGATGGTCTGGCTCATCTCGTCGATGCCGCTGGCCTGCTCGGACGAGGCCGAGGAGACCTCGGTGACCGTCGTCGCGACGCGTTGCGAGGCCTCGACGATCTGGCCGAGCACCGCGCCGGCCGAGCGCACCAATTCGACGCCATCGCCGACCAGCGCATTCGAAGCCTTGATCAACGCCGAGATGCCCTTGGCCGCCTCTGCCGAGCGCTGGGCGAGGGTGCGGACCTCCGAGGCGACGACGGCGAAGCCCTTGCCGGCATCGCCGGCGCGGGCCGCCTCGACCGCAGCGTTCAGTGCCAGCAGGTTTGTCTGGAAGGCGATCTCGTCGATCACCGAGGTGATGTCGGAGATCTTCTTCGAGGCATCCTCGATGCGGGTCATTGCCTGGATTGCGTCTTCGACGGTGGCGCCGCCCTTGCGGGCGATGCCGCTCGCTTCCTGGGAGAGCCTGGCGGCTTGGCGCGAGGCATCGGCCGCGGCCTTGACGGAGGCGGCGAGCTCTTCGGTGGTAGCAGCGCTCTCCTCCAGCGATGAGGCCTGTTCCTCGGTGCGCTTGGAGAGATCGTCGGCGCCGCTGGTGATCTCGCGGCCGGCGGTCGCGACCTCGACGGAGGTCGCCTTGATCGCGTCGACGGTGGCGGCGAGGCGCTCGATCGCCGTGTTGAAGTCCTGCTTCAGCGTCTCGTAGTCGAGTGCGACCGCATCCTCAATCCGGACGGTGAGGTCGCCCTGCGAGAGGCGGGCAAGCGCTTCGGCCAGGAGGGCGACGACCTCGCGCTGCTCGGCGAGCCGCGCGCCCTGCATAGCGGCGGCCTCCTCGCGCTGCCTGACGATGGCGAGGTTCTGACGCTCGGCCTCGGCCCGGCCTTCGCTGGTCTCGGCCTCCAGCCTCAGCACCGCGAGGCCGTTTTCCTTGAAGACCTGCACGGCCTGCGCCATCTGGCCGATCTCGTCGCGACGAGACAGGCCGGCGACGGCAATCTCATAGTCGCCGCCAGCGAGCTTCAGCATGGCGTCGCGCAGGCGGCGCAAGGGCAAAGCGGTAGTGCGGCCGACGATGAAGGCGGCGATCAGGCCGAGCACGAGCGCGGCCGCGATCGTTCCCAAGATGATCCCTTGCGTCCAGCTCTGCGCCTCGGCAAGGCGGGCGCCAGCCTGCGCCTCCTCGGTCGAGAGCCGGGTTTCGAGCTCCCGCAGCGGCGGGGCGATCAGGTCGAACTCGCCCGAGAGCTTCTCGCCGGCGAGCATGAAGTCCTTCTCGGCCTTGCTCCAGGCCGGAACGATCTCGGCATAGGCCTTGAAGGCCGGTTCGATCTCGGTCTTGGTTTCGGCCGGGACGCCCGGGCGGGCGAGCGCGCGCTCGAAGCGGCCCTGCTCGACCTCCCATTGGCCGAGCAGGCTCTCGTCGAGGGAGAGGCGATAGGCGGCGTCGATCCGGCGCAAGGCCGCAAGGATGCCGGGGAGGCGCGCGAGGTCGGGCGAGTCGGAGCCCATGCTGTTGGAGCGGACCTTGGTCTCCAGCGCTTCGGCTGCGTCTTCGAGCCTGGCGGCTAGACCGTCCGGCGCAGCCGCGCGCAAGGCGAGCTGCATCGCCCCGATGGCGGTGAAGTCTGCCTCGATCGCCTTCAGCGGCGCGTCGAGCGCGGCGATGCTGTCGCGCACCCGCTCGGCTCCGCTCGCCGCGCCGAGGCGGGCAACTGCTTGCTTGAGTGATTCAAGACCGGCCTTGAAGTCGTTGATATCAGTCGTTTCCTGCCGGAATCGGACATCGCGGCTCTGCGCCTTCAAGGCGAAGCTCGCGGCGCGCACCTCGCGCGAGCGGGCGGCCAGCGCGGAATAGGCCTTGTGGTCCTCGAAGGCCGCGGTGAGGCGGCTGCTGCCGGTCCAGGACGCTGCGCCGATCAAGACGAGACCGAGAACGAAGACGACGCTGACCAGCGCGATCCGGAGCTGGATCGTCAGGCGCGATGCGGCCGAGCGTGACACTACGATAGACAACGCCCTGGCCCTCCCGCCCGACGAAGATCGGGCGAAAGCCTGCCAAATCATGCTTAATGTTCCGCTAAACGCAGAGCGGGCGCGGCTTGAGCCGCGCCCGCTTTTTTGTCGGAGACGATCGATGCGTCCTAGAACTCTTCCCAGCCGGCATCGTCCGAGCGGGCATTGGCGCGCTTGCGGGCGGGGGCCTGATGCGGCGCCGCCTTCTGCTGGTCCGCGATCGCTGCAGCGAGCTTGCGCAGACGCTCTGGTTCCGCCCCCCGGCCGGTGGCGATCGCCGCCAGATCGGAGGTACGCAGAGGCGGGGGAGCATAGGGCGCAGCAGTGGCCGGCGCCCGAGCGATCGGCGCCAGTTCGTCACCGGTCTTGAAGGCGGCGACCAGGGCGTTGAGCTCGGCGATCTTGCCGGCGAGGGCGTTGGCGCTGGCGGCGCTTTGCTCGGCGAGCGCTGCGTTCGCCTGGGTCATCTCATCCATATGGGCGACGGTCTGGCTCATCTCCTCGATGCCGTTGGCCTGCTCGGCCGAGGCGGTCGCGACCTCCGAGATGGTGGTCTGCACGCCGCGCGAGGCATCGACGATGCGGGTCAGCGCATCGCCGGCCTGACGGACCAGCTTCACGCCGGACTCGATTTCGCTGTTCGAGGAGGAGATCAGCCCCGAAATGTCCTTGGCCGCTTCGCCCGAACGCTGCGCCAGGGTGCGGACTTCGCTGGCGACGACGGCGAAGCCCTTGCCGGCATCGCCGGCGCGGGCGGCTTCCACGGCGGCGTTGAGCGCCAGCAGGTTGGTCTGGAAGGCGATGCCGTCGATCACCGAGACGATCTCGGAGATCTTCTTCGAGGCGTCCTCGATCCTGGCCATGGCCGCGACCGCCTCGCCGGCGATGGTGCCACCGTCCTGCGCAACCTGCATCGCCTGGCCGGCCTGGCGTACCGCTTGCTGGGACGCCTGGGCGGAAGCCTTGACCGAGGCCGCGAGCTCTTCGGTCGTCGCCGCGCTCTCCTCCAGGGAGGAGGCCTGCTCCTCGGTGCGCTTGGAGAGGTCGTCGGCGCCGGTCGAGATCTCGCGGGCCGAGAGGCCGACATCCGAGGCGTTGGCCTGGATCGTCCGCATCGTCGTCGAGAGCCGTTCGGCGGTCTGGTTGATCGCCTCCTGCAGCGCGGCGAAGCGGCCGCGATAGCCGGTCGTCACGCGGTGGGTGAGGTCGCCGGCAGCGAGCGACTGCATCGCATCGGCGAATTCGGTGGTCGCGGCATCGACGACGGCATTGATCTCGTTGACGCCCTCGACCAGTTCGCGCAGCGGGCCGTCGACATCGCCGGCCTCAGCCTGGCCGGAGAAGTCGCCGGCGCGGGCCGCCGCGACGATCCCAGCGACCTCGCCGACGAGCGTGCGGACCTTGGCGGCCTGTTCGGCATCGGCCAGCATCGCGACCTCGCGGTCGCGCCGGTTTGTCTCCAGTGCAAGCGCGTTCTGGCGGTAATCCTCCAGCGCGCCGCTCAGCGTGCCAATCTCGTCGGGGCAGGGCGGAGCCGGGATCTTCTGGGCAAAGTCACCGGCCTGCATGCCGGCGAGCGAGGTCTGCAGCTGGACCAGGGGCCGGGTGATGCGGCGCTGCACGCCGCGCCAGCTCACGACGCAGATGGCGAGCAGAGCGAGGAACAGGCCGCCGGTGACGGCAAGTCGGGTCCAGGCTCGCGCCAGCGTCGCCTGTGTCACGTTCTCCATCTCGTCGAAGGACTGGCCGACGGCAGCAAGGATCGTATTGAACGGGCCGTTGCACTGCTTGGTCCATTCCTCGGCGCCGACGACTGGGCTGCTGCCCTGGCCGACGCGGCCGATCTGCTCGTCCATCAGCCGGTTGGCGGCCGTGACCTCGGCGTTCATCGCGCCGACCTTGCGCGCCAGCTCGGGGCTGACGCCGGGGCGCGCCGCCAGCTGGGTCAACTGGGCGACGCTCGAGTCGGAGGCGCCGCGCATCTCGCCGAGCCGGCGCAGCTGCGCCGCATCCATCGGCTTGTTGCTGCCGAAGACCGGGCGCAGCACCGAGCACTGCGTGCCGTAGCTCGAGCGCACACGCCAGCCGGCGGCCTTGAAATTCTGGAGATCGGCGAGCGCCGGATCGGACATGCGGACCGCGGTCGAGGTCGCATCGGACGCAGTGGTCATCGCGGTCTCGATGTCGCCGACGCCATTGTACCAAGGCATGGTGGCGGCGAGGCTGCGCTGTGGCTTGGGCTTGCCGGCCTCGGCGTAGATGTCCGCCAGCTTTGCCGCGGTCGCCTTCTCCTTCTGGTCGATCGCGTCGGCGAGCGCCTTGCGGTCGGCGAGGTCCGTGCCCCGCAGGAGGACCATGGCGCTGCCGAGCGCGTCGCGATTGGCCTGCTCGATCTTCTTCAGCGTCGGTGTCGGGTCATCCGCGACCTGGATCGCAGTCTGGGCCTGGCCGCGGTTGGAGCGGATCGTGTTGCCGGCGTTGAGGAGGGCCTCGTCGGCGGCGACCAGCTCGACCAGCCGGCGGCTAGTCAGCACGTCCTCGACGGATTGTTCGGCGAGAAAGGCGAGCGCACCGAGGCCGGGCACGCACAGGCATGCCATGGTGGCGACGAGATAGGTTCTGATCGAAGCGGGAAAGAGATTCACGGGTGCTGTCCGGGCTGTTCTGGCGCGGGACAGGGGACTCGCTAGCGCTCCGCCCCCGCTCGCAATGTCGGGCCCGGCAGTTCTGGCATCACACCCTTAAAATTTTGCCTCAATTTCGCCTTGCCGTCGCAGCCGCACTCAGCGCGCGGCGACGCTCGCGACCGAGCGCATCACCCGCAGCATGTTGCCGCCGGCGAGCTTGGCGAGATTCCCGTCCGACCAGCCGCGGCGGATCAGCTCGGCGATCACGGCCGGGAAGGTCGAGGCGTCCTCGATGCCTTCCGGGGTAAGGCCGCCGAAGAAGTCGGAGCCGATGCCGATATGATCGTGGCCGATCCGCTTGGCGAGATAGTCGACATGGTCGCAATACTGCGCCAGCGTCGACTTCGGCCGGGGGCCGGTGGTGCGGACGATCTCGGCCTCGGCCTTCTTGTAGTCGAGCCCCTCCGGCGTCTTGCCGTACTGGTCTTTTGCCGGCCGGTGCCAGTCGCGCGAGGCCTGGCTGATGAAATCCGGCACGAAGGTCGCCATCACCAGCCCGTCCTTGCCGGCGATGCGGTCGAGCACGTCGTCCGGGACATTGCGCGGATGGTCGCAGAGCGAGAAGGCGTTGGAGTGAGACCAGACCACCGGCGCCTCGCTGATGTCGAGCACGTCATGCATCACCTTGGGCGCGACATGGGCGAGGTCGACGATCATGCCGAGCCGGTTCATCCGGCCGATCACCTCCTTGCCGAAGGCTGAAAGGCCATTGTGACGCGGCGCATCGGTCGCCGAATCGCACCAGTCGTGGGTGTCGTTGTGGCAGAGCGTCATCAGGCGGACGCCGAGATCCCAATAGGCGTCGAGCGCGTCGAGCTCGTTGTCGAGCGCCGAGCCGTTCTCGATCGTCATGAACAGCGCGATGCGCCCTTCCTTCTTGGCGGTCTCGACATCGTCAGCCGAGAGGCCCGGCCGGAAGACGTCGGCATGACGCTCCCAGATCCGGCGCATCAGCGCGATCTGCGCCAGCGCGAAGCCGGCGGGCTTGGGATGGTTCGGCGGGACATAAGCCGCGAAGAACTGGCCGGCGAGCTTGCCGGCGCGCATGCGCGGGATGTCGGTGTCGGTCTCGGGATGGACCTTGCCGAGATCATAGACCTCGAGATCGCCTTTCGCGCTCCGGTCGAGCCGCACGACATAGGGCAGGTCGTTATGGCCGTCGATCAGCGGGACGCGGTCGAGCAGGGCAAGCGCCTTGTCATAGGCGGCGTCGGCGAGAGGAGGGGTGGCGAGGACCATGGCGCACCTGGGAAGCGGGATTCGCGGGAGGGTGATGGTGGCAGCGCTCGGCGCCGTGCGCGAGGCCAAATGCGCATGCCTTGAACGCGATCGAAGCCGCCATTCCGGTATCTCGCGCCCTGGTGGTGCGACATCAGCGACGCCAGGGTCCGATATCGCAGGATCGTGTACTGCATGCCGAGCAATCATCTTGCGCCGAATGCGCGCAGGGCCGCAGCATCGGCTGCCTATTGCATATGCAATGTCACGCAGATTGCTTTTGACAGAAATGTGGCGCGGAGTGATTGTCGAGCGCGCAGACGGTTGGTAGCTCTGCGCCGAAATCGCATCCCGCATGCGCCGGTGTCATGCCACGCAGAAAAGAACGGGTAACTGATTCGAGGGGTTAGGCGTCGTTCCATGGAAGTATTCGTCCAGCAGCTCATCAATGGGCTGACCCTGGGGTCGATCTACGGCCTCATCGCCATCGGTTACACGATGGTCTTCGGCATCATCGGCATGGTGAATTTCGCCCATGGCGACGTGTTCATGCTGTCGGCCTTCATCGCGCTGATCTTCTTCATGCTGATTTCGGCCTGGCTCGGCGCCGGTCTGATCGTGCTGTCACTGTTCTTCGTTCTGATCCTGGCGATGTTCTTCACCTCGCTGTGGAACTGGACGATCGAGCGGGTGGCCTACCGGCCGTTGCGCGGCTCGTTCCGTCTCGCGCCGCTGATCTCGGCGATCGGCATGTCGATCTTCCTGATGAATTTCGTCCAGGTCGTGCAGGGGCCGCGCAACAAGCCGATCCCGCCGATGCTGAACAAGTCGATCCTGCTGATCGACAGCGCGACCTACCCGGTTTCGATCTCCTACAAGCAGATCGTCATCATCGTGACGACGATCGTGCTGCTCGCCGCCTTCTGGTACCTGGTGCAGAAGACCCCGCTCGGCAGGGCCCAGCGTGCCTGCGAGCAGGATCGCAAGATGGCCTCGCTCCTCGGCATCGACGTCGACCGCACCATCTCGATCACCTTCGTGATGGGCGCGGCGCTCGCGGCGGTCGCCGGCGTCATGTACCTCGTGCTCTACGGCGTCGTGAACTTCGCTGACGGCTTCACGCCGGGCGTCAAGGCCTTCACCGCGGCGGTCCTCGGCGGCATCGGCTCGCTGCCGGGCGCCGTGCTTGGCGGACTGCTGATCGGCCTGATCGAGGTGATGTGGTCGGCCTATTTCACCATCGACTACAAGGACGTCGCCGCCTTCTGCATCCTCGCGGTCGTCCTCGTGTTCATGCCCTCCGGCATTCTCGGCCGGCCGGAAGTCGAGAAGGTCTGAGCCCATGGCAGGAGAGGCATCGATTCCCGCCAAGCGCCAGGCGGACATGACGAGGGCGCTGAAGGAGGCCGCCTTCGCGGCGCTGATCACCTTCGGCCTGTGCATCCCGATCATCGCCTGGGGCACGCGCCAGAACCTCGACAACCAGCTCGTGCTCGATCCGCGCTGGGACGCAGTGGCCTGGGCGGTTGCGATCGTCTTCGTCGGCCGCTTCCTGATGGCGCTGCGCCAGCAGAAGCGCGGTGAGGGCAAGTCGATCGTGCGGCTGCTGCCGCATGGCACGGTCGGCTTCTTCCAGCGCCATTCGCGGATCTTCTCGCTGTTCGGCCTCGGCTTCCTGCTGACCTTCCCGATCATCGCGATCAACCTCGCGGGCTGGGGCGGGGCGCTGAAATGGATCGACAACTTCGGCGTCCAGATCCTGATCTACGTCATGCTCGGCTGGGGGCTGAACATCGTCGTCGGCCTCGCCGGCCTGCTCGACCTCGGCTATGTCGCCTTCTATGCGGTCGGCGCCTATTCCTATGCGCTGCTGGCCAAGAATTTCGGCCTGTCCTTCTGGGTGCTGCTGCCGCTCGCCGGCATCCTCGCCGCCTTCTGGGGGATCATCCTCGGCTTCCCGGTGCTGCGGCTGCGCGGCGACTACCTCGCCATCGTGACGCTGGCCTTCGGCGAGATCATCCGCCTCGTCCTGGTCAACTGGACGGATTTCTCGAACGGCTATGCCGGCATCTCCGGTATCCCAAGGCCGACCTTCTTCGGGATACCGTTCACGGCGGCCGATGACGGCTTCGCTGCGGTGTTCGGTCTGGAATTCTCACCGCTCTACCGAACCATCTTCCTCTATTACGTCATCCTGATGCTGGCCCTGCTGACCGCCTATGTCAGCCTGCGTTTGCGGCGCCTGCCGGTCGGGCGCGCCTGGGAGGCGCTGCGCGAGGACGAGATCGCCTGCCGCTCGCTCGGCATCAACACCACCAACACCAAGCTGACCGCCTTCTCGCTCGGCGCGATGTTCGGCGGCTTCGCCGGTTCGTTCTTCGCGGCACGGCAAGGCTTCATCTCGCCTGAATCCTTCGTGTTCATGGAATCGGCGGTGATCCTCGCCATCGTCGTGCTCGGCGGCATGGGCTCGCTCTGGGGCTGCGCCATCGCCGCGATCGCGATGATCGGCGGCACCGAGCTGCTGCGCGAGCTCGACTGGATGAAGCAGATCTTCGGTCCGGATTTCGACCCGACCAAGTATCGGATGCTGATCTTCGGCTTCGCCATGGTGGTGATCATGATCTGGAAGCCGCGCGGGCTGATCTCGACGCGAGAGCCGACCGCCTTCCTCAAGGAGAAGAAGGCCATCTCGGCCGATATGGTCCAGGAGGGGCACGGCTGATGACGACCAAGCCGCTTCTCCAGGTCGAGCATCTCACCATGCGCTTCGGCGGCCTGACCGCCGTCAACGACCTCTCCTTCGAGGCCCGCAAGGGCGACATCACGGCGCTGATCGGCCCCAACGGCGCCGGCAAGACCACGGTGTTCAACTGCATCACAGGCTTCTACAAGCCGACTGAGGGCATGATCACGCTGACCCAGGACAGCGGCGACAGCTACCTTCTGGAGCGCATGCCGGATTTCCGCATCGCCTGGAAGGCCAAGGTCGCCCGCACCTTCCAGAACATCCGCCTGTTCGGCGGCATGACGGTGCTGGAGAATCTTCTGGTCGCGCAGCACAATCCGCTGATGATCGCCTCGGGCTTCACCTTCCTCGGTGTGCTCGGGATCGGCGGCTACAAGGCGCGCGAGAAGGAGGCGATCGAAAAGGCGAAGTCCTGGCTCGAGAAGATCAACCTGATCCATCGCGCCGACGACCCCGCCGCCGATCTGCCCTATGGCGACCAGCGCCGCCTCGAGATCGCCCGCGCGATGTGCACCGACCCGGTGCTGCTCTGCCTCGACGAGCCGGCCGCGGGCCTCAATCCGCGCGAGAGCCTCGACCTCAACAACCTGCTCCTGTCGATCCGCAAGGATCACGGCACGGCGCTGCTGCTCATCGAGCACGACATGTCGGTGGTGATGGAAATCTCGGACCATGTCGTGGTGCTCGACTACGGCACCAAGATCGCGGATGGCACGCCGGCCGAGGTGCAGGCCGACCCGAAGGTGATCGCGGCCTATCTCGGCGTCGATGACGAAGAGGTCGAAGCTGTGGAAGCGGAGGTCGGCCTATGAGCGAAGCAGGGGCGCTTCTCTCCGTCCGCGGCGTCAAGACCTATTACGGCAAGATCATCGCGCTGAAGGGCGTCGACGTCGATGTCCGTGCGGGCGAGATCGTGACGATGATCGGCGCCAACGGTGCCGGCAAGTCGACGCTGATGATGACGATCTTCGGCAACCCGCAGGCCCGCGAAGGCACGATCACCTATGAAGGGCGCGACATCACCAGGATGCCGAGCCATGAGATCGCGCGCCTCGGCATCGCGCAATCGCCGGAAGGCCGGCGCATCTTCCCGCGCATGACCGTCTTCGAGAACCTGCAGATGGGCGCCGCCGTCGCCGGCATGCAGCATTTCGACGAGGACCTCGAGAGGATCTGCAAGCTCTTCCCGCGCGTGAAGGAGCGCCTGCAGCAGCGCGGCGGCACGCTCTCGGGCGGCGAGCAGCAGATGGTGGCGATCGCGCGCGCCCTGATGGCGCGGCCGAAGCTGCTGATGCTCGACGAGCCCTCGCTCGGCCTCGCGCCGCTGATCGTCAAGCAGATATTCGAGGCGATCAAGGAGCTCAACCGCAGCCAGGGGCTGACCGTGTTCCTGGTCGAGCAGAACGCCTTCCATGCGCTCAAGCTCGCCCATCGCGGCTATGTCATGGTCAACGGCGTCATCACCATGAGCGGCACCGGCAAGGAGCTGCTCGCCAATCCGCAGGTGCGGGCCGCATATCTTGAAGGCGGCCGGCATTGAGCGCCGCAGCTTTTCGACGGAGCTGATCGATGCAGGGCATTCTCTATGAGGAGCCGACCATCTGGCTCTTCCTGCTGGTGACCGTGGTGATGGGCGGCTGGGCCGCTTGGATGACGGGAAGGGCGGTGGCGATCACCTGGCGCCCGCCGATCCAGCTCGTCTTTTACACGCTGATCCTCGGGCTGGTGATCCGCTTCATCCACTTCGCCCTGTTCGAGGCGACGCTGCTGTCGCCGCACTACTATATCGTCGACACGCTGGTGCTGCTCGCCTTCAGCCTTGCCGGCTGGCGCTACAACCGGGCGCGTCAGATGACGACGCAATATCGCTGGCTTTACGAGCGCACCGGCCCGTTCAGCTGGAGGCCTCGAGAGAGTTCTTAAGGCGCCGAAAACGCAACCAAAGTTCACGGGGCTTGCCGCGTGACAGCACCGCGAAAAAGCGCAAGACTGCGTTTCACGGTGGCACCACGCGCCGAGACGGGACGGCCAAGCCGGCCCGTAATATACTCACAGGGGAGTCACAACGCATGAAGAAGCTGCTCTTGGGCGGTATTGCCCTTGGCGCGGTCCTCGCCTTTTCGGGCGTAGCGAACGCACAGATCAAGCTCGGCGTCGGCGGCCCGATCACGGGTCCGAATGCGGCGTTCGGCGCGCAGCTGAAGAACGGGGCGGAACAGGCTGCGGAAGACATCAACGCTGCCGGCGGCATCCTGGGCCAGAAGATCCAGATCCTCGTCGGCGACGACGTCTCGGATCCGAAGCAGGGCGTCTCGGTTGCCAACAAGTTCGTCGGCGACGGCGTCAAGATGGTGCTCGGCCACTTCAACTCCGGCGTCACCATGCCGGCGTCGGAAGTCTATGCCGAGAACGGCATCCTGATGATCAGCCCCTCGGCGACCAACCCGAAGATCACCGAGCGTGGTCTCTGGAACGTGTTCCGCACCTGCGGCCGCGATGACCAGCAGGGCTCGGTGGCGGCGGAATACATCGCCAAGAACCTCAAGGGCAAGAAGATCGCCATCGTCCACGACAAGACGACCTATGGCCAGGGCCTCGCCGACGAGACCCGCAAGGGCCTGACCAAGGCCGGCATCAAGGACGTGCTCTATGAAGGCGTCAACGCCGGCGAGAAGGACTTCTCGGCGCTGATCTCGAAGCTGAAGTCGACGGGTGCCGACTACCTCTACTGGGGTGGTCTGCACACCGAAGGCGGCCTGATCGTGCGCCAGATGCGCGACCAGGGCCTGAAGACCGTGCTGATCTCCGGCGACGGCATCACCACCGACGAGTTCGCCACGATCGGCGGCCCCGGCGTCGAAGGCACGCTGATGACCTTCCCGCCGGATCCGCAGAAGCGTCCGGAGGCCGCTGCAGTCCTGAAGAAGTTCGAGGCCCGCAAGTTCAAGCCGGAAGCCTACACGCTCTACAGCTATGCCGCGGTCCAGATCATGGCCGAAGGCGCCAAGCGCGCGAACTCGGTCGACCCCAAGAAGATCGCCGCGGCGCTGCATGGCGGCCAGCCGGTCGACACGGTCATCGGCAAGATCGGCTTCGACAAGAAGGGCGACATCACCCGTCCCGACTACACCGTCTACACCTGGAAGAAGGGTGCCGACGGCAAGATCGGCTATGTCGAGAACTGATCGTCTCTGATTGCCGCAAGGCATGAGACAGGGCCCGCTCCGGAGCGATCCGGGGCGGGTTTTTCTTTAGCCGTGTGTCTTGGCCGAGCGCGGTCGAGAGCCCCTGCGGTCATGAAAAACGACGCGTGCTGTCGGGCGGCGCGACCGCCATTCGTCCTCGGCAAGCACAGCGCGACATAATCACGGGAGCTGCCGATGACCGCCACCATCACCGCCTTCGAACGCTCACCCGACCGCGGCAACGGCCTGGCGCGCGATATGCGCCTGCGCTGGGCGTTCGAGGAGGTCGGTCAGCCCTACGATGTCCGCCTGCTGTCGTTCAAGACGATGAAGGAGCCGGCGCATCTCGCGCTGCAGCCCTTCGGGCAGATTCCGACCTATGAGGACGGCGATCTCGCCCTGTTCGAGTCGGGAGCGATCGTGCTCCATATCGCCGAGTGCCATGCCGGCTTGCTGCCTGACGACGCGAATGCCCGGGCGCGCGCGACCATGTGGATGTTCGCGGCGCTCAACACGCTGGAGCCGCCGATCTTCGACCGCAGCCTGGTCAGGATCCTGGAGCGCGACAAACCCTGGTACGAAGAGCGTCTCGCCGCCCTGGACCAGATCATCCGCAAACGGCTCGAAGGTCTCTCCAACCATCTCGGCGATGCCGAGTGGCTCGACGGCGCGTTCAGCGCAGGAGACCTGCTGATGGTGACGGTGCTGCGCCGACTGCAAGGTTCGGGCATGCTGGAAGAGCACCCGAACCTCGCTGCCTATGTCGCCCGCGCCGAAGCACGGCCGGCCTATCAGCGTGCTTTCGAGGCGCAGCTTGCGGTGTTCACCGCCGCATCGGCGGGCTGACCGAATCTGCTTGGAGGAGCGCTGTACGCCTCGCTCACGCCGCCGTCAGGCTCTTCATGAAGCCGGCGAAGCGCAGCAGCCCGTCAGGCCAGGGGCCGTGCCCGGATTCGGTGTTGAGATGGCCGCTGTCGCCGGCATCGACGAATTCCGAGCCCCAGGCCTGCGCCAGGGCCTTGGCCTCGTCCGGCGTGCAATAGGGGTCGGTCGCACTGGCGATCAGCACCGAGCGGAAGGGCAGGGGCTTTCGCGGGATCGCGGTGAAATCATCGGCCATGCCTGGGATGGCACGCTTGGCCCGCTCGGAGGCCGGAGCCACCAGGAAGGCGCCGGTGACCTCATGCGGCTTCAGATGCTCGGCCGCATGCGCGACCGCGCTGCAGCCGGCCGAATGGGCGACAATGACGACCGGTCTGGTCGCGGCGCGCACCGCGGCGACGATACGATCAGCCCAGCCATCGCGGGTCGGCTTGTACCAGTCCTCCTGCTCGACGCGGCGGGCCGTCGGGAGCTTGGCTTCCCAGCGGCTCTGCCAATGGTCGGGGCCGGAGCCCGACCAGCCGGGGACGATCAGGATGTCGGTGTCTGAAGTTTTCATAGCCGCTAGATAGCGTTCGGTTCCGTGAAATCCAGCTGGCGCCTCACGCTTCCCCGAACACCCGGCGGAAGATCGTGTCGACGTGCTTGAAGTGGTAGCCCTCGTCGAACATCGCCTCGAGCTCAGCCACCGAGAGCTTCGTCGTGACGTCCTTGTCAGCCTTGAGATTGGTGAGGAAGTCCTCGCCATGCTCCCAGGTGCGCATCGCATTGCGCTGGACCATGGAATAGCTGTCCTCGCGGCTGGCGCCGGCCTGGGTCAAAGCGAGCAGGACGCGCTGCGAATTGTGCAGACCGCCGAGCTTGTCGAGATTCTTCCTCATGTTCTGCGGATAGATCAGCAGCTTGTCGACGACGCCAGTGAGGCGCGCCAGCGCGAAATCGAGCGTCACCGTCGCGTCGGGGCCGATCATGCGCTCGACCGAGGAGTGCGAGATGTCGCGCTCATGCCAGAGCGCGACGTTCTCCAGCGCCGGGGTGACCATGCCGCGCACCAGCCGGGCGAGGCCGGTCAGGTTCTCTGTCAGCACCGGGTTGCGCTTGTGCGGCATCGCCGAGGAGCCCTTCTGGCCCGGCGAGAAATACTCCTCGGCCTCATAGACCTCGGTGCGCTGGAGATGGCGGATCTCGGTGGCGAGGCGCTCGACTGATGAGGCGACGACGCCGAGCGTCGCGAAGAACATGGCGTGGCGGTCGCGCGGGATGACCTGGGTCGAGACCGGCTCCGGCGTCAGGCCCATCTTCTGCGCGACATATTCCTCCACCTGCGGGTCGATATTGGCGAAGGTGCCGACGGCGCCGGAGATGGCACAGGTCGCGATCTCGGCGCGCGCCGCGACGAGGCGGGCGCGGCAGCGGTCGAACTCGGCATAGGCCTGGGCGAGCTTGAGGCCGAAGGTCACCGGCTCGGCATGGATGCCGTGCGAGCGGCCGATGGTCGGGGTCAGCTTGTGCTCGAAGGCGCGGCGCCTGATCGCGGCGAGCAGGGCGTCGACATCGGCGATCAGGATGTCGGCGGCGCGGGCGAGCTGCACGGCGAGGGTGGTGTCGAGCACGTCCGAGGAGGTCATGCCCTGGTGGACGAAGCGCGCCTCGGGACCGACGATCTCGGCGAGATGGGTCAGGAAGGCGATGACGTCATGCTTGGTGACGCGCTCGATCTCGTCGATGCGGGCGACGTCGAAGGTCGCGTCCTTGGCCTTGGCCCAGATCGTCGCCGCTGCTTCCTTCGGCACGACGCCGAGCTCGGCGAGCTTGTCGGTGGCGTGCGCCTCGATCTCGAACCAGATGCGGAAGCGCGTCTGCGGCTCCCAGATCGCGACCATCTCGGGGCGGGAATAACGAGGGATCATAGCGGGCTCGCGAGGTGACGATGAAAGGCTCGCCGGCTCGCTAGCACGGACGGGCCGCTGACGGAATGCCGGAGGGCCACTGCTGACAGCTTCGGACCCATGCCCTGCCTAGCGTCCGCGCCGGCTGGGCGGGGTGCTCCTCGCTTCTGGAGCGCCGACAGACCCAAGGAGGAAAAGACTGATGTCCTATGTCGATGGTTTCGTCGCGGCCGTGCCGGCCGCCAATCGCGAGGCTTATACCGAGCACGCCCGCAAGGCAGCGCCGCTGTTCAAGGAGTACGGCGCGACGCGCGTCTTCGAATCCTGGGGCGACGACGTTCCGCGTGGCAAGCAGACCGATTTCTACCGCGCCGTGGCCGCCAAGGACGACGAGGTCGTCGTCTTCTCCTGGGTCGAGTGGCCGAGCAAGGAGGCGCGCGATGCCGGCTGGCAGAAGATCATGGCCGATCCGCGCATGCAGCCGGCCGCCAACCCCATGCCTTTCGACGGGACGCGCCTGATCTATGGCGGCTTCGCCGCGATCGATCTCTGAGTCCTCAGACCCAATCGCCGCGGGCGGTCTCGGCCGCCTTGCGGATGGCGGCGATGTTGCCGGCATAGGCCGACGGCCCGCCCTTGAACACGGCCGAGCCGGCGACCAGCACATCGGCGCCGGCCTTGACGCAGAGTGGCGCCGTCTCAGGCGTGACGCCGCCATCGATCTCGAGCGCGATCGGCCGCTCGCCGATCAACGCCCGCACCTGGGCGATCTTCTCGACCACCGAATGGATGAAGCTCTGGCCGCCGAAGCCGGGGTTGACCGTCATCAAGAGGATGAGATCGACATCGCCGATCAGCGGCTCGGCCGCGCTCGCCGGCGTGCCGGGGTTGAGCACGATGCCGGCCTGCTTGCCCTGCGCCTTGATCGCCTGCAGCGTCCGGTGCGGATGTGCGCCGGCTTCGACATGGAAGGAGATCAGGTCGGCGCCGGCCTTGGCGAAGGCCTCGATGTAGGGATCGACCGGCGCGATCATCAGATGGACGTCGAAGAACTTCTTCGTGTGCGGACGGATCGCCTTCAGCACATCGGGGCCGAAGGTGATGTTGGGCACGAAATGCCCGTCCATCACGTCGCAATGGATCCAGTCGGCACCGGCCTCGTCAATGGCGCGGACCTCCTCGCCGAGCTTGGCGAAATCGGCGGAGAGGATGGAGGGGGCGATGCGGATCGTGCTCATGCGGCGTGGTCTAGCGCCGCGTTGCCGCTCTCGCAATCGCGAAAGGCGGCCCTCACGCTCGCTTCAACGGGAACGAGAGGCGCCGGTCGGCCTCGGCGATCTCGACGGCGGCCTGGGTGAAGGCGGGCCGCAGCTTCAGCCGCTCGAACCAGCGCGACAGGCCGTCGAACGGCGCGAGCGAGGGGCCGCCGAGGCGAAGCGAGAACAGCACGCTCATGAACAGGGCGATATCGGCGACCGAGACGGCGTCGCCGAAGAACTCGCGGCCGGCGAGCCGATCTTCAAGCTCGGCGTAGTGCTTCTCCAGTGCGCGCTCGGCGATCAGCGCGTCGGCCTCCAGCGCGAAGCGCCTGGTCTGGTCGGTGCTCGGCGGGCTGGTGCGATGCATCAGCGGCTTCAGCGCCTGCAGCATGATTTCGTCAGCATAGAGCTCGTCGAGCCGGCAGCGGGCGCGGGCACCGGGGCAAAGCGGAAAGAGCGGTGGCTCAGGATAGGCGTCTTCGAGATATTCTAGGATCACGGTCGAGTCGTAGAGCACGATGCCGTCATCGTTCAGCACCGGGACCTGCCGCTTGGGGTTGATGGCGACGACTTCGGGATGCTTGGGGTCGTAGCCGGTCGTCTGGTTGAACGGCACCATGATGCGCTCGAAGGCGAGATTTTTTTCCCGCAGTGCGATCTCGACCTTGCGCGAGAACAGGCTGAGCGGCCCCGAATAGAGCGTGATCATAACAGGAACTCCGGCTTTGCTTGCCGGAACACTGACAAAGCTTGCAGTCAGCTCGCGTCAGCAGAGATCTCTTTGCGCCTGATGCGGGCCGCGACGCCGCGCAGCAGCCAGGGCAGCAGATAGATCGGGAACTGGGCCAGCGCGAAATAGAGATAGGTGGTCGGCGGCACGCCCGCGCCGAGCGCGGCGACGAGCAGGCCCATATTCCGCTGACCGGTGCCGTAACCGATCATGAAGCGCTCGGAGACCGGGAAACGGCGCAAGGCCAGCCAGGCGGTCGCGAGGCCGACCGTGGAGACGAGGAAGGCGACGGCGAGGAAGAGCGCAACCTGGCCAGGCCGCTCCATCGCCGCCCTGGTGACACCGTCCATCGCCGCGATGGCGAAGACGAAATACATCAGCACGCCGAAGCCATCGAGATTGGGTTTCAGCTCGCGAATGCGCGCAGGGCCGAGCCAGCGCCGGATCGCGAAGGCGACGACCATGCCGCCGCCGATGAACATCACAAGCCGCAAGGCCAGCGCCAGCCGGTCGAGCGGGACGGCGGCCCCCGCCAGCCAGTCGACCAGCAGCGGCGCAATGACCGGGCTCACGATGGTGGTGACGATGACGCCGGCGATGATCAGCGAGGGCTCGAATCCGTAGAGGATCGCGACGGCGGGCGAGGACATGATCGGCGGCGCCGCGCCCATGATCGCGATTCCGAGCAGCAGGCCGGGGTCGAGCGCCTCGCGCCCGAGCACAGCGAGGGCAGCGGCGATCAGCAGCGCGGGGACGAACAGCAGCCACAGGCAGGTCACGATGAGCTTCAGCGGCCGGCGCACCAGCCCGGCGATGACGGTGAGATCGGCGCGCATGAACACGACGGTGGTGAAGCAGAAGATCGTGATCGGCAGGAGCGGGCGCGCCGCCGCCGAGAACTGCGGCAGAGCGAGGCCGAGGAAGATCGAGAGCGCGAAGCCCTGCGTGCCGTAGCGGCCGAGCAGAGCGAGGGCGGAGGCGAGGGCGGCGAGCATCGAGACCGGAGAAGCGAAACGGGGTGCCACACTGGCCGATCCGAAGGGCGGCGTCATCTGGTGCCGGCGCAGGGCGGTACGTCGCCACGATGGGACGAGCGGCGCGGCGGAGCAATCCGGGGCGTGATCGTCGCCGTCACGATATCGACCCCCGGCGCACGCGCTACGGCCGTGGAGGTACCGCCGGTGGCCTTTTCCTCTCGCCCTTTGCGCGCTTGTCTGCGGAAACGCCCGAAATTCCAATGCAGGAGGGGATCAGGGCCGGCGGCTCGCGCCGGGCCCGAGGGGGAAGCTCGCATGAGGGAACTCAGGCGCAGGCACACGCCGCTCAGCGTCGCCCGATGGGCGAGCCGCAAGGCCGCCCGCGCGATGAGCGCCTGGCCCGGCATCAGGCATGTCCACTACGCTTTCCATCGCTGGGAATTCCTGGCGGGGCGAAACGACAGCGGCTACAGCGGCCTGTTCTCGAGCGTCGAGGATGCCGCTCGCTCCGCCCCGATCGCCGTCACCGGATATGATCAGGCGGGCATGGCCGACCTCGACGTCTACAGTCATGCCAGCGGCGAGTTCAGGCCGATGCCGCCGACCGAGTATCCTGCCTTGTTCTGGCTGCGGCCGGCTATCGAAGGCGGCGCCCGCCATCTGTTCGATCTCGGCGGCTATGTCGGGCATGTCTACTACCAGTATTGCGGCTATCTCGATTTTCCCGACGGGTTTTCATGGACGATCTACGACGTGCCGAACATCACGCAGGCCGGCGAACGCATCGCCCGGGAGCGGGGGGACAGGCACCTCAATTTCACCAACGATATCGGCGCGATCGGGGAGGCCGACATCGTCTTCGCCGCCGGCTCGCTCCAGTATCTGAAAGAAGGCTTCCTGCACGAGGCCCTGCGCGGGGCAAGCAGGCTTCCGCCGCACCTGATCATCCACCGGACCGCACTGCATCCGACCCGCTCTTTCGTGACCTTGCAGTCGATCAATCAGAGGTCGGGGCGGATCGCCTTCTGCCCCTATACGGTCGCGCATCGCGAACGCTTTATCAAAGACCTGGAAGCGCTGGGCTACGAGCAGGTCGACGCCTGGACCAAGCAGAGGGCCATCGACGTTCCCCTGCATCCGGAATGCCATGCCGACACTTATTCCGGGCTTTACTTCAGGCTTCGGAATTGAGGCTTGCAACGAGCGCGTCGCCGGCCTGACCAAAGGCGTGCTCTGTCTTCCGTCTCTAGACGCTGCTCAGCAGCAGGCTGGTTTCGCTGTTCGCGACACCGTCGATCATGCGCACCTCGCGGAGGACACGGTCGAATTCGGCGAGGCTGCCGGCGCGGATATTGGCGACCAGGTCCCAATTGCCGTTGGTGGTGTGCAGCGTGTGGACCTCCGGCAGCCCGCGCAGCTTGCGGATGACCTGCGTCGTCGACTTGCCGACGACCTCGATCATCATCACCGCATGCACCGCATTCTCATCGTAATCGTCGCGGACGCGGGCGGTGAAGCCGAGCAGCGTTCCGGTCTCGATCAGCCGCTCCAGCCGGTTCTGGACGGTGCCGCGGGCGACCCCCAGCACCGTCGCGAGCTTGGAGAGCGAAGCGCGGCCATCGCCCCGCAGATGCGTGATCAGCGCCCGGTCGAGCGTGTCGGGAACATATTTGGCGATCTCGGCGACCATCAGGCCTCTGACTGATTTTGCAATCGGTGTAGGCAATCTGTTCAATTCGATGACGGAAATAACACAGTTCTGATATTTCGGCCAACAGCCTGCCCACGTTAGAATCCTCGCTTGAACAGCTTGGGACCTGGCGCCTCCGATGACCGCACTTCCTCCCTCCGCGAAGGCGATGGTGCCTTTCGTCAGCGTCGACAACATGATGCGCCTCGTCCACCGGGTCGGCATCGAGACGATGCTGCGCGAGCTCACCGACCGTATCGAGGAGGATTTCCGGCGCTGGGAGAGCTTCGACAAGACGCCGCGCGTCGCCAGCCATTCGCGCGACGGCGTGATCGAATTGATGCCGACCTCGGACGGCACGATCTACGGCTTCAAATACGTCAACGGCCATCCCAAGAACGTCGCCTCCGGCCTGCAGACGGTCACTGCCTTCGGGCTGCTCGCCGAGGTTGCGAGCGGCTACCCCGTCCTGCTCACCGAGATGACGCTGCTGACCGCGCTGCGCACCGCCGCGACCTCGGCGGTGGCGGCGCGGCATCTGGCGCCGAAGGGCGCGCGCACGATGGCGATGATCGGCAATGGCGCTCAGGCCGAGTTCCAGGCGCTGGCGATGAAGGCCGTCATCGGCATCGAGGCGGTCAGGCTCTACGATATCGACCCCGCCGCCACCGAGAAGACGCTGCGCAATCTGCAGGGGAGTGGTCTCTCGGTCACCGCCTGCAGCACGGCGCAGGCTGCGGTCGAGGGCGCCGAGATCATCACCACCTGCACTGCGGACAAGCAGCTCGCGACGATCCTGACCGACAACATGGTCGGGCGCGGCGTCCATCTCAATGCCATCGGCGGCGACTGCCCGGGCAAGACCGAGCTGCACCGCGACATCCTGCTGCGCGCCGACACCTTCGTCGAATACCCGCCGCAGACCTGGATCGAGGGCGAGATCCAGCAGATGGACAAGGACTATCCGATCACCGAGCTCTGGCGCGTCGTCACCGGCCAGGTCCCGGGCCGACGCGACGCCGGCCAGATCACGCTGTTCGACAGCGTCGGCTTCGCGATCGAGGACTTTTCGGCTCTGCGCTATCTGCGCGAGCGCATTGCCGGCACGGATCTCTACCAGAATCTCGACATGATCGCCGATCCCGACGAGCCGCGCGACCTCTTCGGCATGCTGCAGCGAGCCGCTGACTGACGCTTCAAGGATAGTTCAATGGCACGCCAGCCAGCCTTCTCCGTCCAGGCGCCTGCCGCCGTAGTCATGGTCCGGCCTCATCATTTCACGGTCAACACCGAGACTGCCGCCGACAACCATTTCCAGCGCCGGCAGGAGGAGGGGGACGATCTCGCTGAGCTCGCCTTCCGGGAGATCACCGATGCGGCTGCGCTGCTGGAGCAGCATGGCGTCACCGTACATCTGTTCGAGGACGAAGGCACGCTGACGCCGGATTCCGTCTTCCCGAACAACTGGTTCTCCACCCATGCCGGAGGCCATGTCGCGATCTATCCGATGAAGGCGATCAGCCGCCGGCGCGAGCGCCGCAGCGACGTCATCGAGATGCTGAAGCGCCGCTACCGGGTGCAGGAGGTGATCGATTATTCCGGCCTCGAGCCCGATGGGCTCTTCCTCGAAGGCACCGGCGCCATGGTGCTCGACCATATCGACCGCATCGCCTACGCCGCCAAATCCGAGCGCACCGATCCGATCATCCTCGAGCGCTTCTGCACCCAGTTCAATTTCGAGCCGATGGTGTTCTCGGCGAAGGACGGCAACGGCGCCGACATCTACCACACCAATGTGCTGATGTGCGTCGCGACCGATTTTGCCATGATCGGCCTCGACATGATCACCGATGCGGCGCGGCGCAGCGAGATCGTCGAGCGCTTCGAGCGCGCCGGCCGCCAGGTGATCGCGCTCAGCAATGCGCAGATCGAGCAATTCGCCGGCAATGCGATCGAGCTGCAGGGGCGGAACGGGCGCATCCTCGCCCTTTCGACGACGGCCTTCGCCGCGCTGACGCCCGAACAGCTCGGCATCATCGGCGAGAGCGCACAGCCGCTGCCGCTGGCGATCCCGACGATCGAGCGTGCCGGTGGCTCGACCCGCTGCACCATCGCCGGCGTGCACCTGACGCCGCGCCCCTCACTCCCACCGCAATGATGTGCACATGCCTACGCAGAAAATTGCGCAGGATGAGCCCCTTTGCCCAGCGAAGATATTGCATTGCGGCAAGGCTGGCAGAAGCTGCGAAACTTTGCCGGATATCTCGCAACATTCGACGAAGCGGCTGACAGCGTCGCCGCTGGCGCTATTCTTGCTGGCGGGAAAGGCTGGCGGAGGCAGGTCGGATGCGCACGGACGCGATCGTTGTTGGGGCAGGCATCGTCGGGATTTCGGTGGCGCTGCATCTGCAGAAGGCGGGCCGCTCGGTGCTGCTGGTCGATCGCGGCCAGCCCGGGGGCGAAACCAGCTACGGCAATGCCGGTCTGATCCAGCGCGAGGGCGTCTACCCCTACGGCTTCCCGCACGATTTCGGCGCGCTCATCCGCTATGCGATGAACAACACCATCGACGCGCATTACCATTGGAACGCGATCCCCAAGCTCGCGCCCTTCCTGTGGTCGTACTGGATGCATTCGCGCGCCTCGCAGCACGAGGCGATCGCGCATAAATACGCGACCCTGATCGAGCATTGCGTGACCGAGCACGATGCGTTGGCGCAGGAAGCCGGCGCTACCGATCTGCTGCGCCGCAAGGGCTGGATGAAGGTGTTCCGGACGCCCGTCGAGCAGGAGACCCGCCTGGCCGAGGCCGAGCGCTGGAAGCGTGATTTCGGCCTGAACCATCGCGCGCTCGACGCCGCCGAATTGCGGGCCGAGGAACCGCATCTCGACCAGAGCCTGATCGGCGGCCTGCACTGGACCGATCCGGTGACGGTGATCGACCCGCTCGGCCTGTCCAAGGCCTATCTCGCCTTGTTCGAGAAGCTTGGCGGGCGTTTCGCCCAGGGCGATGCCGGAACGCTCACGCAGGACGGCGACCGTTGGAGCGTGACGCTGGCTGATGGCACGAAGGCGCTCGGTACGGATGCGATCGTCGCACTCGGGCCCTGGGCCGACGTGCTGACGAACCGGCTCGGCTATCGCCTGCCGCTGGCGGTCAAGCGCGGCTACCACATGCACTACAAGCCGCTCGGCAATGCCGTGCTGAACCATCCGGTGCTCGACACCGAGCGCGGCTATTTCCTGGCGCCGATGCGCCAGGGCGTGCGCCTCACCACGGGCGCCGAGTTCGCCAATCGCGGTGCGCCGAAGACACCGGTGCAGCTCGCCCGTGCCGAGCCGATCGCCAAGACCCTGTTTCCGCTGGGCGAGCGGCTCGACGCCGAGCCCTGGCTCGGCAACCGGCCGTGCACGCCCGACATGATGCCGATCATCGGTCCTGCGCCGAAGCACCGGAATCTGTGGTTCTCCTTCGGCCACGCCCATCACGGTTTGACGCTGGCGGCGGTGACCGGCCGCATGGTCGCCGAGATGGTCAGCGGGCAGAAGGTCTTCGTCGATCCGGCGCCGTTCGCGCCGGCGCGGTTCGCCTGAGTTCAGGCGGGACGCAGCGCCGCGTTCCGCCGCACCAGCCAGACGGCGAAGGCCGAGGCGGTGACGTACATGACCAGGCTGTAGATGCCGGGCACCACGGCCGCGGCCGGGTTGCGCAGCACGTTGAGCGCGATGAAGATCGCCAGCGCCGCGTTGTGGATGCCGATCTCCATGGCGATCGCCACTGCCTGGCCCTTAGGCAGGCGCAGCGCCAGCGGCGCGAGATAGCCGGTGAGCATGCTGACCAGGTTGAAGGCGAGGCAGGCGCCGCCAACCGCGATCAGGCTCGGCAGCAGCGCCTTGCGCTCGATGTAGATCGCGCCGGCGATCAGGACGACGAGGACGAGGATCGAGAAGATCTTGATCGGTGTCTCGGCGCGGCTGGCGAAGCTTTCGGCCCGCGCCCGCATCAGCATGCCGAGCGCGACCGGGATCAGGATGATCGCGCCGACCTCGATCACCTTGCGGTGCGGCGGCGGAACGTACTGGTCGGCCCCGAGGAAATAGGCGAGCGAGAGGTCGAGCACGATCGGCAAGGTCAGCAGGCAGAGCAGGCTGTTGACCGCAGTCAGCGTGATGTTGAGCGCGACATCGCCGCGGGCGAGGTGGCTGTAGATATTGGCCGTCGCGCCGCCGGGCGCAGCTGCGAGCAGCATCAGGCCGACGGCGTGATCGGGCGAGAGCTTCAGGCCGATCGCGATCGCGAAGGCGGCGAGCGGCAGCAGCAGGACCTGGAGAAACAGCCCGAAGCCGACGGCGAGCGGATAGCGTACGACGCGGCGGAAGTCCTCGATCGTCAGGCTGAGGCCCAGGCCGAGCATGACGATGCCGATGGCGAGCGGCAGCAGCAGATCGGTCAGGATCGAACCCTGCATTGCACGTTTCCCCTTGTCGGCATTTTCTATGCCGTTGCGTCAGGCTAGTTGAGGGCCCTTGGCTACGCCACTGATCGTATGGACTCTTTTGGCGGTAAGGTTTCCATTTTCCTCGATCGTCAAACAAACGTCAGAACGAGGCGCAGGCTGGCTTCAGGATCAGGCCGACCGATTGTTGATTGAAGCGGCGTTTGTAGGCCTCGGCGATCCCAGCGAGCTTCTCACGATTCGCGGTCTCGTCCGAGGTCACGATCAGGACGAGCTTGCTCGGTTCGCGGATCAGCGTGCCGCGCTTGCTGTCACGATATTGCCCGCGGGCATCGAGGATGGTGAGTCCGTCGGGGAAGCGCGGCGTCACCTCTTCATCGACGAAGCGGCGGAAGGCGCCTTCGCTGACGCCGATGCGGTCGCCGATCTTGCGGCCGAAGAGCAGTTCGGCCGTGAGCATCGCCTGCTGGCCCGGTGCACAGGCTTGCGGCGCAAGGCTGGTACAGCCGGCGAGCGCGCCGGTGAGAAGAAGCGCAAAGCCGAATCGGATCATGGCGTTGCCTTTGTCGGCTGAGGCATTGATTCAGCTGCTTCAGCAGCCGATTCAAAGCCTAGCGCGGGCGCGATTCCTTCAGAAGCGCTGCGGGCTGAAATGGCCGAGGTCGATCGCGGGTTCGCGCCCGGCGATCAGTGCAGCAACCAGGTCGGCCGTCGCGGTCGACTGGGTCATGCCGTAATGGCCGTGGCCGAAGGCATAGACGACATTGGAGTTGCGGCGCGCCTTGCCGATGACGGGCAGGGAATCCGGCAACGAGGGCCGGAATCCCATCCAGAGCTTGCCGCTGTCGAAGGCCGGCAGACCCTCCACCAGCTTCGCCGCCTTGTCGTAGAGCGCTTTGGTGCGGGCGTGGTTCGGCGGCGCCTGCAGCCCGCCGAACTCGACTGCGCCGCCAATGCGCAGGCCGCTTTCGAGTGGGGTCATGACGAAGCCGTCATCCTTGAAGCCGATCGGACGGCTGGTCAGCCCGGTCACGCCGGGGAAGCTGACATTGTAGCCGCGCTCGGTGTCGAGCGGGATGTCGTCGCCCATCGCAGCAGCCAAGGGCTTCGACCAGGCGCCGGCCGCGACGACGACGCGATCGACGACGCGCTGCCAGCCATCGGGACCGACGAGGGCAGGGCGCTCGCCCATGGAGATGTTGGTGACCTCGGCCTTCTCGAAGGTGGCGCCGCGCGCCAATGCGCTCTCGAACAGCGCCATGGTGAGGGCGAGCGGGTCGCTGATATGGGCACAGTCGGGGTGGAAGGCGGCGCCGGCGAAGCGATCCTTGAGCGCCGGCTCCAACTGGCGCAGTTCCTGCGGCTGCAGCATGTCGACGGCGATGCCGGCGGCGCGCTGGCGCTTGGCGAGCTCTTGGAGGCCGGCGGTGTCGCCGGGATTCCGATAAGTGTAGAGCGCGCCGCGGCGGTGGATATGTCCGCCGAGCCTGGCCTTTTCGGCACGCGCCAGCCAGGCCGGTAGCGCCAGTTGCTGGATGGCGATGATGCCGGCGATCGAGCGCTCATAGGCAGCGGGGCGCGCCGCGAGCAGGAAGCGCGCCAGCCAGGGCAGCAATTGCGGGAGATAGCCGAGGCGGATCGCCAGGGGGCCGAGCGGGTCGAGCAGGAAGCCCGGCACCTTGCGCAGCATGTTCGGGCTGGCGATCGGCAGCACGTCGGTATGGGCGATGATGCCGGCATTGCCGCGGGAGGGGCCGAAGGCCGGTCCTTCCTTGTCGAGGATCAGGACCTCGTGGCCCTCATCGAGCAAGGCATGGGCGGTGGCCGTGCCGACGATGCCGGCGCCGATGATCGCGATCTTCATGCGGCGGGCAGGAGCTTGAGCGCGGCCGGCTGCTTCACCTCGATCTCGACGAAGGCGATCGGGTGGGGCGAGCCGTTCATCACGTCGTGCTGGATGCCGGCCTGGCGCACATAGGCCTGGCCCTGCGCCAACGGCACGTCGGTCTCCTTGGAGCCGTCATGGATGCGCAAGGTGCCGGCGACCAGCATGATCACGAAATAGGGCCAGCCATGAGTGTGCCAGCCCGTCACCGCGCCGGGCTCGAAGTCCCAGCGCGTGATCCTGACCGTGTCGTCGTCCTGCTGGAGCGTGGCAACGGCGGGGATCGTGCAGGCGAACGCCATCTCGGCCTCCATGCGTGGGATGCCCGCCTTGGGCGGCTGGATCATCCGCCTTGCGGTTTCATTGAAAGTTCTGATATATCAATGGTATCCGAAGCGTCAAGCACCGTTGGTATCGCCCATGACCGAGGATACCAATGTTTCCGGCGAAGGCGGTGTCGGCGTTCGCGCCTCCGCCAGCCTGTCCGACCTGGCCTATCGCCGCCTCGAGGAGGCGATCGTGACCCTGTCACTGCGGCCGGGCGCGGTGCTGACCGAGGCGCAGATGATCGAGCTCGTCGCGGTCGGTCGCACACCGGTGCGCGAGGCGTTGATCCGGCTGGCGCAGCAGGGGCTGGTCGAGATCCTGCCGCGCAAGGGCGTCGCCGTCACCGCCATCGACGCGATCGACGTGATGGCGGCGCTCGATGCCCGCGAGGTACTGGAGCGCCTGATCGCGGCCGAGGCGGCAAAGCGCGCCGGGCCGGGCGAGCGCAGCGCCATCCTCGCCAAGGCGCGGGCGATGCGCGAGGCGGCGCAGGCGGACGACGTCAACGCCTATATGCGCCTCGACAAGGAGCTCGATACGCTGGTCGCTACGGCGGCGCGCAGCCCCTATGCGAGCCGGGCTGTCGAGCCGCTGCAGGCGCTGATCCGCCGGGCCTGGTACTTTTTCGATCGGCAGGTCGACCTCGTGCCGGCGGCGCATTACCATGTGGTCCTCGCCCAGGCGCTGGTTGCGGGCGAGCCAGGCGTTGCGGCAGAGGCGAGTGATGAGCTCATGAACCATCTGCGCGCCGGGCTCCTGGCGGCGCTGCGGCGGGAGTGAGTTGCCGGCAGAGTTCTGATATATCTGAATCCTGCGGCGGGACGCGGCCCGTAGGCCTACGATTGCTGCGACTGGCCTTTTACCCCTGCGCGCTTAGATAGGAGGCAGTATCCACGCGCTGAGTTGGGCGATGAACAACATGGTCGATGCCGCCCTACGCGCGTCGCGCCCCGAAGCGCAGGCCTTCCGCGAGGCGATGGCGCAGGTCGCGAGCGCGGCTCATATCGTGACGACGCTCGGCCCGGCCGGTCGTGCCGGGCTCACTGCGACCGCGGTCGCTTCGGTGTCCGATGCGCCGCCGACCGTGCTCGTCTGCATCGAGGCTGCGAGCCGGACTCTGGCCGCGATCGAGGAGAGCGGCATCTTCTGCGTGAACACGCTGATGGCGGCCGACCATGAGATCGCGACCGTGTTCTCCGGCCAGAGAGGCTTGGCCGGGGAGGATCGCTTCGGCCTCGGCGAGTGGGGGGAATTGTCGACCGGCGCGCCCGTGCTGGCGAGTGCGCTCGCCAGCTTCGACTGCCGGGTGGCAGCGGTCCACCGGGTCGCGACCCACCGCATCCTGATCGGCCAGGTGGTGGCGCTCGGCGGCGGCGGCTCCGGACCGGGCCTGGTTTACCGCCACCGGCGCTTCGGCGGCTTTTGAGCCGCGGGTCTCGGCGTCAGCCCTTGCCGGCTTCCGCGTCGATCTCGGCGAAGACCGACGATGCTTCCTTGAAGGCGTGATTGGCTGCCGGCACGCCGGCATAGATCGCGGTCTGGATCAGCACCTCCTTGATGTCGTCGCGCGACAGGCCGTTGTTGAGCGCGCCACGAACATGGATGCGGAATTCGCCCCAGGCCCCGAGCGAAGCTGCAATCGAGAGCACGATGATCGAGCGCTCGCGCCGCGGCAGGCCCGGACGGTTCCAGACGTCGTTCCACGCCGTGCGGGTGATGAACTCCTGCCAGTCGCTGGTGAAGTCGGTGACCCCTGCGCTGGCCTTGTCGACATAGGCTTCGCCGAGCACGGCCCGGCGGGTCTTCATGCCCGCATCGTAGCGACTCTTCTCGTCCATTGCGTTGATTCCTAGCTCTTGAGGAAATCGAGCACGGCTTTGGTAAAGGCGGCCGGCTGCTCGAGATTGGAGAGGTGTGCCGCGTCGAGTTCGACGCGCTGCGCGCCCGGCACCGCATCGGCGATGAAATGCCCGGCTTCCGGCGGCGTCGCCGGATCGACCTTGCCGATGACGACGAGGATGGGATTGCGGATCGCCTGGATCGTTCCGCGCTGGTCCATGTCGCGGATCGCGGCGCAGCAATTGGCGTAGCCGAGCGGCGGGGTGGTCGCGAGCATCTCGCTGACCTTGGCGATCGTTTCCGTGGCGCGCTCGCGGAAGGCCGGGCTGAACCAGCGCTCCAGCGTCGGCTGCACCATCACCGCCATGCCGTTCTCGCGGACATTGCGGATGCGTGCCTCCCAGCTTTCGGGCGGACCCATATAGGCGCCGGTGTTGGCGAGCACGACCCTGTCGAAGCGCCCGCCATGGTGGGTGGCGAGCCATTGCCCGACCATGCCGCCTTTCGAGAGACCGCACCAATGCGCCTTCTCGATGCCGAGCGCGTCGAGGATGGCGAGTGCGTCGTCGGCCAGCATGGCGATCGAATAGGGCGTGTCCGGAGCGGCCGAGCGGCCGTGGCCGCGGCTGTCATAGCGCACGATGCGGAAATGCCTGGCCCATTCGGCGACCTGCGGATCCCACATCGACAGGTTGGTGCCGAGCGAGTTCGATAGCAGCAGCGCCGGTGCGCCGGCCTCGCCGTCGATCCGGACATGGAAGGGCTCGCCCCGGATCGTCATCATCGTCATGGTGGTCTCCTTAGGCGGTGGAAACGCCGTGTTCGGCAAATGGATACATCGGCGCAGCGAGCCGGAGCGGTTTGGCGGAGAGTTCAGGCATTACCGCTCATGTATTCCCGCTCCTCCTCGTAGAGCACGAGGATGCGGTCGATGATGGCATCGGTCGCGCCACGGTAGGTCGTGGGATCGAACAGGTCGTCGAGCTCATCATTGGAAAGCTTGCCGGCCAGCTTCGGATGGTCCGCGAGGACGTCCTTGAGATGGCGGCCGCTGGCGAGGCAGTCGCGGCTGGCCTCCTCGAGCAGGTGATGTGCCTCGCCGCGGCCGATCGTCGTCGCAAGCGCAAGCGAGACGCGCTCGGCCATGACCAGCCCGTTGGTGAGGTCGAGATTGTACTGCATCTGCTCAGGGAAGACCTGGAGCCCTTCGACCAGCGCGACCGCATGGTTCAGTGCCCCGCCGGCGATCAGGAAGAGCTCGCGCAGCGTCGGCCATTCGGCATGCCAGCCACCCATGGCGCGCTCGTGCTCCTGCGGCATCGCCGCGAGCATGGTCGCGACCAGCCCCGGAGCGCGCTTGGCCGCCGTGAGGATCAGCGTGCACAGCACCGGGTTGCGCTTGTGCGGCATGGCCGAGGAGCCGCCCTTGCCGGGCGCTTCCGGCTCGGCGAGCTCACCGATCTCGGTCTGCGCCATCAGGGCGATGTCGCCGGCCATCTTGCCGAGATGGCCGAGGAGGAGCCCAAGCTCGGTCGCGATCCGGGCGGGGCGCCGACGCTCGCTGTGCCAGGGCACGCGCACGGCGCCGATCGAGGGCATGATGCGGGCGAAGGCTTCCGAAACCGCGTCGGCCCTGTCGCCGAGCGAGGCGAGGCTGCCTGCGGCGCCGCCGAGCTGATGCGCGGACTCGCCCCAGATCATGAAGTCGTCATGGAAGGAGACGATCGGGTTCAGCCAGTTGGCGGCCTTGAGCCCGAAGGAGATCGGCACCGCGTGCTGCAGGAAAGTGCGGCCGATCATCGGCGTGCGCCGGTGTTCCCGGGCCAGCTCGGCCAGCGCATGGGCGAGGCGGGCCGAGCGAACGAGGATCAGGTCGTAGGCGGCGCGATATTGCTGCGCCTGGCCGGAATCGATCACGTCCTGGCTGGTCGCGCCGTAATGCACCCATTTTGCCGCCTCGGCATCGATGGTGGCGACGCGGGCGGTCAGCGCCTTGACCAGTGGGATCGCCGGATTGCCGGCGAGCGTCGCGGCCTTGCCGATGGCGGCAATGTCGTAGAGCTCGGCCTTGCACTGTAGGGCGATGATGTCCGCTGCCGCGGCGGGGATGACCCCGGTCTCGGCCTCGGCCCGGGCGAGGGCGGCTTCGAAATCGAGCATGCCCTGCAGAGCGGCGCGGTCGTCGAGGACGGCTGCCATCTCCAGATCGGCGAAGAGTTCGCCATAGAGCCCGCTGTCAGCCATGCCCGGACGCGCCTTCCTGCGGAGCGGTCGTTGCAACCCACATCCCAGCTTCGTCCTCTTGTGCGCGCCGGTGCTTTCCGGCCATGGATTATGCGGACTTGGATAGACCCGAGGCGGGCCGGCCTGCAACATGGCAGAGGCCCGGGAGAACGGTGAGGAGCGACGCCATGGCGATGACGATGAACGGCGAGGCGACGCTGCCCGCGGCCAAGCGGGTGGTCTGGGAGAAGCTCAACGACGCCGATGTGCTGAAGGCCTGCATCCCCGGCTGCGAGCAGCTCACCAAGGATGACGACACGCATTTCTCGGCGGTGGTGAAGGTCAAGCTCGGCCCGGTGAAGGCGACATTCAAGGGCAAGGTCGAGTTGCAGGATCTCGATCCGCCGAACGGCTACCGCATCGTCGGTGAAGGCGAGGGCGGCATCGCCGGCTTCGCCAAGGGCGGCGCCAAGGTCATGCTCAGCGACGCGGACGGCGGGCAGACACTGCTGCGCTACGAAGTCGAGGCTCAGGTCGGCGGCAAGCTGATGCAGCTCGGCGCGCGCCTGATCGATTCGGTCTCCAAGAAGCTGGCCGACGAGTTCTTCGCCAATTTCGCCAAGGCGGTGAGCGAGGGCTGAGGCTCACGACGCTCGCCGTAGCGCGGCGAGCGCCTCGCTCACGGTCGTCTCCGCCGCGCCGACCTGAAGGGCGATGTCGGCCGCCGCGGCATTGGCGCGCTCCAGCGCCTTCTCGGTCTTGCCGATGCTGTCGTTGACGCGGGTCGCGCTGTCGATCGCCTCGTCCGAGCCGTGCGCGACCTCGGCGGCGTGCCGGGCGATGCCGCCAGTGACGCTGCTCTGCTGGGCGACCGCGTCCGAGATCGCTTCCGAATCTGCCTTGATCTCGCCAATGGTCGCGCCGATCGAGGCGGCGCGCACGCCGCAAGCCTCCGCACTTGCCGAAAGCTCGGCGATCTGCGCCGCGATCTCCTGCGTCGCCGAGGCGGTCTGCGTCGCCAGCGACTTCACTTCGGCCGCGACCACGGCGAAGCCGCGGCCGGATTCGCCCGCACGCGCGGCCTCGATGGTGGCGTTGAGGGCGAGCAGATTGGTCTGCGCCGCGATGTCCGCGATCATGCCGACCACGGTGCCGATACTGCTGGTGACATGGCGCAATTGGGCGATCGCCTCGTCCATCGCCTGCGCATCGGCGACGGCGCGATTGGCGATGTCGAGGCTCTGGCGGGCGCGCTGGCCGATTTCGGCGATGTTCGCCGACATCTCCTCGGTCGCGGCGGCGGTTTGCATCGCCTTCTCGCGCACCAGCAGGGAGGTCTGGGCGACCGAGCCGACCTGATCCTTGATGAAGCTGCTGGCCGCCGAGGTCTCGCCGGCGGTTTCGACGAACAGATCGACCGCGTTGCTGATCGTCGAGTCGAGCTGGCCGATGCGCGAGGTCAGCGTCGCCGCGACCTCGTCGAGCGCGACGCCGCGGCGGCGGGCTTCCGCCGCCTCGAATTCGCGGTCGAGCGACATGGCGGTGTTGACGTCATAGGTCAGCACCCGCTCGATGATGAAGAGATCATGCGGGATGTCGCGCCGCGAGAAGACCAGTCGCGTGCGGCTCTCTTCCAGGAAGATGCGGAACAGGGTGAAGGCGATCGAGGCGCGGGCGCGGGCGCCGACCTGGCCGTGCCGTTCGAGCACGGTCAGCCGTTCGAGCGAATCGCAATAGCGCTGGTCGAAATCGCCGTCGAAGAGCAAGCGGAAATGATCGGCCTCGGCAGCGAAAAGCTCGGCCGCGACCGGATCGACCGCCAGCTTCAGCATCGGGTGGATGGCAAAGGCGCGGGCGAAATCCTGTTCGACGACCTCGACGATGACGCGCTCGACGATGCCACGGTAGCGACGCAGGCGCCGGCGCTGGCGCTCGTCATAGCCGATCGCCGTGAGGCGACGCTGGACGTGTTCGAGGATCGAGGCCAACCGCGCCATCCGTGAGCGGGACGATCGGAGATCGTCATTCCGACCAGCGATGCTGCCGATATGTGGTTAAGATTCCGCAAAGGGTTCGCTCGCCGGTTGCGAGCGGTGGAATGTCGCCTTCCAGTGTCGGTGTTCAAAACCATGCAAAAACGCCGCCAAACGAGGCCGGTTGCGGAATGGCCTTCCGCTTGACCGCGGAAAATCCCGGGTCCACATTGTTTTTTGAAGTTGTTCCAAGGAAATTCTCCGCTGGCTCGTGACGGGCCGGCGCATGGATCGTGCGGCCTTCGAGATGTCGTTGGCCGTGCAGAAAACAGGCTTTCGGAGGAGTGCCCCATGGCCAATCTGTCCGTGACGGTGAACGGCAAGCCCGTCACCGCGAATGTCGATCCGCGCACCCTCCTGGTGCAGTTCCTGCGTGAAAACCTGCGACTGACCGGAACGCATGTCGGCTGCGACACCAGCCAGTGCGGTGCCTGCGTCGTGCATCTCGACGGCAAGGCGGTGAAATCCTGCACCACGCTGGCGCTGGCCTGCGAGGGCGCTTCGGTGACGACGATCGAGGGGCTCGCAAATGGCGGGGTGCTGCATCCGATGCAGGAGGCGTTCCGCGAGCATCATGGCTTGCAATGCGGCTTCTGCACGCCGGGCATGATCATGGCGGCGGTCGATATCGTGAACCGGCGCGGCAACAGCCTCGACGAGAAGACGATCCGCGAGGATCTCGACGGCAATATCTGCCGCTGCACCGGCTACCACAACATCGTCAAGGCGGTCGCTGCCGGTGCCGAGGCGATGGGCAAGGGCGCTAAGCCGATCCGGCAAGCTGCCGAGTGAGCGATTTTGACCCGCGCCGCCGCGCGGGCAGCAAGCACGATGTGATCCCCGAAACATGCTGATAGCGCCCGCCAAGAGGCGTCACGCCAGAGCAGGATGCGAAAAAGTGGGAACCGGTTTTTCGCGCTGATCCTGCTCCACCGCCAGGAGGAATCCATGTCCGCCACCGGAATCGGCGCTCCCGTCCGCCGCAAGGAAGACCATCGCTTCATCACCGGCCAGGGCCGCTATACCGACGACATCAACCGGCCGGGGCAGGCCCACGCCTATTTCCTGCGTTCGCCGCACGCCCATGCCACGCTGAAGAAGATCGATACTAAAGCCGCTGCGGCGATGCCGGGCGTGCTTGGCATCTTCACCGGCGATGATCTCGCCGCCGACAAGGTCGGGGGCCTGATCTGCGGCTGGATGATCCATTCCAAGGACGGCTCGCCGATGAAGGCCGGGCCTCATCCGGCGCTCGCGCAGGGCAAGGTCCGCTATGTCGGCGACCATGTCGCGGTGGTGGTGGCCGAGACGCTGGCGCAGGCGCGCGACGCGGCCGAGGCGATCGTGGTCGACTATGGCGTGCTGCCGGCGGTGGTCGACACTGCGAGCGCAGCCAAGTCGAAGACACAGGTGCATGCCGAGGCGCCGGACAACACGGTGTTCAACTGGCATCTCGGCGATAGGGCTGCGACCGATGCCGCCTTCAAGGCGGCCAAGCACGTCACCAGGCTCGACATCGTCAACAACCGGCTGGTGCCGAATCCGATGGAGCCGCGCGCCGCGGTCGGTGATTACGACCAGGGCGAGGGCACCTTCACGCTCTACACCACCAGTCAGAACCCGCATGTGGCGCGGCTCGTGCTCTCGGCCTTCATCGGCATCGCGCCGGAGAACAAGCTGCGGGTGATCGCGCCGGATGTCGGCGGTGGCTTCGGCTCGAAGATCTTCATCTATGCCGAGGAAACGGTCTGCGTCTGGGTGGCGAAGAAGGTCGGCCGGCCGGTGAAGTGGACCTCGGACCGGACCGAGGCCTTCCTCTCCGACGCGCATGGCCGCGACCATGTCACCCATGCCGAGCTTGCGATGGACGCAGACGGCAAGATGCTGGCGATGCGGGTGCACACCACCGCCAATCTCGGCGCCTATCTCTCGACCTTCTCCTCCTCGGTGCCGACCTATCTCTATGCGCCGCTGCTGTCGGGCCAGTACGACATCCCGGCGATCTATTGCGAGGTCGACGCGGTCTACACCAACACCGCCCCGGTCGACGCCTACAGGGGCGCGGGCCGCCCGGAGGCGACCTTCGTGGTCGAGCGGCTGGTCGAGGTCGCGGCGCGCGAGCTCGGCAAGGACCCGGCCAAGTTCCGCACGCAGAACTTCATCAGGAAGTTCCCGCACCAGACGCCGGTGATCATGATGTACGACACCGGCAACTACGGGGCATCGCTGAAGAAGGCGATGGAGATCATCGACTACAAGGGCTTTCCGAAGCGCCGCCGTGACTCGGCCCGTGCCGGCAAGCTGCGCGGCATCGGCTTCTCTGCTTACATCGAGGCCTGCGGCATCGCGCCGTCAGCGGCGGTCGGTTCGCTCGGCGCCGGCGTGGGCTTATGGGAATCGGCCGAGGTCCGGGTCAATCCGATTGGCACGATCGAGGTGCTGACCGGTTCGCACAGCCACGGCCAGGGCCATGAGACCACCTTCGCCCAGCTCGTCTCCGACCGGCTCGGCGTGCCGCTGGAGAACGTCTCGATCGTCCATGGCGACACCGACAAGGTGCAGATGGGCATGGGCACCTATGGCTCGCGCTCGGGCGCGGTCGGCATGTCGGCGATCTTCAAGGCGATCGACAAGGTGATCGCCAAGGGCAAGAAGGTCGCGGCCTATGTGCTGGAGGCGGACGAGGCCGATATCGACTTCAAGGACGGCAACTTCACCGTCAAAGGCACCGACCGGAAGCTCGATTTCGGCTCCTGCGCGCTGCAGGCCTATGTCGCCCACAAGTTCAATGGCCAGGATCTCGAGCCGGGCTTGAAGGAAGGGGCGTTCTACGACCCGACCAATTTCACCTTCCCGGCCGGCGTTCATATCTGCGAGCTCGAGATCGATCCCGACACCGGCGTGACCAGGATCGAGCGCTGGGCCGCGGTCGACGATTTCGGCAATGTCATCAATCCGATGATCGTCGAGGGGCAGGTCCATGGCGGCATCGCCCAGGGCGTCGGCCAGGCCTTGCTCGAAGGCGCCCGCTACAATGCCGACGGTCAGCTCGTGACCGCGAGCTTCATGGACTACTGCATGCCGCGCGCCGACGACCTGCCGTCCTTCGAGGTCGGCATGACGGTGACGCCGTGCCCGTCGAACCCGCTGGGCATCAAGGGCTGCGGCGAGGCCGGCGCCATCGCCTCGCCGCCCGCCGTCATCAACGCCATCACCGACGCGCTCGGCCATGAGGACATCGCCATGCCGGCGACGCCGCAGGCCGTCTGGCGCGCCGCGCAGAAAACGCTCAGCCGCATGGCTGCCGAGTGATCTGAAAGGACGAGACGATGTACGCCTTCACCTATCACCGCCCGGCGACCGCGCGTCAGGCCGCCAGCCTCCTTGCCAAGAAGGAGGATGCCAAGCTCCTCGCCGGCGGCCATACCCTGCTGCCGACGATGAAGCAGCGCCTGGCCTCGCCCAGCGCGCTGGTCGATCTCTCGTCCTGCACCGATCTCAAGGGCATCGCCCGCAAGGGCCGCAATCTCGTGATCGGCGCGATGACGACCCATGCCGAGGTCGCCGCCTCGCCCGAGGTGCAGGAGGCGATCCCGGCGCTGGCCTATCTCGCCAGCCATATCGGCGATCCGCATGTGCGCCATCGCGGCACGATCGGCGGCTCGGTCGCCAACAACGACCCGGCGGCCGATTACCCGGCGGCGCTGCTGGCGCTCGGCGCGACGGTGGTGACCAACAAGCGCAAGCTCACGGCGGACGAGTTCTTCACCGGTCTCTACGAGACGGCGCTCGACGAGGGCGAGATCATCGTCAAGGTCTCGTTCCCGGTCGCCTCCAAGGCGGGCTATGCCAAGTTCCGCAATCCGGCCTCGCGCTACGCGCTGGTCGGCGTCTTCGTCGCCAAGCGCGGCGGCGAGATCGCGGTCGCGGTGACCGGGGCGGGCGAGGGCGGCGTCTTCCGCTGGCCGGAAGCGGAAGCGGCGCTGAAGGCGCGCTTCGCGCCGAAATCGCTGGATGGCCTCAAGCACACCGCCAAGGGCATCAATGGCGACATCCATGCCGACGCCGAGTACCGCGCCCATCTGATCGGCGTGATGGCGAAGCAGGCCGTGGCGCAGGCGACGGGGAAGGCTTGAGGCCGCCATCGCGCGTCATGCTCGGGCTTGCCCAGAGCATCTCAGGCCGAAGGAGGCGCTGGTCGGCGCCTTCTCGTCATGAGATTCCCGGGTCTGCGCTCCGCTTCGCCCGGGAACGACGCAAGGAGCATCAATAAAAGAACCGCTCCTCGGCGATCTTGCCGTCCTTCACGGTGTAGAGCCCGATCTCGTGCATCTTGCGGCGCTCGCCGCTCTCCTTGACCGTGACGTCGAAGTAGAAGTGCACGGCGAACTGGTCGCCGTTGAGATAGGGGCCCGCGGTGGTGAACTCGTGCACCTCGTGATTGGCGGTCCACCATTCGCCCTTGCCCTTCACCGCCTGCTTGCCATGGCTCTGCGCCATCGGCCCCGGCATGTTCTCGTAGCTGGCGATGTCGTCGGCATTGTAGGTCGCGGCGGCTTCCTCGTGCTTGCCCTCCTTCAGCAATGCGACGAAACCATTGGCGAGTTCCTGCGCGGTCATTGGCGTCTTCTCCGTGAGGCCGGGATGGTAGACTCCGATCCGGTCCCGATCGTGGCAGCAGAGCGCCCTGCGCCGGCGCGACTTCCACCGTTGCCGGTCGCAGAGTAGAGCTTGTCCATGCTGACCTCATCGCGCCTTCCGACCTCGATCGACGCCACGCTCTCTCTGCTGCAGGCGCAGGGCTATGTCGCCGACCGGGCGCTGGCGACCGTGCTCTTCCTGGCGCTGCGGATGAAGCGGCCGCTCCTGCTCGAGGGCGAGGCCGGCACCGGCAAGACCGAGATCGCCAAGGTGCTCTCCGCCGCGCTCGGGCGCCGCCTGATCCGCCTGCAATGCTATGAGGGGCTCGACCTCGCCTCGGCCGTCTACGAATGGAACTATGCCGGCCAGATGATGGCGATCCGCCTTGCCGAGGCCGGCGGGGCCGCCGGCGATCGGGAGCGGCTGGAGAGCGACCTGTTCTCCGAGCGCTATCTGGTCAAGCGCCCGCTGCTGCAGGCGCTCGAGCCGCAGGAGGGCGGTGCGCCGATCCTGCTGATCGACGAACTCGACCGCACCGACGAGGCCTTCGAGGCCTTCCTGCTCGAAGTGCTGGCCGATGCGCAGGTGACGATCCCCGAGCTCGGCACGGTCAAGGCGGCCGAGCCGCCGATCGTGATCCTGACCTCGAACCGCACCCGCGAGATCCATGACGCGTTGAAGCGCCGCTGCCTCTACCATTGGGTCGGCTATCCTGACGCGGCGCGCGAGCTCGCCATCCTGAAGGCGAAGACGCCGGCTGCGCCGGCCAAACTCGCCAAGCAGGTGGTTTCCTTCGTGCAGGCGATCCGCAAGGAGGAGTTGTTCAAGGCGCCGGGCGTCGCCGAGACGCTCGACTGGGCGAGCGCGCTGGTCGAGCTCGACGCCGTGGCGCTCGATCCGGCCATCGTCTCCGACACGCTGGGCGCATTGCTGAAATACCAGGACGACATCCAGGCGATGCAGGGCTCGAAGGTCGGCGAATTGCTCGACCAGGCCAAGCTGGCGGCGCGGGGATAGCGCATCGTCATGGTCGGCCTTGTGCCGACCATCCACGTCTTTCCCTTCATCCGCGCCGTAAGGCGTGGATGCTCGGGACAAGCCCGAGCAAGACGGAGTGAGCAATGAACGACGACATCAAGGCGATCGAGGCAGCGACCTGGACCTATCTCGACGGGCTCTATGAGGGCGATGTCGAGAAGCTGACTTCAGTCTTCCATCCGACCAGCGCGCTGACGCAGTCGCTCGACGGCGAGCTCAAGGTTGTGCCGCGCGAACAGTGGTTCGAGGCAGTTCGCAACCGCAAATCGCCGAAGGAGACCGGGCTGGAGCGCGGCGACCATATCCTCGCGATCGATCTGGTCGGACCGTCCATGGCGCTGGTCAAGGTCAAGTGCCAGATGCCGCCGCGCTATTTCACCGACCTTTTGTCCTTCCTGAAGGTCGACGGCAAATGGGTCGTGGCGCAGAAGGTGTTCATGACCGAGACGGCCGCGTGAAGACGACGTCCGGAGTGAGAGGCGCGGGGAACCCCTCTCCCGGATGGGAGAGGGGCAGGGGTGAGGGACCGCCGCTGATTACTGGAGCGAGGCGGTTGCCGCTGTACCTTCTGTGGCAATGGCAGGCCCTCATCCGGCGCTCCGCGCCACCTTCTCCCATCCGGGAGAAGGAAGGGGGCGTCGCGCGCTTCATCGGCGGCGCAAGACGTGGATGCTCGCCACAAGGGCGAGCATGACGGTGGCGAGATGACCGGCAAGCTCCCCGAGAACGTCGCCTATTTCGCCCGCGCTTTGCGGGGCGCCGGGCTGCGCGTCGGGCCGGGCGCCGTGGTCGAGGCGGTCGAGGCGCTGGCCGATGGCGCGCTTGGCGGGCGCGACGACGTCTACTGGGCGCTGCATGCGATCTTCGTGAAGAAGCACGAGGATTCGGCGGTCTACGATCAGGCCTTCCGGCTGTTCTGGCGTCGGCGCGGGCTGATCGAGAAATTGATGGCGCAGATGTCGCCGGTGACGCCGCGGGTCGACAGCGAGCCGCAGAAGCCGGAGGCGGGGGCGTTGCGCGTCGCCGAGGCCTTCACTCCGCCGCCGCGCGAGGAGGAGCCGCCGGTCGAGCTGACCGAGCTCACCGCGCGGCTCACCGTCTCCGAGCGCGAGACGCTGAAATCACGCGATTTCGCCCAGATGAGCGCGGCCGAGATCGCCAAGACACGTCAGCTGATCGCAGAGCTGCGGTTGCCGAATGATGCCGTGCCGACGCGGCGCTTCCGGGCGGCGCATGTCGGGGCGCGAATCGATCCGCGCCGCACCTTCCGTCGCTCGCTCAGGGGCGGCGGCGCTTCGATCGATCTCGCCTTCCGCGAGCGGGCAGAAGTGCATCCGCCTGTTGTCGCGCTCGTCGATATCTCCGGCTCGATGGCGGAGTATTCGCGGATCTTCCTGCACTTTCTGCACGCCATCACCGAGCAGCGCCGGCGCGTGCATTCCTTCGTCTTCGGCACGCGCCTGACCAATGTCACCCGCATGCTTCGCGCCCGCGACCCGGACGAGGCGCTGGCACTTGCCGGCAAGGCGGCGCCGGACTGGGAGGGCGGCACGCGCATCGCCTCGGCGCTGCACGCCTTCAACCGGGTCTGGTCGCGCCGGGTGCTGGCGGGCGGGGCGGTGGTGCTGCTCTTCACCGACGGGCTGGAGCGGCATCTCGGCCCCGATCTCTCCTTCGAGATGGACCGCCTGCACCGCTCCTGCCGCCAACTGACCTGGCTCAACCCGCTGCTGCGCTATGATGCCTTCGAGGCGCGGGCCAGCGGCATCCGGGCGATGCTGCCCCATGTCGACCAGTTCCGGCCGATCCACAACCTCGCGGCGATGGCCGATCTCTGCGCCGCACTGTCATCCGACGCACGGCAGGTCACCGATCCGCGCCAGTGGTTGAAGAAGGCGGGTTGAGTCATGATCTCAGCCCTATCCGTAGCGGGACCGCTTCCATGATCAGCACCGACACCGATATCCTCGCCACCGCCGAGGCCTGGGCTAAGGCCGGGCGCGGCGTCGCGCTCGCAACCGTGGTCGAGACTTGGGGCTCGGCCCCGCGCCCGGTCGGCTCGCATCTCGTGATCGACGGCGAAGGCAATTTCCTCGGTTCGGTTTCCGGCGGCTGCGTCGAGGGCGCGGTCGTCGCCGAAGCTGGCGACGTCATCGCCGAGGGCAAGCCGCGCACGCTCGAATTCGGCGTTGCCGACGAGACGGCCTGGCAGGTCGGCCTCTCCTGCGGCGGCCGCATCAAGGTCTATGTCGAGCCGGTCCGGGCTTAAGGAAACGAACCGATGGCCTCCTGGGAAACGCTTCTCGCCTTCGCGACGGTGACGCTGGTCATCGCCTACTTCCCCGGTCCGGCGCTGCTCTATACGGCGGCGCAGACCATCGCCCATGGCCGCAAGGCCGGGCTGATGGCGATGCTCGGCATCCATCTCGGCTGCTATGTCCATGTCGTCGCTGCGGCCTTCGGCCTGTCGGCGGTGTTCAAGCACGTGCCCGAACTCTATGTCGCGGTGAAGATCGTCGGCGCGCTTTATCTGGTCTGGCTCGGCATCGGCATGATCCGCTCCAAGCTCGGCGGCGAGATGCAGGCCGTGGCGCCGGCCAAGACGGTCCGGCGCGCGCTGGTCGATTCCTTCATCGTCGAGGTGCTGAACCCGAAGGTCGCCCTGTTCTTCATCGCGCTCCTGCCGCAGTTCGTCGATCCCGCTGCGGCGCTGCCGGTCTGGGCGCAGTTCCTGATCCTCGGCACCATCGTCAATTTCGCCTTCTCCTCGGCCGATCTGATCACTGTCCTCGCCGCCAGCCTGGTGATGAAGACGATGAAGGCGAGCCGCGCCGGCTTCGCCTTCGGGCGCTGGCTCGGCGGCTCGCTGATGATCGGGCTCGGCCTCAAGCTCGCCACCGACAAGGGCTGACCCGATGGCCTCGATCGAAGTCCTCTTCGCGCTCGTCCTGGCGACGCTCGTCTTCGCCTATATCCCAGGGCCGGCAGTGCTCTACATCGCCGCCCAGACCATGTCGCGCGGCCGCAAGGCCGGCTTCATGGCGGTGCTCGGGGTTCACCTCGCCGACTATGTCCATGTCCTCGCCGCCGCCTTCGGCCTGTCGGCGATCTTCCGGCATGTGCCCGAGCTCTATCTGGCGATGAAGCTGCTCGGAGCGGCCTATCTGATCTGGCTCGGCATCAGCTTCTTCCGCCGTGTCGCGCCGATGCAGGCAACTGCTGAAGTATCGCCGCGCACGCCGATGCGAGCCCTTGCCGACAGCCTCGCGGTTGAGCTGCTCAACCCGAAGACGACGATCTTCTTCGTGTCGTTCCTGCCGCAATTCGTCGATCCGTCGGCGAGCCTGCCGCTCTGGGCGCAGTTCCTGATCCTCGGCGTGGTGGTCAACCTGCTCTTCACCTCTTCCTCGATCCTGACGGTGCTGACCGCCTCCTATATGCAGGCGAAGGTCGCCGCTAACGGCGCGGCGCAACGCGTGATCCGGGCGATCGGCGGCACCATCCTGATCGGGCTCGGCGCCCGCATCGCGCTCGACCGGAACTGAACCATGGAGCTTGCGCTTCTCTCCACGCTCAATGCCGAGCGCGCCGCCCGGCGCGCGACGGTGCTGGTGACCGATCTCGGCTCGGGCGAACAGCGTCTGGTCAAGGAGGTCGATCTTGCCGGCGATGTTCTGGCCGAGGCACTCGACAAGCAATTGCGCAGCGGCAAGAGCGGCACTGTCGAGGTCGACGGCAAGGCCTGGTTCCTGACCGTGCAGGCGCCGCCGCCGCGCATCGTCGTCACCGGCGCCGTCCATATCTCGCAGGCTCTGGCGCCGATGGCCAAGCTCCTCGATCTCGACGTCACCGTCATCGACCCACGCACCGCCTTCGCGACGCAGGAGCGCTTCCCGGAGGTGACTCTGCTCGCCGAGTGGCCCGAAGAGGCACTGCAGAAGGTGCCGTTCGACGGCTACACCGCCTTCGTCGCGCTGACGCATGATCCGAAGATCGACGATCCCGCATTGCAGGCGGCGCTGCGCTCGGACTGCTTCTATATCGGCGCGCTCGGCAGCCGGAAGACGCATGGCAAGCGATTGGAGCGGCTCGCCGCCGTTGGCTTCGGCGAGGCCGATGTGAAGCGCATCCACGCGCCGATCGGGCTCGACATCGGCGCAGTGTCCCCGGCGGAGATCGCGCTCGCCATCCTCGCCGAGATCGTGCAGGGCCTGCGCGGCCCGCGCCGCAAGCCTGCCTGAGAGACGCCTGATGAAATTCGGTCCCGTTCCCATAGCTGAAGCCGTCGGCGCCGTTGCGGCCCACACCGTGCGTGCCGGCGAGGGGATCGTGCGCAAGGGCGCGACGATCGGCGAGGACGATGCGCGCAAGCTCGCCGCGGCGGGCCTGCGTGAGGTCGTCGCCGTGCAGCTCGAAGCCGGCGACATCGACGAGAACGCTGCCGCCGAGCAATTGGCGCGGGCGCTGGCGGGCCGGGCGGTGGTGACCGAGGCGCCGTTCACCGGCCGGGTCAACCTGTTCGCCGCCGCGGCTGGCGTGCTGCAGATCGATGCAGGCGTGGTCGATGCGCTGAACGCCATCGACGAGGCGATCACGGTCGCGACGCTGCCGGCGCTGAAGCCGGTGGTCGCCGGCGAGATGGTCGGCACCGTCAAGATCATCCCCTATGCGGTGCCGGAAAAGCGCATCGCAGAGGCATTGGAGCGGCTCGGCGCTGACAAGCCGATCTCGGTCGCCGAATACAGGCTGAAATCGGTCGCGGTCGTTTCGACCCTGCTGCCGGGCCTGAAGACCAGCGTCGTCGACAAGACGCTGCGGACCATGGCCGAGCGGCTCGAACCGGCCCGCGCCGCGATCGAGCGCGATGCGCGTGTGCCTCATGAAAGTCCGCCGCTGGCAGAGGCGATCCGTGCCGCGGTCGCCGGGCCGGCCGAGCTCGTCGTTGTGTTCGGAGCCTCCGCCATCACCGATCGACGCGACGTCGTGCCGAAGGCGCTGGTCGAAGCCGGCGGCACGGTCGAGCATCTCGGCATGCCGGTCGATCCCGGCAACCTCCTGATGCTCGGCACGCTCGACGGCAAGCCGGTGATCGGCGCGCCGGGCTGTGCCCGCTCGCCCAAGGAGAACGGCTTCGACTGGGTGCTGCAACGCAGCCTCGCCGGCGTGCCGGTGACGCGCGCCGAGATCCAGAAGATGGGCGTCGGCGGACTGCTGATGGAGATCGTCTCGCGGCCGCAGCCGCGCGCGCCGGGCCATGGCGAGGCCGCGCCCGTCGCCGGGATCGTGCTGGCGGCCGGCCGCTCGACCCGAATGGGCACCGGCAACAAGCTGTTGCAGGAAGTCCGCGGCAAGGCGCTGGTGCGCCACGCCGTCGAGGCGCAGATCGCCTCGCGCGCCGCCCCGGTCATCGTCGTCACCGGGCACCAGCAGGACGAGGTTCGCGCTGCGCTCGCGGGGCTCGACGTCACCATCGTGCACAACCCCGTCTTTGGGGATGGGCTCGCCGGCTCGCTCAAGGCCGGGCTCGCTGCGCTGCCGGCGGAGGTGACCGGCGTCGTCGTCTCGCTCGGCGACATGCCGAACGTCACCGCCGCCGTGATCGACCGGCTGGCCCAGGCCTTCGCCGACCGGCCGGATGCGCTCGCTGTGGCGCCGACCCTGCTCGGCCGGCGCGGCAATCCGGTGCTGCTGGCGCGCAAGCTCTTTCCGGAGGTCGCCAAGCTCGACGGCGATCAGGGCGCGCGCCGCCTGCTCGATGCGGCCGGTGACGCGGTCGAGGAGATCGCGCTCGACGACCCGGCCATCGCGCTCGACATCGACACGCCGGAAGCGTTGCGGGCGCTGACGGGGCAGGGGGCGCGCGGCTGAGCTGCCGGTCTCGTCACCGTTTCCAGTGCAGTCCCAGCGTGACATAGGCGCCGGCCTTTCCGCCGCTCGCCTTCTGGAGGCCCGCGGCGAGGCGCCAGTCCAGTCTGAGTAGGCGCAGGCCGGTCAGATGCGCACCAAGACGCACCTTGTGATAGTCGCGTTCACGATAGCCTTCTATCTCGGGCCCGAGATGGAGGTCGCCGATCACCTGCCAGCCTGGTGCGAGGCGGCCCCAATAGCGGCCGCCTTCGGTCAGGATCGCGTAGGCATTTGCCTGAAGAAACGAGTTCTCGGTCGGCTTCGACCAGAAGTCCGCCTGCAGGCGCAATGCCGTGCGCTGCTCGAAGCTGAGATACCGGCGCGTTTCGCGATAGGCGGTTTCGACCGTGGGCCCGGCGGAAAGGGCGAGATAGCTGTCGCCGATCCGCCATTCATAGCCCGCCAGCGTATGGACTTCGGCTCTGTAGAGGCGGCCCTCTCTTGGCCTGCGATGGGCGGGCTCGGCGCTCGCCTCCCACTTCATCCCGAACCGGAAGCCGCTGGCGTCGAGGCCGCCGAAGGCGCCGAAAGCCCGTTTGAAACCGATCGAGCCATGGGTCTTGCTCGGGTCGGCTTCGAGCGAGCCGAAGATCACCAGTGAGAGCGGAGGGCGCTCCATCAGGGCAGGGTCGGCCCGCGACGCCGTGGAGGCGAGCATGATCGCCGCGCCGATCCCACGCGCGAGCATGCCAGACCGGCTCGCGACCCCCCACGCCACGCCAACGCCCCTTCCATCCGTCTGGATGGCTCCTTACATGTCATAAGTGTGGCAGTTGGAGAATTTCCCGCAAGCGTTTGTTAACCATAGCGGCGCAGCCTGATGACAGCCGGCTCATCGTCTTCTCGGCAAGGAGCGCATCGGTCATGGTCTCGCAGGACTTCATCCGCCAATTGGCAGGCTACGGGTTGACGACCGCCACCATCCTCTACCGGATGCCGGACCACCCCGACTTCCTGCAGAGTTACATCTGGCAGGAATACGACCTGGCGCCACGCTTCCCTGAGCTGCACAAATTCCTCGATTTCTGGCGGCGCGAGCTCGAGGGGCCGCTGCATTCGATCACGGTGGCGCATTCGCGGCTGATCCGGCCGGCCGAGATCGTCAATGTGAACGGCGTGTTGACGTTGCACTGACAGGCATGCGCCGCCGCGGGGTTGTTGGCGCGGCGGCGGGCATGCTAGGCCGCAGGCCCTGCTCATCGCCTGGCGAGCCTGCTTGTCTTCCCCTTTGCGCACCTCCGGACTGCTGATCGCGCTCGCTCATCTGCCGGGCCCGCGCGTCGCCGTCCGCGACATCGTCGCAGCGCTGCGGGACCGCGCCTATGCGCTGCTGGTCGTGCTGCTCGGCCTGCCGAACTGCCTGCCGATGCCGCCGCCGATCCCGTTGGTCTGCGGCCTCGTCCTCGCCTTCATCGCGGCGCAGATGCTGATGGCGAGGGCTACGCCCTGGCTGCCGCTGCGGTTGCTCAACCGCAGCATCGCGCAGGCCGATCTCGCGCGCGCCGTCGAGCGGGCGCTGCCGCCGCTGATCCGGCTCGAGCGCTTCTCCAAGCCGCGGCTGACCATGCTCGGCGGCCGCTTCGCGCTGCCGGTGCTCGGCGCCGTGCTGCTGATCCTGGCGCTCGGCCTGATCGTGGCGGCCCCCTTCATCGGCCAGATTCCGCTCGGGCTCGCGGTCTGCCTGGTCGGGCTCGGCCTGGTCGAACGGGACGGGGTGCTGATCATCGCGGGCGCCGTGGTCGGCATCGCCGGCCTCGCTCTGTCGGCGGGCTTCGCCTATGCGCTGGTGAGCTGGATCGCGAGCTTCTTCTGAGAGGCTGTCCCAAAACTCTACTCCAGCGGCCGTCTGACGGCGTTTTCTGCGCTTCCGGTGCTCACGGGCCAATGTCCGCTGCGCTCCGGTTCTCGAAAACACTGCTAGCCAACTCGCAGGAGCGACTTTCGAGATGGCCTCTGGATCTGCCGCTCAGGCGGCGAGGGCTTGCTCGAACGGCAGGTCGAGGGTCAGCAGCCGGTCGATCTCCTCGGGCGGCACGCCCTTGGAGAACAGGAAGCCCTGCAATTCGTGGCAGCCGATCGCCTGCAGGAAGCGGTGCTGCTCGGCGGTCTCGACGCCTTCGGCGCAGACGCGCAGGCCCAGAGCGCGGCCGAGATGCACGACCGAATGGACAAGGATCGCCGACTCGCCGGTCGCTTCCATGTATTCCAGGAAGGAGCGGTCGATCTTGATCTTGTCGAAGGCGAAGCGGCGCAGATAGATCAGGCTCGAATAGCCGGTGCCGAAATCATCGAGCGCCAGGCTGACGCCGTGGGCACGCAAGTCCATCATCGCGGCTTCGGCCGCATCGGCGTCCTCGACCACCACGCCCTCGGTCAGCTCGAGCTCGAGCCGCTCGGGATCGAAGCCGGTCTCGTCGAGGACGCGGATCACGCTCGCGACGAAATCCTTGTGGCGGAACTGGATCGGCGAGACGTTTACCGCGAGCTTGATCCCCGGCCATTGCCGGGCCTGCTCGCAGGCGCGGCGCAGCACCCATTCGCTCAGCGGCACGATCAGGCCGCGCTCTTCGGCGATGCCGATGAACTCCGATGGCGGCACCATGCCGTGCTCGGGATGCGGCCAGCGCACCAGCGCCTCGACGCCGACGATACTGGTTCCGTCGATCGAGACCTGCGGCTGATAGTGCAGCAGCAATTCGTTGCGGACGATCGCGTTGCGCAAATCCTCCTCGACCATGCGCTTGAGCTGCAGGGCCCTGTTCATCTGCGGTTCGAAGAACGAATAGCGGTTCCGTCCTTCGTTCTTGGCCTGGTAGAGTGCGGTGTCGGCGAGGCGCAGCAGCGTGCTGCGGTCGGCGCCGTCGCGCGGCGCATGGGCGATGCCGATCGAGCAGCCGATTGTGACGGCGACGCCGGCGATCTCGAAGGGTTCCGTCAGCGCATCGAGGATGCGCTGGCCGAGTGCGGCGCTGGCGTTGGCAGCGGTCATGTTGGTCTGGATGATGCCGAACTCGTCGCCGCCGAGGCGGGCGACGGTATCGCCGAGGCGCAGCACCGTGGTCAGGCGCTGTCCGACCTGACGGATCAATTCGTCACCGGCATTGTGGCCATAGGTGTCGTTGACGGCCTTGAAGCGGTCGAGGTCGAGCATCAGCACGGCGAGCCCGCTCTTGGTCCGGCCGAGCTGTGCGATCTCCTGATCGAGCCTGAGATCGAAGGTCCGGCGGTTGGGTAGGCCGGAGAGCTCGTCCTGGCCAGCCAGGCGATGGATCTGGCTCTCGCGCAGCGCAATCTGCTGCGCGGCGTTGCGCAGGCGGTGAAAGACGTAAACGAAGAGCGCGGCGAAGAGGGCGGTGATCGCACCGAGTGCCCAGGCGAACTGGTTGATCATCGCATCGCCGGGCCGTTCCGGTGTCCAGCTCAGCCAGGCATTCACCGAGCCGTCGGGCGAGGGAATGTCGCGCCGCCGCAGCGGGTCAGCTGGGCGTTCGGCGACGATTTCCAGGCGCGGAACGCGATAGCGCCGGCCGAGCTCGTCGAGCTGGGCCTGCGCTACCTTGCGATAACCGACGATGAAGGCTGCCGTCTCGGGCGCGGCCGCGTCGCCTGCGGTCTGCTGACCCTTGCGCAGGTCAGCGGCGATGATGCCGAACGTGTCCGAGCCGTTCTGTATCAGCATGACGCTGACCGGGCCGTTCCCGATGCCGCGCGCTTCCGGCGTGGCGGAACCGCCCGGCAGGTCGGGCCTGAGACGAACCAAGGCATCGTAGCCCGCCTGCGATCCGGTTTCGCGCTGCTCGACGCCGGCGAGGACACGGCCCGAAGCGGTCACCAGATAGGTGCCGTCGAAATCGAGGAAGCGATTGGCGACCTGGGCGAAGGCCCATTGCAGGGTAGCGTTCGGCAGGAGGCTGTTGAGGACCGGCTGCAGCACGCCGGCAGCCTGCAAATTCTCGAAGCGCAGCCGGCGCAGATGCACCTGCGTGGTCAGTGCCGCCTCGACGCGGTCACGCTGGCGGGTCGCCTCGAGCTGGTTGGCGTCGCTGACCATCGCGGACATCACGCCGAGCACCGCCGCCAGGACGAGCGCGAACGCACCGGCCAACGTCGCCAGCGTGCGAGTCAGCATGCGCGCCGACGATTCGGTGTTCGTCATCTTAACGTTTGTCGGCAAAGACCCGGACCTGTAGCGGCACGCTGACAGCGGACCTTGGCAGGGGAATCTTGCCATCCGGTTTCCAGAACCACCGGGAAGCCAGCGAAGTTGCCGAACTTTCGACTGAAATCGCCTCGTCGAGGGCTATTCGCCAGTCGGCTCATAGGGCGGTCGCGGGATCGCCATATGGGCGGCACGCAGGGCGGCCGACCAGCGCTCGCGCAGATCGTGAAAATAGGGCTCGCCCGCCTCGATGCGTCGGTCGAGCTCGGGCCCCGCGGCGTCGCGGCGGAGCACGATCAGGTCGATCGGCAGGCCGACGCCGAGATTGGAGCGCATAGTCGAATCCATCGAGATCAACCCGACCTTGAGCGCATCGTAGAGATGGGTCTTGAAGGTGACGGCGCGGTCGAGGATCGGCTTGCCATATTTGTGCTCGCCGATCTGCAGGAAGGGCGCGTCCATGCCGCATTCGATGAAGTTGCCAGCCGAGTAGACCATGAAGAGGCGCATCGGCTGACCGATGATCTGGCCGCCGAACAGGAGCGACATGTCGTATTTGAGGCCGGCTTCGCGCAGCGCCTCGCCGTCGGTCTCGCGCACGATGCGCACGGCGCGACCGACGAGTTGTGCGGCGCGGAACATCGACGGGGCGTTCTGCAATGTCTCGAGCTCGCCGGTCTCCGGATTGGGGATGCCCTCATGCAGCAGGCTGACGACCGACTGGGTGACGGAGAGATTGCCGGCGGTGGCGACCGCCATCGTCCGCTCGCCCGGCCAGGAGAAGACGTGCAGCTTGCGGAATGTCGAGATGTCGTCGAGCCCGGCATTGGTGCGGGTGTCGGCGATCATCACGAGCCCGTCCTGGACGAGGATGCCGGCGCAATAGGTCAAGATCGATCTCCAGGGCGAGCCGGGACGGTGCGCGAGGCTGGTATCAGGCGCTCATGACGGGGACAATGCGCCGGACGGCTATTGCCCCTGGAAACGGGGCTTCGCTGCCTGGGCGCTGACCTCGACCAGCAGACTCTCGCCATAGCCGCCGGTGCGGGCGCCGCGGACGGGGGCGGCATCGGCAAAGTCGAGCCCGGCGGCGACGCGCACATGCGTATCGATCGGGCAGAGCCCGTTGGCGGCATCGAAGCCGATCCAGCCATAGTCGGGCAAGTAGGCCTCGGCCCAGGCATGGGCGCCATCGGCATGGGGCAGGCTGTCCGAGGCGGCGACATAGCCCGAGACATAGCGCGCCGGGACGCCGAGCAGGCGGGCACAGGTCATGAAGACATGGGCGATGTCCTGCGGAATGCCTTCGCCGGCCTCGGCGCAGGCGGCCGCGCCGATGCCGAGATGGTCGGCGGTCGGTACGCAGCGGAGTTTCTGATGAATCGCCTCCATCAGCGCGTGCAGCCTGGCGAGGTCGCCGCCGTCACGGCCGGCGGCCTTGTCGGCCAGGGCGCGCAACGGCTCGTTCGCCTGCGTCAGGCGGGTGTCGCGCATGAAGACCTCGGGCGGGACCTTCTCGTTCACGCCGCGGACCACGCCGGCGAGATCGACGGTCTCGACCAGGCCGTTGATCTCGATTGCGTAACTTTCGATCGGGCCGTCGGCCGAGAAATCATGGGTGATGTTGCCGAACGCGTCCTGCCCGGCGTGCAGGCGTCCATCGATATTGGGCGCGATGCGCCAGGAGACGACGTGCTGGCCCTCATGGTCGCGCGGCGTCAGCCGCAACACCTGCCGGAGCTGGCGCACGGGCTCGGCGTAGGAATACGCGATGCTGTGGGAGATCCGGATCCGCATGTGGCGTGGAACCCAAATTCAAGAAAGCGGGCGAGCAGCCCTTACTGCAGATACTGCTCGACGATCACGTTTCCGAGGCGGTTGTTCTCGGAGATGAAGTCCTCGATGAACTCGTGCAGCCCGCGCTGGAGCACCTGCTCGATCGGCGTGTTGTCGAAATTGGTCAGGGTTTTGCGGGCCTGGCGCTGGGCGGGGCCGTGCCGGTTGTAGGCGTCGCCGATCTGGTCGAGGAAGCGCGAGATGTTCTCGTAGCAGCTCGCCAGCGAGCGCGGCATGCGCTTGTTGAGGATCAGGAGGTCGGCGATCAGCGTCGGTTTCACCGCCTGGCGATAGACCCAATGATAGGCGGTCAGCGCCGAGACCTCGCGCAGCATCGTCGTCCACTGGAAGTAGTCGAGCGAGCCGCCGACCTGCTCGGTCTCCGGCAGGAGGACATGGTATTTCACGTCGAGGATGCGGGCGGTGTTGTCGGCCCGCTCGAGATTCACGCCGAGCCGCGAGAACCAGTAGCCGTCGTCGCGCAGCATGGTCCGGTAGGCCGAGCCGTCGAAAGCGAGCGAGACGTTCTTGACCCAGTCGAGAAAGCGGGCGAATTCCTCGCGGTCCATGCGCCTGCGCTCGAAGCGCTGCAGTTCGAGCCAGGCGCCGTTGAGCGCATCCCACATCTCCGAGGTCAACGCGGTGCGCACCGCGCGGGCGTTCGAGCGGGCCAGCGCCAGGCAGTTGCGGATCGAGGACGGATTGTCGGGGTTGAAGCTGAGGAAGTCGCAGACATTGCGCTCGTTCGCCTCGCCATAGGCCTTGGCGAAGGTCTCTTCGCAGCCGGCTGTGGCGACCGCGCTCTGCCATTCGGTGCCGGCGCCGCCATAGGCGGAGGGCAGGTTGGTCAGGCGGGTGGTGGCGTCGAGGATGCGGGCGAGGTACTCGGCCCGCTCCACATAGCGCGAGACCCAGTAGAGGCTGTCGGCGGTACGGGAAAGCATGCTCAGGTCCGGGATTCCGGGGTGACGCGAACTACGGTGAAAACAGGATTCGTCATGCGTCGAGCACCCAAGTGTCCTTGGTGCCGCCGCCCTGGCTGGAATTGACCACGAGCGAGCCCTCCTTGAGCGCGACGCGGGTGAGCCCGCCCGGCACGCAGGAGATGCCGTTGGCGCCGGAAAGGACATAGGGCCTGAGGTCGACATGGCGCGGCGCCACGCCCGAGGCGACGAAGGTCGGGCAGGTCGAGAGCGCCAGGGTCGGCTGGGCGATGAAGCCCTCGGGCTGGTCCTTCAGCTTCTGGCGGAAGGTGTCGAGCTGCGCCTTGCTGGCATGCGGGCCGACCAGCATGCCGTAGCCGCCGGAGCCGTTGACCTCCTTGACGACGAGCTTTTCGAGATTGTCGAGTACATAGGCGTTGGCCTCGCGCTCGCGGCAGCGATAGGTCGGCACGTTCTTCAGGATCGGCTCCTCGCCGGTGAAGAACTTCACGATCTCCGGCATGTAGCTGTAGACCGCCTTGTCGTCGGCGACACCGGTGCCGACCGCGTTGGCCAGCGTGACGTTACCGGCCTTGTAGGCGCCGATGATGCCGGGCACGCCGAGCACGGAATCGCTGCGGAAGACCAGCGGGTCGATGAAGTCGTCATCGATGCGGCGGTAGATCACGTCGACGCGCTTGGGCCCCTGCGTCGTGCGCATGTAGACGACGTCGTCCTTGACGAGGAGGTCCGAGCCCTCGACCAGCTCGACGCCGAGCTTGTCGGCGAGGAAAGAGTGCTCGTAGAAGGCCGAATTGTACTGGCCGGGCGTCAGCAGGCAGATCGTCGGATCGGACGAGGCGGTGCGCGGGGCGACCGAGCGCAAGGTCGCCAGCAACTGGTCGGGATAATTGTCGACCGGCGCGACGCGGTGGGTGGCGAAGAGCTCGGGGAAGAGCCGCAGCATCACCTCGCGGTTCTCCATCATGTAGGAGACGCCGGAGGGGGTGCGGGCATTGTCTTCCAGCACATAGAAGGTGTCGGCATCGACGCGGACGATGTCGATGCCGGCGATATGGCAGTAGATGCCGTGCGGCACCTGGAAATCGACCATCTCAAGCTGGTAGCAGGCGTTGCGATAGACCAGCTCGGGCGGGATGATCCCGGCCTTCAGGCACTCCTTCTTCCCGTAGACGTCGGCCAGGAACATGTTGAGCGCGGTGACGCGCTGGCGCAGGCCCTTTTCCAGCTTGGTCCATTCCGGCTTGGTCAGGACGCGCGGGATGATGTCGAAGGGGATCAGGCGCTCGGTCGATTCCTCGTCGCCATAGACGGCGAAGGTGATGCCGATCCGGCGAAAGAACAGCTCGGCCTGCGACCGGCGCAGCGCCAGCATCTCGGGCGGCGCCTCCTTCAGCCAGCGATCCAGTTCGCCATAGGCAGCCCGCAGGCCGCCTTCTCCCCCTGTCATCTCGTCGAATGCGACCATGCAGCCGTCTTCCCCTGTTTCGGGTAGCCTATGCTCATTCGCTCCAGTTGGGGAAGAGGGGGTGTTGCCCGCGCTTTGACGTGCTCCTGCTCATTTCTTGGGCGGGCCGGGAGGCTCGAAAGCGGCCGGGCTCAGCCGGAGAAGGCGGGCTGGGCCCGGATCGCCGCGGTGATCAAGGCTGCGAGGCTCCTTGCAGCTCGCGCCTCGTCGATATGGCCGCGCAGCAGCTCCAGCGAGATCGCCTCGCCGGCGCCGAGAATGCCGATGCAGCGCAGGCTCAACTCGTCCGGCGGAAGATGGGCCGCGTGCGGCGCGAAGGCATCTCGCCAGATTCCGACATAGCGGGCCACGAGCTCGCGCTGCACCGCCTCCATCGCCTCGCTGCCCTTCAGCGCGGCCGAGAGCGCGTACCACTCGGTACCGACCTCCAGGGCGCAGCTCATATAGGCAGCCGCGATCGTCGCGGCGATGGCGTCGAGCCGGCCTTCCGTCGACTTCAGCGTATCGACGAGCAGGGCCGTCTGCCGGTCATCGATGCGCCGGAAGAGCTCGACCATCAGCGTCTCGCGGGTGCCGAAATGGTCATAGGCGACCGGCTTGGTGACGCCGGCGCGTTCGGCGACGCGCGCCAGGGTGAGCGACTCCGTGCCCTCTTCGCGGATCATCTCCTGCGCGCAGGCCAGCAACTGCTCACGGCGTTCCTGCTTCGGCAGCTTGCGGGTCGAGGCGACGGCGAAGGTCGGTGGCATGGCGATTCAAGAATCCCGGCGAAGGCCCGCTTGACAAGAGGGAAATCACATTCCTACTTATAGTAAGTTACTTTTAGTAGGAATGCCAGCTCCCTTGCGACTGGCCCCGTCACGGAGACCATCAGATGTCCAGCATACAGCATCCCGTTCTCGTCATCGGCGGCTCCGGAGTCGTCGGCGCGCAGGCCGCCGCGATGATCCGCCGCCTGCATCCGAACCTGCCTGTCACGATCGCCGGTCGCGACCTCGCCAAGGCGCAGGCCGTCGCCGACAAGCTTGGCGTCGAGGCACTTGCCGCCGACCTGTCGAAGCCCGATCTCGGCCTGCCGGAGACCGTGCGCTTCAGCGCCGTGATCGTCTTCGTCAAGGATGACTGGGGCAATGCGCTCCGTTTCGCTCAGCAGCACCGCATCCCGCATCTCAGCGTCTCCAGCGGCGCCTTCGAGATCGGCATCGAAGCCGCGCGCTTCATCCATGCGCCGCAGGCGGCCCCGGTCGTGCTCGCCAGCCAGTGGCTCGCCGGCGCGGCGCTGTTCCCGACATTGGAATACGCCAGGGCCTTCCGCTCGATCGAACGGATCCATGTCGGTGTGCTGCTAGACCAGGAGGACATGGGCGGGCAGGCGGCGCTCGCCGACTATGAGCGCATCACCCAGGCCGGCTCTGCTGCATTGACGCTGAAGGACGGGCGCTTCGCCTGGATTGCCGGCGAGGAGGCCCAGGCGCGCTATCGCAGCGTCGACGGCGTCGACTTGCCGGCGGCGGCCTACGGCCCGCTCGACGTGCTCAGCCTGGCGACTGCCACCGATGCGAAGCATATCCGCTTCGACCTCGCCTTCGATGTCTCGGCCAGCCGCCGAGCTGGCGAACCATTCTCGACCGAGAGTGTGATCGCGATCGAGGGCGTGCTGCATTCGGGCGAGCGCGTGACGCGGACCTATGAGGTCGTGCACCCGCAAGGGCAGGCGCCGCTGACCGCGCTCGGCGTCGCGCTTGCTACGGAGCGAGCGCTCGGCCTCGCTGGTGGCGAGGCGCTGAAGCCCGGGCTCTACTTCCCCGACAGCATCATCGAGCCCGCCTATTACATTGCCCGGATGAAGGAATTCGGCGCGGTCTTCACGGAGGCCAACGCCAATGGCTGATCCGGTTTTCGGCCCCGTCCTGATCCTCGGCGGCTATGGCAGCGTCGGCTCGCGCACAGCCCGCGCTTTGCGCCTGCTCCATCCCGAACTGCCGCTGGTGATCGCCGGGCGCGATACGGCCAAGGCGCAGGCGCTGGCGGCGGCACTCGGGCACGCAACCAGCGCTCCGCTCGATCTCGAACGCGACGATCTCGGTCTGCCGGCTGAGTTGAAGCCGGCGGTGGTGCTGATGGCGGTGCGCGACCTTTCGCTGCGGACGCAGCGTTGGGCAGCAGGGCAGGGCGCGGCCTATGTCGCGCTCTCGGATGGCGTCTTCGAGGTCGGGCCGGCGATCGCCGGCTTCATTCGCCAGCCCCAAGCTGCGCCCGTCGTCCTGCTCGGCCACAGCATGGGCGCGGTGCCGGCGCTTGCGGCTCTGCATGCTGCCTCCGAGTTCGAGCGCGTCGATGCGATCGAGGTCGGCCTCGTCTTCGATCCGGCTGACCCGCTGGGGCTCGCCTCGCAGAAGGACATGGACCGGATCGGTGCGATCGGCCCGGCGCCGCTGGTTAAGTCGGACGGTCTGTGGCGCTGGATCTCGGCGCCGCAGACCGAGCGCAGCTACGCCGGCGTCGACGGGCGCGAGCACCACGGCGCGACCGTCGGCCTAGTCGACGTCTTCAGCCTGTCGGCGAGTGAGGCGGGAAGCGTGCGCGTCGATTTCGCCGAAGGGCAGACGGCGAGCACTTTGCGCGGCGAGGAACCCTCCCACGAGGTGATCATCGAGATCGCCGGAATGCGTAAAGACGGCCGCGACGGCCGCTTCCGCTGGGAACTGGTCGACCCGGATGGCTATGCCGCGCTCAGCGCCAAGGGCATCGCCGTGGTGATCGAAGGCCTGTTCGGCCTCGCCGGCAAGCCGCGCCCGACCTCAGGGCTGCATCTGCCGGAGACGCTGGTCAACACCGGCCATTTGATGCGGCGGCTCGCCGAGTTCGGCATCGTGCTGCGCGAGGTGTGAACTTCTCCCGTCGTGGTCGGGCTGTTGTCCCGACCATCCACGGCGGCGGCACTCAGATCAGCCCCAGCCCCTTGAAGCTGGCATGGCCGTCGCGGCCGACGATGATGTGGTCGTGGATGGCTATGCCCAGGGGCTTCGCGATATCGACCAGCTCGCGGGTCATGCGCATGTCGGCGCCGGACGGCGTCGGGTCGCCGGATGGATGATTATGGACTAAAATCAAAGCCGTAGCTGAGAGTTCCAGCGCCCGGCGCATCACTTCGCGGGGGTAGACCGGAGTATGGTCGACCGTGCCGGTCTGCTGCACCTCGTCGGCGATCAGGGCGTTCTTCTTGTCGAGGAAGAGGATGCGAAATTGCTCGCGCTCGGCGAAGGCCATGGCGAGGCGGCAATAGTCGATCACCGACGACCAGGAGGAGAGCACCGGCTTCTTGGCGATCTGGCCCTTCATCGTCCGCTTCAGCGCCGCCTCGACGATCTTGAGGTCGAGCGCGACGCTCTCGCCGATGCCCTTGACCTCACGCAGCCGCGAGACCGGCGCGCCGATCACCTCGGCGAAGGAACCGAAATGCTGGATCAGCTGCTTGGCGAGCGGCTTGACGTCGCGCTGCGGGATGGAGCGGAAGAGCAGCAGCTCGAGCAGTTCGTAGTCGGGCAGGGCGGCATCGCCGGCGTCGAGGAAGCGCTGGCGCAGGCGCTCGCGATGACCGAGATGGTGTGGCGTAGCGTCGTCCGGGGCGGCGGCAATCGGGGCTGACTTGCCGCTGCCGCCGTTCTTCATGTGCGCGGCGCGAGCGGGTTGTCGAGGCCGGCGGGCGAGAGCGTGAAGATCTCGCAGCCCGTCTCGGACACGCCGATCGTGTGCTCGAACTGGGCCGAGAGCGAGCGGTCGCGGGTCACCGCCGTCCAGCCATCGGAAAGCACCTTCACGCTCGCCTTGCCGAGATTGATCATCGGCTCGATGGTGAAGAGCATGCCGGGCTTGAGCTCGACGCCTTCGCCGGGGCTGCCATAGTGCAGGATGTTCGGCGCGTCGTGGAAGACCTGGCCAAGGCCGTGGCCGCAGAAATCGCGCACCACCGAGCAGCGCTCGCCCTCGGCATAGCGCTGGATCGCGAAACCGATATCGCCGGTGGTGGCGCCCGGGCGCACGGCGCGGATGCCGCGCAGCAGGCTCTCATAGGTGATCTCGACCAGCCGCTCGGCCTTGCGCGGGATGTCGCCGACCGCGAACATCCGGCTGGAATCGCCATGCCAGCCATCGACGATCAGGGTGTAGTCGATGTTGACGATGTCGCCTTCGCGCAGCGGCTTGTCGTCCGGGATGCCGTGACAGACGACATGGTTGATCGAGGTGCAGATCGACTTGGTATAGCCGCGATAGAACAGCGTTGCCGGGTAGGCTGAATTGTCCATGGCGAACTGGAAGGCGAGGTCGTCGAGGCGCTGGGTGGTGACGCCGGGTCTGACCTCGCCGGCGAGCATGTCGAGGCCACGCGCCGTGAGCTGCCCAGCCTTGCGCATCGCCGCGAAGGCCTCGGGGCCATGCAGCTTGATGGCGGGGTCGCGCCGCGCGCGTGAGATCGATTCGTTCAGGGTCATTCCGTAAGGCGCTCCTAGCCCTCCTTATCTATTGGGTTTGAGTTGCGGCGCAAGGCGGATGCGCTGAACGACCTGACTCGCGCTTGGCCGCACGGGGCCTGCGCTGGCCGTGAGGCGGTCGCGCCGGCCGCTGCCGCGCTCGTAGGCGGATCAGGATGACGTTGCGGCACAAGATGTCGTTCGATATTTGAAGTATATGTTGTCGGCATTTCCTTGTAATAATTCAAAACTATAATGTATTGACCGCTCGATTTTCGATTGTTAGGCCGCGATCGTCGTTTTCGTCGAGAGTCGTGTGCCGTGAATATTCGTTCTGCCTTGCTCGGTTCGACCGCGCTGCTGTTCGCCCCGATCGCCGCGCTGGCGCAGGGGACCGAGCGCATCCAGCTCGACACGATCGTGGTCGAAGGGCAGGGCAGCGGCGAGAAGGGGGTCTTCAGCGCCAACGGCTATGTCGCGACCTCGGGCCGCAGCGCCAGCAAGACGGACACGCCGCTGCTCGAGACGCCGATGTCGATCTCGACGGTGACGCAGACGCAGCTCGAGCAGCGCAAGCCGCAGAACCTGCTGGAGGCGCTGGCCTATACGCCAGGCGCACGCATCGGCACCTATGGCTTCGACCCGCGCTATGACGCCTTCACCATCCGCGGCATCGACGTCACCCACAACGCCGTCTTCCGCGACGGGTTGCGCCAGATCGGCAGCCCGAACGGGCTGATGCGGCTCGAACCCTATGGGCTGGAGGCGATCAGCGTGCTGCGCGGGCCGGCCTCGGCGATCTACGGCGCCAGCACCAGCGCCGGCATCGTCGACCTGATCTCGAAGCGACCGATGCAGACGCCGTTCCGCGAAATCGAGGTCCAGGGCGGCTCCTTCGGCCGCAAGCAGTTCAATTTCGACATCTCCGGCCCGGCCAATCCGGAGGGGACGCTGCTCTACCGGCTGACCGGCGTCGTCCGGGATGCCAAGAGCGATATCAGCGCGATCAAGGACGACCGCATCTTCATCGCGCCGGCCCTGACCTGGAAGCCGAACGAGGCGACCAAGCTCACCGTGCTCGGCGAGTACATGGATTCGACCACCGGCGGCACGGCGGCCTATCTCAACCAGTATGGCCCCTATGTAGACCGCCAGGGCAATGTGCTGTCCAAGACGCTCGGCGCGACCAAGCTCTATGTCGGCGACAAGCGCTACAACGACTTCCGCCAGCAGCAGGCCCGCATCGGCTATGAGTTCGAGCACAAGTTCGACGAGGTCTTCACGCTGCGCCAGCGCGCACGCTACCAGCAGCTCGGCAACAACCAGCAATACGTCTATTTCGGCTCGGGCCTGACCCGCGAGAACACCGCTGGCTTCTCGGTCGACACCTCGCTGGAGGCGAAGGTCCGGACCGGCGCGGTCGACCATACCCTGCTAGCCGGCGTCGATGTCAGCCGCCTGCACTACAAGAGCAAGGAAGCCTTCGGCGGCGTACCGCTCGGCTACAATCCCGCCTTCCTGTGGCGGACCGAGCAGACGCTGACCACGACCGGCGTCTATCTGCAGGACCAGATCAAATGGGGCGGCTGGCGCCTCTCGGCCGGCGTCCGCCAGGACTGGGTCGACAGCAAGTTCGAGGCCGGCGCGGCCGGCGCCGTCCCCACCGAGAGCAAGCGCACCGACGGCAAGTTCACCGGCCGCGCCGCTTTGTCCTACGTCACCGAGTTCGGCCTCGCGCCCTATGTCAGCTACGGCACCTCCTTCGTGCCCAATCCCGGCACGGTGCTGAATGGCGGCGTCGCCCAGCCGACCACCGGCAAGCAGGCCGAGCTCGGCGTGAAATACGACCTGCCGGGCTACAATGCCTCGCTGCGCGCCGCGGTGTTCAACATCCGCCAGGACAATGGTGTGGTCTACGAGGTCGTCGACGGCCTCAACCGCCAGGTCCAGATCGACCTGCGCTCCAGCGGCTTCGAGATCGAGGGCGTCGCCTCGCTGGCGAACGGGCTGAGCCTGCAGGCTTCGTATTCGTACAACGATGCCCGCATCAAGAAGCTGACCGAGGAGACGGTTGGCAACCGCCTCTCCAGCATCCCCTACCATATGGCATCGCTCTGGCTCGACTACACCGTGCAGGACGGGCCGGCGCGCGGGCTCGGGATCGGCGGTGGCGTGCGCTATGTCGGCTCCAGCCTCGGCGACAATCTCGGCCGGCCGGTGATCGACAACAAGGCGCGCGCCTTCCTCGACGGCTCGATCCGCTATGATCTCGAGAACCTCAGCCCGCAGCTCAAGGGCATGCGCTTCCAGGTCAACGCGACAAACCTGCTGAACGAGGTCCAGCAGACCTGCACAGCGGGCTATTGCTATTTCGACGAGGGACGCAAGGTCATCGCCAGCCTGCGCTATCGCTGGTGAGGGCGCTCATGCTGTCACCGGCGGCGATCGTCCTCGCCATCGGGGGCTTATATGTCGGCCAGAGCATCATTGGCGGGCTGACCTTCATCGCCCTGCCGAGCGTGCTGCGCGAGCGCGGCCTGCCGCTCGACCAGATCGGCCTGACCTATCTCGCCGTGCTGCCCTGGGCGCTGAAATTCTTGTGGGCCCCGGCGATCGAGCGCTACCGCCTGCCGGATACCGGCCCGGCGCGGTCGCGGACGATCGTGCTGGTAACGACGTTGATCTCGGCGCTCGGGCTCGTCGCGGTCGGCCTGATCGGTCCGGTCGCCTTCGTGCCCCTGATCGCCGTCTTCGTGCTGATCGCCTTTTCTGCCGCGACCGGCGACATCGCCTGCGACGGCCATGCGGTCGAGACGCTGGCGCGGGCCCATCATGGCTGGGGCAATGCCGCCCAGGTCGGCGGCGCCTATCTCGGCTCGGCGCTCGGCTCCGGCCTCTTCCTAGTGCTGGTGGCGAGGCTCGACTGGCAATTCGCGACCTTCGCCATGGCCGGGCTGCTCTTCGTGCTGGCGCTGCCCTTCCTGCTTTCGCCGGCCCCGGCCGCGCCGGCACGGCGCACACACCAGCCCGCGCTGAGGGAAGCGCTGAGGCGGCCGGAGATGCGCTCCGGCCTCCTGCTCGCCGCCATCTACGTGCCGGCGCAGAAATGGGGCGTCGCCATGCTCGGCGCCTATCTGGTCGATAGTGGGCTCGATCTTGAATCGATCGGGCTGGTCAACGGCATTGGCGGCCTTGCTGTCGGCTTCGCTTGCGCGCTGCTCGGTGGTGCGCTGGTGCGGATTCTGGGCGCGCGCAGCGTGCTCGTGCTGGCGCTGCTGTTGCAGGCATTCTCGCTCGCAGGCCTTGCCTTCGCCGCCTGGCGCGGCCTGCCACAGCCGCTCGTGCTGGCGCTGGCTCTGGCGAGCTCGTCGGGCATCATGGCGCTGGGCTTCGTCGCGCTCTATGCCCGCTTCATGGCGCTGTCCGATCCGCGCCAGGCCGGCGTCGACTTCACCTTGCTGCAATGCATGGACGGGCTGGTCAGCATGGCCGGCGGCATCGGCGCCGGCTGGGTCTCCCAGCATTTCGGCTATGGCGTCTGCTTTGGGCTGGCTGCCATCGTCGCCCTGATCGCAGCGCCCCTGGCGGCCTTGCTCGGCGGCTGGTCCGCCACTTCGCAGCGGCCGGCGGGGCGGGAGCAGGCGGCGCTCGGATGAGCGAAGCAGGGCCGCTGCCGTCCTTCGCCACGTGCTTTCCCGAGGCGCTGGCCTGGTACGGGGACAAGCTGGTGCTGCCTGGCGGAGCACGGGACGTCATATCCGGGCAGGAGCTGCTGGCGAGCGGAGCCGAGCAGCTGATGGCGCGCTTCGCCACGCTTTATCCGGACAGCGACCGGCGTGCGCTGGTCTCGATGTGGTCGCAATGGCATTTCGGCGCACTGATCATCCCGGCGACGGTGGCGATCCTGCTCGGCGACCGCGACCTGCCGCTGGAGCTTGATCGGATCGCGATCGTGCCGCAGGAAGCCGGACTGACCAGCGCGATCGTCATCGCCGATGAAGGCGTCTTGCGATGCGCTGACGGAGACCCGTTCGCGCGTCTGTTCGAGGGCCATGTCGCGCCGTTGGTTACTCTGCTTGCCGAGCAGTTCCGGGTCTCACCGCGGCTGCTCTGGGCCAATGCCGCGGCGATCTTCGAATGGACGCTGCAACAGCTGCCGGCTGATCTCGCCGATCCGCAGGCGCTGGCGGCGGCGCATCTGCGGCTGGAGCGGCGTCTCGAACCCTCGGGCCAGCGCAACCCGATGTGCGAGGCGGTGCGCTATCCGGTCGAGCAGGGCGAGCCGGTCCGGCGTCGGAAACTCTGCTGCTTGCGCTATCTCCTGGCCGGCGTCGCCGATTGCGGCAGCCTCTGCCCGCTGCATGCCGATTGCGCTTCGGCGGCGAGCGATGCCGCCTGACACGTCTTCGCGCCGCCTCTGTGATGATCCGGCTCTGGCGCCATCGGCGCTGGGGGTGTACAGCGCGCCAATGGCATTCAATGAGATCAGACCGGCCGAGGATCAGCCCTTCGGCACCTTCGCGCCGCGGGGCAGCATCGCCCGCATCATCGCCTGGACGCGCTGCGCCTCCGGCTCCTTCCTCGGTCGCAAGCTCGCCTTCGCGCTGCGCCGTCTCGGACTCAACCGGCTGAAGGGGCAGCCGGTCGACATCGAGGCGCTCGGCGCGCAGATGCGACTCTATCCCGAGGGTAATGTCTGCGAGAAGCGGGTGCTGTTCACCCCGCAATATTTCGACGCGCAGGAGCGCGAGATGCTCGCCTCGCGCATCCGCGACGGCTTCAGCTTCATCGATGTCGGCGCGAACATCGGCGCCTATTCGCTCTTCGTCGCCGCCCGTGCCGGGCGCGGGGCGCGCATCCTGGCCGTCGAGCCGCAGCCCGACATCTTCGCGCGGCTGACCTACAACATCGCCCAGAATCCCTTCGGCACGGTCAAGGCGATCGCCTGCGCGCTCGCCGACAAGCCGGGCGAGCTGACGCTTTTCCTCGACCCCGCCAACAAGGGCGAATCGAGCGTGCGTATCCTGCGCTCCAGCAATGCGAACTCGGTGCGCGTGCCGGCGACGACCTTGCTCGCGCTGGTGCAGAGCGAGGGCTATGAGCGGATCGACGCGATCAAACTCGATGTCGAGGGCGCCGAGGACCTGATCCTCGAACCGTTCCTGCGCGATGCGCCCGAGGCGCTCTGGCCCGGCTTCGTCATCGTCGAGGATTCGCGCGGCCGCTGGCAGGTGGACCTGCCCGCTCTGCTGGAGAGCAAGGGCTACAAGCTGGTCGCCCAGACCCGGCTCAACCTGGTCTACGAGCGCACGACCTCGTGACCCGCTGCGCCGCGCGCGCATAGCCGCCCCGACTGGCGTGACGCTTGAGCAGTTGTGCGCAAGCAGCTTAGCTCGCTGGCGTATCGGGGCACGCATGCGGCGACATCGAAAAGTAGGGACAAGCCCATGACGGCAGCGCCAGCGCCCGCCTTCCAGCCGGTGGTCACCGCCGCGATCCTGGTGATCGGCGACGAGATCCTCTCCGGCCGGACCAAGGACAAGAACATCGGCTACATCGCCGAGTACCTGACCAATATCGGCATCGAGCTGCGCGAGGTCCGGGTCGTGCCGGACCTGACCGACGAGATCGTCTCGGCGCTGAACGCGCTGCGCTCGCGCTACACCTACGTCTTCACCACCGGCGGAATCGGCCCGACCCATGACGACATCACCGCCGATGCGGTCGCCACCGCCTTCGGCGTACCGATCGACTACGATCAGCGCGCCGTCGACATGCTGCTGGAGCGCTTTCCCAAGGACCAGCTCAACGAAGCCAGGATGCGCATGGCGCGCATCCCGGAGGGCGCCGACTTGATCGCCAATTCGGTGTCGAAGGCGCCCGGCTTCCGGATCGGCAACGTCCATGTCATGGCCGGCGTGCCAGCGATCATGCAGGCCATGCTCGACGTCGTCGCACCGACGCTGAAGACCGGCGCCAGGATCCTGTCCGAGACGGTGAGGGCGGGCCTGAAGGAAGGCGATATCGGCACGCCGCTCGCCGAGATCGCGAAAGCCCATCCCGATTGCTCGATCGGCTCCTATCCGTTCTGGTCCGAGACTGGCCCGGACACCAACATCGTCATCCGTTCGCGCGACCCCGAAAAGCTCGCTCTGGCGACGGCGGCCGTGCAGGCGATGGTGGAGGAAGTACGACGACGCCTGAATGCATAGGATGTGTATTTAATTCAGCACAATCTATGATTGCGTATATCCAGATTTCTAACGCCGTTCAAAGTTTAGCCAATTCGGGATTCTGAACAACTGGCTGGTGACCTCAGGGAAGGGGTGAGACTCATCCTTGATTGATCCGAGTTATAATAAGATTGTATCGATTGTAATCTGACATGTATTTGCTGCTGCTGAATGTGAGTTGGCGGCCGCGGTTAGGATAATTATCGGGGATTTTTTTATTCAGCGCTGCGATGTCGTGATTTAAGTTCTCGCCCAATCTTTGGATTAGCGGGGCATAAACCATTTTCATCCATTCTGTTCTTGCAGGTCAGGAACCTGCGGGGCTGAATGCGGGGCAAGGGGCATGCGGCTGAATCCATTTGGAGGCGGCGTTTCGCGCCGCGAATTGGAAGGCGAGATGGCGGCGCTGAATCGCGCCATGGCAGTGATCAGTTTCAAGCTCGACGGCACCATCCTGGATGCCAACGAGAACTTCCTGAAGACGGTGGGCTATACGCTGGAGCAGGTGCGGGGGCGCCATCACAGCATCTTCGTGCCGAAGGATGAGGCGCAGAGTGCGGAGTACAAGGCGTTCTGGGAGCGGTTGCGGCAGGGCGAGTACGATGCCCGGCAGTTCCTGCGCGTCGCTGCCGACGGCAGCGAATTCTGGATCGAGGCCAGCTACAACCCGGTCTTCGATTCCAGCGGCAAGCCGATCAAGGTCATCAAGTTCGCGACGGTGGTCACCGACCAGAAGAATCGGGAAGCCGACATGGCCGGGCAGGTCGCGGCGATCCGCAAGGCGATGGCGGTGATCGAGTTCACGCTCGACGGCCACATCCTCGACGCCAACGAGAATTTCCTCGCCGTTACCGGCTATTCGCTCGACGAGATCAAAGGCAAGCATCACGCCATGTTCTGCGATGCCTCTTATCGTAGCTCGGCGGAGTATCGCTCGTTCTGGGAGAAGCTCGGACGCGGCGAATACGATTCCGGCCAGTACCAGCGCTTCGGCAAGGATGGCCGCGAAGTCTGGATCCAGGCGAGCTACAACCCGATCATGGACGCCAAGGGCCGGCCGACCAAGGTGGTGAAATACGCCACCGACATCACCGAGCAGAAGGCCGCGCGCCAGCTCGCCAAGGCGGTCGGCGAGGCGCAAAGCGTGATCGGTCGGGCCAAGGACAAGGATCTGACCAGCCGGATCGACATGGCCGGCAAGGAGGGCGAGGTCGCGGTCCTCTGCGGCGGCATCAACGAGTTGATCGAGATGATGGCGCAGGTGATCGGCGCCATCGGCGCGATCTCCGGCAAGGTCGGCGCCGCGGCCGACAAGATGGCGAGCGAAAGCATCGAACTCGCCGAACGGGCCGAGTCCCAGGCTGCGAGCCTGCAGGAGACGGCGGCGACGACCGAGGAACTCGCCGCTTCGATCAAGACCAGCGCCGGCAATTCGCGCCAGGCGGCGGCGCTGGGCGACGAGGCCAGGTCGGTGGCCTCGCGCGGCGGGGCGATCGTCAGCGATGCGGTCGCGGCGATGGGCCGGATCGAGCAGGCCTCGGCCTCGATCGCCGACATCATCTCGATGATCGACGAGATCTCGTTCCAGACCAATCTGCTCGCGCTCAACGCCGCGGTCGAGGCGGCGCGCGCCGGCGATGCCGGGCGGGGCTTTGCGGTCGTCGCCTCGGAGGTCCGGGCGCTCGCCGGCCGCTCCAGCGAATCCGCCAACGGCATCAAGTCGCTGATCGCCAATTCGAGCGAGCAGGTCCGCTCCGGCGTCCAGCTGGTCAAGGATGCCGGCCGCACGCTCGAGGAGATCGTCGACGCGGCCAACCGCGTCGCCGGCACCATCGCCGAGATCTCGAGCGCCGCGACCGAGCAGGCCAATGGCGTCGAGGAGATGGCCAAGACCGTCGCCCATATGGACGAGATCACCCAGCGCAACTCGCTGATGGCGGATGCCAGCTCGAAGCTGTCGCGCGACCTGCAGGGCGAGACGCAGGCGCTGGCGGCGCTGGTCGGCGCCTTCCGGCTCGGTGATCAGCCGGCACGGCTTGCAGCCGATTTGCGCTCGGTGCTGCCGGCGATGAGGGCTGCGGCCGCGCCGGCGAAGCCTGCGCCGCTCCCACGCGCCAGGGTGGCCGGTGGTGGCCGGGGTGACGACGGCTGGGCCGAGTTCTGAGGCTCAGCTGATCGCGACGGAAGCTGCGATCAGCACCAAAGCGAGCGTCGCGAAGACGGCGCGGATCGCATGTCCGCGCTCCCAGCGATCGCGCAGGGCTCTCCAGTCGGCGCCGGCCTGATCGCCGGCGCCGATGGCGAAGAAGCCCTGGCTGGCGGCGTCGACTTTCGAGTCCTTCAGCCAGAACTTGTTCACCGGATGGACGAGCAGCCAGTAAAGCGCCTGCACGGTCAGGGCGCTGGCGCAGGCGATCCAGGCGAGACTCGATGCGGCGCTGCCCGAAGGCAGCATCAGCGCCAGCCCCGCGCTGGCGACGATCGTGCCGATCTCGCCGAGGCCGCCGCCGATGGTGAAGCCGGGATAGTAGATCGGCTGGACCGCGAGATAGTGTTCCTGCGCCAGCCTGAGCTTGCCCGGCATTTCCAGCGCATGGCCGAGCGCGGCCGTCATCGAGAGCGCGGCGAGCAGGATCGCGAGGATCTGGACGGCGACGAGCATGGCAGGACTCCACGTGCTGTTCGGTGTCCTTCGAGCAACCGCCACCGGGCGCGATCGTTCCTGAATCGGGCCGTTGCGGCGGGGATTGTGGCAGGCATGCTCTTGCCAGCGTCCTCCGGATGCGCTTTGCGGAAAGGCTCTTTCTTCGCTTATTCCGCAGGACCCGCCATGGCCGACGCTTCCGCCAACAAGGCCTTTCCCGTTTCCTGGGACCAGTTCCACCGCGATGCCCGCGCGCTCGCCTGGCGCCTTGCCGATGCCGGCCCGTTCGAGGCGATGGTCTGCATCACCCGCGGCGGTCTGGTGCCGGCGGCGATCATCTGCCGTGAGCTCGGCCTGCGCCTGATCGAGACGGTCTGCGTCGCGAGCTATCACGACTACAAGAACCAGTCCGAGCTCAAGGTGATGAAGGAGATCGCTCCCTCGATCCGCGCCATCGGCGACGGAAAGGGCAAGGGCGTGCTCGTCGTCGACGATCTGACCGACACCGGCAAGACTGCCCGCGTCGTGCGCGAGATGCTGCCGAATGCCCATTTCGCCACGGTTTACGCCAAGCCGGCCGGCGTGCCGGTGGTCGACACCTTCGTCACCGAGGTCAGCCAGGACACCTGGATCTATTTCCCCTGGGACATGGGCCTGTCCTATGTCGAGCCGATCGCCAAGGACCATAAGGGCTGAGCGCGACTCTCAGGCGCTGCTCGGCGCCCTGAGCGCGACCAGCATGCCGGTGACCGCCAGCAGCATGCCGGCGATTTCCAGCGTCGAGGCCTGTTCGCCGAGGAAGGCGGCGCCCGAGAGTGCCGTCACCACCGGCACCAGCGGCAGGAAGAGGGCGGCCCTGGCGGCGCCGAGGATGGCGACGGCTTCGGTGTAGAGGAAGAGCGCCACCGCGCCGACCAGCACGCCCTGATAGAGCGCCTGCAGCGCGATCGCCGGCAGCGGCACCTGGAGCAGGTGGACCGGCTGGACCAGCGCCAGCAGCGGCAGCAGCGGCACCGAGAGCAGGCAGGTCGCCATGGTGACCTCGACCGCATCGGCGCCCCAGCGCCGGGCGAGCAGGCCGAACACCGACCAGAGCACCGCGATCAGCACGAAGAGCAGGTCGCCGATCCAGGCGCCTTCGCGGGTCGGCGTGTTCGCCATCGCCTCGAAGGAGAAGACCACGATCCCGGCGACGATGATGGCAAGGCCGATCACCCTGAGCGGGCTGATCCGGTCGCCGAGCACGAGGACGGCGAGCAGGGCGGTCGCGACCGGGATCAGCCCGGGCGAGATCACCGAGGAGTGCAAAGCCGGGGCGAAATGCGCCCCGCCGACCAGGATCAGGCTGTAGCTCGGGCCGACGATGGCGGTGAGGATCAGCGCCCGCTTCCAGCCGAGCTTGCCGACCGGGAAGGGTTTCAAGCGCTTCAGCGCGAAGGGCAGCAGCACCAGCGCGGCGGCGAGGAAGCGCAGGATGGTGACGTCGCCGGCCGAGAGCCCGTCGACCACCGATTGTCGCGAGACCACCGACTGGATGCCCCAGATCACGGCCGCGAGGATGCCGCAGGCAAAGCCGATGGCGAGGCGGGGGGAGGCGGGATTTGACACTGGCGATGAGCCTTGCGGGAGCAGGGCGGCTTATGGGCGCAAGGGGAAATGGCGGCAAGGGTGGTCGGCGAGGGCGGTTCTACGCTGGGCGCATGGGCGAGGAGCGGTGTGAGGGGCGCGGGGAACCCTCTCCTTGAAGGAGAGGGCAGGGTGAGGTGTGGGCCCTGTGACCAGTTCCGCGAGCGCTCACGGCGCGGTCAGGTTCGGGCTAACGACCTCTCTCCCGAACACCTCACCCCTGCCCCTCTCCTTCCAGGAGAGGGGTTCTGCGTCGAGGTCCCCTCACTCCACCGCCGCGACCAGCCGCTCCAGAAACCCGTCGATGGCCCCCTTGTCGATCCAGCGCAGCACGGCGACGAGGTCGTGCTCGGGGTCGATCCAGATCAGGTTGTTGCCCGCTCCTTGCGCGCTGAAGGCGCTCGCCGGCAGCTTGGGATTGGCCGCCGGGCCGCGGTTCAGCCACCAGAGGAAGCCGTAATTCGGCAGGGTCGGCGAGGGCACGACCGACTGCGCCAGCCAGGCGGACGGGATCAGCTCGCGCCCGTCCCAGACGCCGTTCTGCGCGATCAACTGGCCGAAGCGGGCATGGTCGCGGGCGCTGATGAAGAGGCCGCCGCCCCAATGGCCGCCGCCGGGGACCGACTGCATAAGCTGTCCGTCGATCTCGACCCACGAGGTCTCGTAGCCCTCCCAGCGCCAGCCCTGCGAGGCGCCAATCGGGTTCATGATCCGCTCGCGCAGCACCTGCGGCAGCGGCCGGCGGAAGCGGCGCAGCAGCGCATAGCCGAGCGCGTTCACCCGGACGTCGTTGTATTCGTAGAGGCTGCCGGGTTCGCGCAGCTCGCGGCGCTGGCCTTTCCGGCTGTTGTCGGCGCCGATGCCGATCTGCCTGTAATGGTCGACCTGGTCGGATTTGCCGAAGATCTCGCCCTGCCATTCGCTGTTCATGTTGAGCAGATGGCGCCAGGTGATCCCTGCATTGTGCGGGCTGGAGAAATGCGGGCCGTCGACGCTTTTGCCCACGGGCTCGTCGATATCGGCGATCAGCCCGTCGGCGACGGCGAGGCCCGCCAGCACCGAGAGATAGCTCTTGGCGATCGAGAAGGTCATGTCGGCCCGCTCGACATCGCCCCATTCGGCGATCGTCTCGCCGCCCTTCAGCACGACCCCGGCCGGACCGCCGCGCGGCTCGACCGGCCCGACGATCTCGGTCCACGGACCCTTCTCGTCCCATTCGCGATTCCCGACATAGGCGCCGTCCGGATAGAACATGCTGCGCGGCCAGGGGGAATCATGCGCCTGCGCGAAGTCGATGGCGGCCTGGAGGCGGGCGGGGGAGAGGGGGTCGGGCAAGGCGGGGACTCGGGAGGGAGAGGCTGACAGGGTAGGTTTAGCATCGTTGTCGCAAGGCGTCTGCGGCTGCTGGCGCGGGCTTCGTGGCGGCTGAAAGAATGCCTGCTTTGCGTGGGACGCGGACTTCTCGCACGAAGGCGGTGACTATCCAATTTCGGACGGGCGTGAATGTCCGCTCATGGAATTGACAGCAGTTTGACATTCTACCACGCTGTAATTTTGGCTCTCACGCGCAATCGCGACCAAGCTACGGCCTCATATTGCCAACTGAATTCTGACGCGACTCGTGATCTTACAGGGAGGAGCACGCGATGGCTGAATTCAATGCGAGCTTATCGCCCGTCGGCGATACTGATCGCGCGGCTACCCATAAATTGGAATCTGTACTAAGGCAAAAGAATCAGATAAATCGTTATCTTTCAGCCGCATCATATATTAATTTGAGCTTTCGTTCGAGGGTTCTTAATGAATTTGCAAACGTAAAATTCCGCGGAATCGCACCTGATTTGGCGGTTGATACACAATTAATCATTTCTCATTGTATAAAAGCGCAAAATATAAAAATTGTACGTGATTTTGCACTTTTTATTGTATTATTGTTTTCAGCTTTTATATTCTTCAACGTAAAATCTAGCTCGATAACTGAAGTTGAATTTATTGGCAATTCGGAAATATTTATTATTTGTGTTGCTCTAACTTTGGCATCAATTATAATATTTGTTGAAGCTGTATATGTAGAGTTGGTTATAGTTCGACAGAAGTTTTCAGCGGCAAACTGGCGTGCTTCTCAAAAAAGCAATGAGGCCAGAGATCAGAATGTTATCGTCTATAGTGGCTTTTCGCCGTTCGTTGGGGCCGGCGTCGAGCTTGCCTCCTGGTCGTTCGCGGTCAACTTGGAAAAGGGCGCGCACGGCGTCCATGGTAGGGAGTCGCCCAGGGGCTTCACTCCTGAGCAGCTATATAATCAAATTGCGGCAGGGCTGGAGCGTTTGGCGATAGGTGGCATGTCACTGGAGGACAAGCTGTTCGTGGACGGGAGGGCGATTCGAAATGACCGCCGGTTTCTTCCTAGAATAATTTCACGCCCAAAGAATGTCATAGATGATAGCATAATATCTACCTATAAAGGACTAAATTCTGATCGAATTCGCCACTATTTACTTATTAAAATTGTCGACTGGAATGGCGATTTAGTTACAACTTGCTTTACAAGATTTACTAAATCGGGGAGTCAGTTATTTATAGAGGCTAATTTTTTTGTTACACCTCCGTTAAAGAGCGAGTTTTATCAAATAGATAATAATAGCACAACGTTGCTTGTGAGCAATATTATTGGGTTGATGTTCTATTCGGCCTTATGTGCGATAATGCTGCTTCCGCTATCTTTATATAACATTGCATCCATTTCTTTGTTGCCCCTCGCGCAAGGTTTACGGGGGCGCAGCGAGCGAAATGAGATCCTGCATAACGAATTATTTGACTACGGCGCTAGAACAACGATTCGAATGATCGCGTCTGATGATAAGTATCGTAGCTATTTTCAACGACTTGACTCTCAAATGCACTGGAAAGTAATTCAAAAGCAATTACTCGACAGTTTGAGTCAATTTCTCGAAGACCACAACATCGATGCGTCGGACCTGGCTGATCGGGGTTCGGCGATTATTAATAGTGGGATCATTGTCTCAGGAGGCTCAATTTCCGCGGAGGTTATGGCAGTAGGCTCCGGCGCACAAAGTAAGCTTGCTCGAAACGTAAATCCACAAGGAGGTCAGCGTGGGAACGCGCAATAGCGGAATTATGATCTCAGGCAAAGGCCAGGTTGTGGCCGACCAGCTCGCGGTTGGGCCGAATGCAAAGGCAACAAAATTCGTCGCGGACACAGCCAGAGATCCTCCATATCCACAGGCGGGAAGTTCGGAGGCGCCGATTGGCGCGCTGACGACCGGTTTGCGGGACGCCGAACAAATCGAGCGGAGATTACTTCTTTTTGTTCACGGCCTTGGAGGGGATGCACGAGCAACTTGGGGTAAACTCCCAGGACTCCTCGTCGAGGGCGCAGCGTTCCAGGAACCGCCAACGATTGGATACTATACCTTCCCGACGTCATTATTTCGTCTGCCGTTCATGGCGAAGGCCCCTAAGATACAGGAATTGGCAGCCGGGTTACGTAGCCAAATTGAAAACCGATACGCAGATTTCAACAAGGTGGATTTAATATGTCATAGCCTTGGTGGATTGATTGCACGACGTTATCTTATCGAAGAGGTTAAGGCGTCCCGCTCTCTGCGAGTAAAACATTTAGCACTTTTGGCTACACCAAATAATGGAGCCGGCCTAGCAATTCTGGCAAATTTAGTGTCTTGGAGGCACAATCAAATTTCGCAGCTTTGTAGAAATGCGGATATAATTGAACTTTTGAACGAAGATTGGGTTCGTTTTGAGCTTCAGAAGAAGGTCGCGACAAAATTTATTATCGGAACGCAAGATAGGGTTGTAGATAGATTCAGCGCCTCTGCCTATTCAGGGAATTCTGACGTCGAAACTGTCGTTGGCCGCGATCATATCGATCTTGTCAAGCCCGTTAACTCGGATGACGACGTTTTGATTATATTGAAGCGATTTATGCAGCTGTAATGTGTGGTGGAGCGTCGCTCAACAACGTCCTCGCAATTGTTCGTCCGAATGTAGACCGCGCGAGCGTTCACTCCTCCATCATCGTCTCCACGAAGGTCGCCGGGTCCAGGCAGAATTCGCGGATCAGGCGGAAATGCTGGGTCTGCTCGATCGTTACCGGATCGAGCCCGTATTTGCTTAAGGCCAGCAGGCGGGCGCCGGGATAGGCCATCAGGATCGGGGCGTGGGTCGCCATGATCACCTGGCACTGGCCGAGCCGGTCCATGCGGCGCAGCAGCTTGAGGAACTCGATCTGGCGGGCCGGCGACAGCGCCGATTCCGGCTCGTCGAAGATGAAGATGCCGCGGCGCTGGCAGCGCTCCTCGAAGAAGCGCAGAAAGCCCTCGCCATGCGAATGGGAGAGGAAATCGGGGCCGCGCTGGCCGGCATCGAGCGCGGCCTTGTCGAGATAGCGGGCGACGCTGAAGAAGCTCTCGGCCCGGAAGAACCAGCCATCGGTGACCTTGGGCAGCCAGCTCGCCTTGAGCGAGCGGGCGAGCGCCCCGCCCATGGCCTCGACGGCCTCAGCATGATCGACCGGGCGGTAGCCCTTGCCGCCGCCGGCCTCGTCATAGCCGGCGAGCACGGCGATGCCTTCGAGCAGCGTCGATTTCCCCGTGCCATTCTCGCCGACGATGATGGTGATCGACCGGTCGAAGGAAAGCTCGAATTCCTCGCGCAGGAAGGGCAGGCACCAGGGATAGGCTTCGGCGTCCGGCACCGCCTCGCGGTCGAGCCAGATGCGCCTGAGATAGGGCGCGGGCAGGCGGGTCTGGCTGCTTCGTCGCATCGGCGCTCCGCTCGGTCTCTCGATCGTCTCCTATCGCCTGATCAGCATCACCCCGGCCACCAGCAGCACGATGCCGGCGAGGCGGGGCAGGTCGGCGCTGCGCTGGGGCAGGCCGAGCCAGCCGAAATGGTCGAAGGCGACGGAAGCGGACATCTGGCCGGCGATCAGCAGGGCGATGAAGGTCGCGGCGCCGAGCTGCGGCACGAGATAGATCGCCAGCACGATGAAGACCGCGCCGAAGACGCCGCCGCCCCAGGCCCACCACGGAATCCGGGCCGCGAGCGCGGCGGAGGGCAGGGGCTCGCGCAGGGCGGCGACGACGACGGCCATCGCGATCAGGCCGACCAGATAGCTGATGAAGCCGGCCCAGGCGGCCGACTCGAGCGCGAGGCGCAGATTGTTGTTCAGCACCTGCTGGATGACGATGCTGACGCCCGCCAGGATCGCGAGCGCCACGGGCAGGATCAACTGGATGCTCATGCTCGGCGCGTGCCTCCCGATTGCGCGTTTCGTCGCGCTCTTGCGCAATCTCTCCCGGTTTCCCTGCCGCCGGGAAGGGCGGCCGGCGAATGGCCGGGTGCACGCGAACGGGCGTTGCGCCCGCCGGAGCGTCTTTCCGGGGCAGGCAAAGGCCTGGGCCCGGAAGCGATGGACACCGCCATTCTTCGTCATGGTCGGGTTTGTCCCGACCAGCCACGTCTTCATACCGGCGCGGCGTTCAAGTCGTGGATGCTCGCCACAAGGGCGAGCATGACGCGGCTCCAGACAGGCCGATGCGCTCGCCGGCTCTTCGCCGCGAGGGTTCGATTGGTCGCCATCCGAGGGAGGCGCGGGGTCAAGGCGGCGTCGCAGTCGACGGCTGCGTGCCGAATGTCGATGTCATCTGTCGAGGCAGCGCCACTGGCCACTGCCCAACCCCGCGCGCGGTTCTCTTTAAGGTGCTCTCGCCGTCTGGTTACGTCCGGCAGGACTGGGAGGGCCTCTCCCATCGACGAAAATCCCTCCGCGCTACTGCGAGCTTGCAAGGCTCCTTCGCCACGGACACCGCTCTCCCGCCCGGCCTCATGATGCCTCGCGAAGCCCCCTCGGTTCGGGCGGGACAAGGAGAAGCATAACCCAGGTTTGAAGGGCGGGGATTGATTGGGGAGTTGTCCCCGCTGGCGCGACCGTCATGCTCGCCCTTGTGGCGAGCATCCACGTCTTGAACAGGGCCTTGCCCGAAGGAAGGCGTGGATGTCGGGACAAGCCCGACCATGACGAAGGAGGCGCGGGGAACCCTCTCCTGGAAGGAGAGGGCAGGGTGAGGTGTAGGCCGTTGGACCAGGGACGCGAGCGCCGACCGCGGCTGCGTTGCAGCTAACGAATTCTCTCCCGAATACCTCACCCCTGCCCCTCTCCTTCCAGGAGAGGGGTTCTGCGTGGTGGTTCCGGTGAGGCTCAGTTCTGCTGCAGGCTGCCGCGCAGGGGGCGGGAGGGCGGCATCAGCGCCGCGAGGCGGCCGTCGTTTTTCGGCGGCGCGATGAAGGCCTGCGCGGTCTTCCGGGACATGCCGAGATCGTAGGGCCGGCTCGGCGGCAGCGTCATGGTGCTGACGAGATGCGTCGCCGGGCTGGCGGGCGCGGCTGCGGCGGCCGGGGCCTCCGGCGCGAAGGCGAGCGGGGCGCTGGCGAAGGAGGTCGAGCGGGTCGAGCCGGCGGTGGCGAGCGGCGCGGGCTCGGTGACCGCGGCGATCTGGTAGCTCGGCTCCTCGATGCGGCGGCGCTCGGGGCGCTCGCCCTTGACGTAGAAGGCGTTGCCGCCGGCCACCGTCACATAATGCATGTTGGGATAGGAGAAGCGCAGGCCGGCCATGTGGAAATGCTTGGCGTTGCCGACGGCCTCATGGCGCTTGCCGGCGAGGATGGCTTCGGCGGCGGCCTCGGCCTTGGGCATTTCGCGGGCGGCCATCTGGCGGGTCAGCACGCCCGGGGCGAACTGGCGCGGCGCGCCGACGACGCCGCAGATCGTCTCGGGATAGCGGGGCGAGCCGACGCGGTTCATCACCACCGTGCCGACGCCGAGCAGGCCCGACTCACTGGAGCGGTTCGATTCGAAATACATGGCGCGGACCAGGCATTCCTTCTCGCGCGGATCGGCCTTGGCCAGTTCGATGGCGCGCTTGCGGATTTCCTGGGTCTGCTTCGTCGTCGTCGCCGGGCTCGCCGTCGCGGTCGAGGCGGTCTGGACCGGGGCGGTGCTGCAGGCGGCCAGCGCCGGGGCAGCGAGAGCCATCAGAAGCGGGATCGCTGCGCGGCCGTGGCGGTTCTCACCGGTGGAACGAACGGCTTTGGCAGCGATCATGGCCCGCTTCATGCGGCAACCTCCTGAATACGGGACCCGGATTGCCGCAGGCAGCAGACGGTCGTCACCGGCAAGGAAACCCGATCCTCTTACCAGAAAGTTAATCACGGAAGAAAGATGCAAAGCTGCGCCAGGGCGGAGCGGCCCGATTCGGTGATGTGCGGCCAGCCTGTCCCGCTCATGCACGGACATTCGGCCGGCGGGTACGCGTGAAGCGTCAGACCACGCCGCAATCGGAATTGGACGTGCCAGGGGGTGCAACCGTGACGGTGAAATCCTTGCGCGCGAGTTCCTCGCCGCGCGACGAGACGATCATCGTCCAGGGGCCTGGCACCATCTCCCAGTCATGATCGAAGGTGAAGCCGACATGGCTGACGCCGTCCACCACGAAGCTGGGAAAACGCGTCTCCGCGCTCTCCTTGCCATCCGGGCGCGTCAGCTTCGGGTGCAGCACCCGCACCTCGACCCGATGCGGCATCCGAAAGGGCGGCGGCGCAGAGAGCTTCACCGTGATGCCGAAATTCCGGCAGAGCCGGGCCTCGATGCGATCGGTACGCTCGATATAGCGGGGTTTCTCCATGGCCCGGATCGGTTCGAGAGCGCTCTGTCCGGTATCGGGTGGAGTGTCGAGACGGCGCCCGGCCACCATGCCGAAGTCGAGGATTTCACCTTTGGGGCCGGCAGCGGCGGGCTCGGCCATGGCAATGAGCGCCAAGGCAGCCCAGGTCGTCGCAATCCATCGTGATCTCATGATCTCTTCAAAGCGCGATCCGATGGAGAGATTGTGGCAGGCGTGGCAATGCGTCTCCGGAGCCCGGCGGGCGCGCTCCTCGAATCTCAGGCCGCGGTGCCGCCGATCAGGCGCAGATAATGCTCGGCATGTTGGTAATAGCGCTCGGCCTCGATGCGATCGCCGGCAAGTGCCTTGGCCTTGGCCAAGGCGAGATAGCGCTCGTAGTTCGCCTGCGGGTTCGCGTTTCGGCTCGCCGCGGCGCCGGCGCGTGATGCCGGGCGCTTGTCGAAGGCGGCGGATTTGCTTTGGTGGATGGCCATGTCCAGCCTCCTCATCCCAGGATTTTCCTGACGATCCGGCGCAGCTCGCTGCGGGAGAGGCCGCAGGACTGCGGCTTCCAATCGGGGGCGGCGGTTTCGGATCTCGGTGGCGTGGTCTTCTTCGGTGACGTGGTCCTGGCGATCGCATTGGCGAGGCGCCCGGTCTCGGGTGACTTCAGTCGTGTCGATACTTGCATTGATATCCATGTTCCGCCCGGCCGGGGCCGCGCGGTCTTGTGACGATATCGCCGGACCCGAAGGTTTGCGGCGATGGTGCTGTCCTGACGGCAGCGCTCGGTTTTCGATGGGTAGGGTTGCAGGCGTGCCGCGGGTTCCTCGAAGGGGAACCGGCCGGTCGTTCCTAGCCTGCTCCTCACCTTCTAAAGAGGCAATGTGGCCAAAAGAGGTTGAGCCGAGCCTGGGCTCGGGCGGGTCGCTGCTGCGCTGCCGCAATGCTTTTCGCAGTTGCGATAGAATCGGAATCCTGCTCACCTGCGGCCCGCCTCATCAAACGATTTAAAAAAGCGGAGAGCGGCGTGGCGGGTGTGGAGGAATTGTCGCCATCGGCGCTGGCGAGCGAATTGTCGGCGGCGATCGTGCAGGCGCGCTCGGATGCGCGCGAGGATCCGTTCGGCAACCCGGTGCTACGTGTCACGCTCTGGCTGACGCGCAAGATGGATCGTGGCGAGGTGACGCTTGCCGATACCGCCGCGCTGATCCGCCAGCTTGGACGCGCCGCCCTCGCCGACCGGGCGGCGCGCGTCGCCTCCTATGTCGGGTTCGAGCGCGACGAGAGCGAGGCCTATGCGGCTTTGGCCCGGCGCGTCGCCGAGGAGGCGAGCGGCTCGGCGCAGCCCTTCGAGGCCTATGGCGCGGCGCTGGCGCGGGTGCGCTTCGCCGCCGTCTTCACCGCGCATCCGACCTTCGGGATGAGCCGTGCGGTCGCGCATGCGCTGGCCGAGCTCGCCTCGAACGAGGGCGAGGCGGCGGCGCTGATGGCCGCAGACCTGTCCTTCCGGCCGGATGCGGCGATCACCCTGCAGGACGAGTTCGAGCAGGCACGCTTCTCGGTGCGCAACGCTCGCGATGCGATCGACCGGCTCAACGCCGCCTTCCTGGCCGAGGCGCGGGCGCGCTGGCCGCAGCGCTGGCGCGAATTGAAGCCGCGCGCCTTGCAGCTCGCCTCCTGGGTCGGTTGCGACACCGACGGGCGTACCGATATCGGCTGGTGGGACACGCTGCGCTATCGGCTGGAATCGAAGCGCGGCCAGTTCTTCCGCCTGCTGGAGAAGCTGCCGGAAGCGCCGGCGACAGCCGAGGTGAGGGCGCTGGTCGAAGGCGCGCTGGCGGCCGTCGAGCGGCAGCTTGCGCTCTGCCCGCCGCTCAACAGCAAGCCGGAGATCGCGGCGCTGCAGGCGTTCTCGCTTTCGCTGGTCGGCGAGCGCGAGGCGGCCATGCCGGAGTCTTCGAAGCTGCTGGCGGCGCTCGACAAGGCGATCGTGCTGGCCGAGGACGAGGCGACGGCGAGCGCGCTGGTGCTGGCGCGCGCCGGGGTGATCGCCCATGGCGTCTCGATCGCGCTGCCGCATTTCCGGCTCAACGCCTCGCAGCTTCACAATGCGATGCGCGGCGTCATTTCGCTTGAGGAGGAACCGACCCAGCCGGCGCAGCGGCGCGCGTTCCTTGCCGCTGCGAACCAGGCGCTCGCCAGGGCCAAGCCGACGCCGGTCGATTTCGGCGCGCTCGCGGTCGAGCGCGCCTCGGCGGCGCGGATGATGATGATGGTCGCGCAGATCGTGAAGCATGTCGACGGCTCGCGGCCGGTGCGCTTCCTGATCGCCGAGACCGAGACCGGCTATACGCTGCTCAGCGCGCTCTACCTCGCCAAGCGCTTCGGCATCGCCGACCTCGTCGAGATCTCGCCTCTCTTCGAGACCTCGGACGCGCTCGAACAGGGGCCGCGCATCATCGACGAGGCACTGCGCAGCCCGCATTGGCGCGACTATCTCAAGCGCCATGGCCGGCTCTGCGTCCAGTTCGGCTATTCCGATTCCGGCCGCTATATCGGCCAAGTCGCGGCGACCTTCTGGGTCGAGCGATTGAGGAGCCGCATCCTCGAATTGCTGCAGCGCTACGGGCTGACCGAGGTCGAGCTGGTGATCTTCGACACCCATGGCGAGTCGGCCGGGCGCGGCGCCCATCCCGACAGTCTGACCGACCGGCTCGCCTATCTCGATCCGGAATGGCCGCGGCGCGCCTTCGCCAAGGCCGGCGTGAAGGTCGCCCGCGAGACCAGCTTCCAGGGCAGCGACGGCTATCTGCTGTTCGGAACCAAGGGGCTAGCGGGGGCGACGGTCGCGCGGATCGCGGAAAGCGTCTTCGCCAATCCGGCTGCCGGCGCGGACGATCCGATCTATGCCGAGCCCGACTTCGCCACCGAGTTCTTCCAGACGGTGCGCGAGGAGATGACCCATCTCGTCGACGATCCCGGCTATGCGGCGCTGATCGGCACTTTCGGCCCCTCGCTGCTCGACAAGACCGGCTCGCGCCCGGCGGCGCGGCAGAGCGATGCGGGCGGGCCGGCGGTGATCCGCCATCCGCGCGAGCTTCGCGCCATCCCGAACAATGCCATCCTGCAGCAGCTCGGCTGGCTGGCGAACAGCGTGCACGGCATCGGCCAGGCGGCCGCGCGGGCGCCGGAGCTGTTCGCCACCATGCGCGATGGCTCGGAGCGCTTCGGCCGGGCCTATCGGCTCGCCGCCCATGCCATGGCGAACAGCGATCTCGACGTCCTGCGCGCCTATCTCGACACGCTCGATGCCGGTTCATGGTTCGATCGGGCTCGGCGGACCGAAAAGGAGGGACGGCGCGACGAGTTGCTCGCCGTCGCCGAGGCGCTGGCACAGCTCGACCTTGCTCCGGCGCTGCGACGGCTGTTCTGGCGCTTCGCCTCCGACCGGCTGAAACTGAAGGAAGCGGCGGGCGAGCCGCCGGCGATGCCCGTCAGGTTGGTGGCGCTGCATACGCTACGGCTGGCGCTGCTGCACCGAATCTGGCTGTCGGCGACGCATATCCCGGATTTCCGGCCGCATGCCGGCGTGACGCGCGAGCTTCTGTTGGAGCGCATCCTCAGGCTCGACATGACCGGCGCGCTGGCGCTGCTGGGCGAAATCTTCCCGCTCAATCCCGATCCGGCGCTCGGCCTCGATTTCGGCGAGCCGCCAGGACCGCGCGAGGGCGGCGCCTACACGGCCTTGCATCGCGATGTGGTCGAGCCGATGCGCGAGTGCTTTGCGCTGCTGCGCGAGATTTCCGGCGCGATCCAGCACGAGATCGGGGCGTTCGGCTGACGTTCGCCATCGGGCGTTATCCTCGGGGAACCCTTCTCCCACACGGGAGAAGGGTTCTCGCGCGGAGTCGGGAGGCCTATGCCCTAAGCCGCCTTGTCGAGCGCGACCACGATGTCGGTGTATTCCGGCTCGTGCGGTGAGAGGTTCCTGCGGGTCTCGTCGCCCCAGCGCGCAAGCTTGACGACGCGGCCCATGACCTCGGCGGCTCCATCCGTCTTGACCGGCTCGAGGATGGTCAGGCCGCCGGCGTCGAGGAAAAAGGTATGGTCGCCGAACAGCTCGCTGAGCTGGACCGTGGCAGGGTGGTTCTCCGGAATCGCCTGAGCCTCGATCTGGTGCAGGGCGCTGTCGATGCGTGCTTCGGTCAGCTTCATGATCTGTCCTTTCGAGCTGGCGCTGCGAGAATTCGGGCAGGAGCGCCGGACTGCCCGTGGAAACGCTTCGGCCGTGCGGCCGGCATCCCTCGGATCACCTGGTCTCTCAGATCGATTCTTCGGCGATCAGCGTCAGATCGCCGTCCTCGTCGAAGGCGACTGCGATCACTGCGGCCGCGTTCATGCCCCTGGCCTGCAAGGCCCTGGCGGCGGCCGGAATGGTTTCGATCGCCTGCCTGAGCTGCCGCAGGTCGTCCGGGCTTGTCTGGGCCACGGCGCTGTCGACCTGCACGCGCAGTTGCGGCGGCAATGAGCGGCGCTCGATGACGGTGGCGTTGCGAATTGCGGCGGGGTCCTGAAGACCCGGACTGTCGGGGGTGGGGACGGCAGGCGACTGGGCCTGCGCCGCCGCGGCGCCGGCGACCAGCACGAAGGATAGGCCGACGGCCCTGGCGAACTCTCGCATCCTTGGCTCCTTTCCATTGCTGGAGGGAGGGGCAAATGCCCGATGCGGCGCAAAACTAGAGGCGAAATCCGGTCAGCCTCTGGCGCTGGTCTGACCGTTCGAAGGTATCAATGCGACGGTAATGCGATGGTGCGAGCCTCGCCCCGGGCTCAGCGCGTGCGCTCGGAGAGTTCCGCCGAAGCGCTGGTGTTGCGGTCCGAGATCGACTGGACCGGCTCCCAGACGGTGTAGTTGTCCCGCGGAGTCGAGATCAGGTATTTGAGCTGGCTCTTGGCCTTGGTCGAGAGCAGCTTGCTGGTCTGGAAGCTGGCGAAATTGGCGTAGTCGCGGGCGCCGCCGTCGAAGACGACGACCCGGTCCTTCAGGACGATGATATCGCCCTTCTTCAACGTCTCGTCCTTGAGGTACCAGAACGGATCGTTGGCGTACTCCATCGGCTTGACGAGCTTCGGCTTCGGCCCGTCCTTGCCGGCGTCGAGCGTGGTCGCGGCCTTCTTGCGCTTCGGCCGCACCGTCATGTGCAGCGGATTGCTCTCCTGCATCGGCGCGTAGGCCGGGCGCTGCGGAGCGCCGAACAGCGTCTCCCAGAAGCCCGCGGCGCTCGCCGGCGAAGCGGCAACAGACACCACCGCAAGCGCGGCGGCGGCGATGATCTGTTTCGAAATGGTCGGCACGGCTGCAATCCCCAGCTCCGCAACCGGAGATAGCGATTAGTATGCCCGATCTCAATGACGATGGCGCGACGTGATGAACGGCTTCTTCGTCAAATTTCAGCGATTGCGCCGCCGCATTTTCAGGATCGTTGAGATGTGGACGGTTTCGGGCTGATTCTTGTTGCGATGCAGCATGGCTGCCGCGTCCGGCGCATTGCAACCATGCACCGGATCGCTACGTTCCGCTGTGGAGAGAGACGAACCCGGAGCGCAAGCCGAAATGGCCGCAACCGAACTGCCGGCACAGCCCTTCGACGTAGAAGGCGCCCGGATGACCCTGTTCCAGGCGCTGCTGGCCGCTGCCGGCAAGCATGGCAAAGCCAGAGTCGCGCTGGAGGATCCGGAGCGCAAGCCGATCACCTATGGCCGGCTGGTGCTGGGCGCACTGGTGCTTGGCCGCAAGCTTTCGGTGCTGACGAAGCCCGGCGAGACTGTCGGCCTGATGCTGCCGAACGTGCAGGGCATGGCGGTGACGCTGTTCGGGCTCTCGGCCTATGGCCGCGTGCCAGCGCTGCTCAACTTCACCGCGGGCCTGAAGAACCTCACCGCCGCCTGCGAGATCGGGCCGATCTCGACCATCGTCACCTCGCGCCGCTTCATCGACCAGGCCAAGCTCGACGACATCGTCGAGGCGCTCGCGCCGGGCCGGCGGGTGATCTATCTCGAAGATGTCCGCAAGGAGCTGACCAGCCTCGACAAGGCGCTCGGTGCGCTGGCCTCGCTCGTGCCAGGCAGGGTGCATGCGCGTCATGCCGCCAGGCCGGACGATCCGGCCGTCGTGCTGTTCACCTCCGGCACCGAGGGCAAGCCGAAGGGCGTGGTGCTGAGCCATGCCAACCTGGTCTCGAACGCGCGCCAGATTTTCCAGCTCGCCGCCGGCTTTCTCAGCGAGCGTGACGTGGTGATGAACCCGCTGCCGGCCTTCCATTCCTTCGGGCTGACGGCGGCGCTGCTGATGCCGCTGACCCATGGCATGAAGGTCGTGCTCTATCCGAGCCCGCTGCACTACAAGCAGGTGCCCAAGCTGATCGGCGAAACCGGCGCGACCTTCCTGTTCGCCACCGACACCTTTCTTCAAGGCTATGCCCGCGCTGCGGACGAGGGCGACCTCAAGAGCGTGCGCTATGTCGTCGCCGGGGCCGAGCGGGTAAAGCCGGAAACGCGCCGGATGTGGCAGCCCTATGGCACCACCATCCTCGAAGGCTATGGCTGCACCGAATGCTCGCCGGTGCTGGCCTGCAACACGCCCGTGGCGATGAAGGACGGCAGCGTCGGCCGGCTGCTGCCGGGGATCACGGCGAAGCTGGAGCCGGTCGAAGGCATCACTGAAGGCGGGCGGCTCTGTGTGGAGGGGCCGAACGTGATGCTCGGCTATCTCAACGCCGACAATCCCGGCGCGATCGTGCCGCCGGAGGGCGGCTGGCACGACACCGGCGACATCGTCGCCATCGACGACGGCTTCATCACCATCAAGGGCAGGGCGCGGCGCTTCGCCAAGCTCGGCGGCGAGATGGTCTCGCTGGCGGCGGTCGAATCGATGATCGCCGGACTCTGGCCCGGTCACAATCACGTGGTCGTGGCGCTGCCCGACATGCGCAAGGGCGAGCAGCTCGTGCTCGTCACCGAAAAGCCCGATGCCGAGAAGAAAGCCCTGCAGGACGAGGCCAAGCGCCAGGGTTTCCCGGAATTATGGCTGCCCAAGGCGATCCTGGTCACCGGCTCGATTCCCGTCCTCGGCAACGGCAAGATCGATTATGGTGGCACGCGCGAGCTCGCCATCACGATGAGGCCGCTGCTGTGACGCCACAATCGCATGATCAGGGAAGCCGCATGATCACGCTTCTTCCCCTCGTCCTCGCCCGCGCAGCGGCCTTTGCCGTTGCCGGGATCGCCCTGACGCCTGCCGATGTTGTCGCCCAGGCTGCCGGCCAGACCTATGTCCGCCGCGACGAATGCATCGAGGCCGGCAAGCTCTCGGCCGAGCAATGCGAGCATGCCTATCGCAATGCCCGCGCCGAATTCGAGCAGAAGGCGCCGCGCTATGCCTCTCGCAGCGCCTGCGAGCGCGCCCATAAGCGCTGCGGCGCCCAGGTCTCGACCACCGGCGGCTGGGATGCGCTGGCGCGCGGCGGCGGCGGGCAGACCTACGTGCCGCGCTTCATCGGCATCCGCGTCACCGGCGAGGGTGCTGCGGGCAAGGCCTTTCCGATCATCGAGGGGACGGCCAAGGTCGCCTTCTCGGCTCGCCAGGTCGCGGGGCTCGACGACAAGGTCGCCGGCCGCCGGGCGGTGATGGGCGGGGGCAGCGGCGGCGGCCAGCATCAGCAGGCGAGCGGCCCCTATATCCGCCGCGGCGACCGCGACGACACGGTGCGCGTGCCGATGCAGGAGAAGAAGATCGGCTCCGACGTCGCGCCCGGGCTCTATGTCGATCCGGACGGTGTCGAATGGTACAAGCCGGCGCACCGGCGCTGAGGACGGATGCGCAACCGGCGCTTGTCGCCGGGCGCTGGTATCGCTAACCAGTCTCGCCGCGCGGACGTGGCGAAACTGGTAGACGCAAGGCACTTAAAATGCCTCGCCGGCAACGGCATGCGGGTTCGATCCCCGCCGTCCGCACCAAGCTTCTGAAAGGCTGCTTGAGGTTGCGTATTGGATCGCGGTTGCGATGGGCTCGCTACCAGCTGATCCTGAGGCCGGCCCGTCCAGTGATGCCATTGCTGTCGGCGAAATGGGCGAGACTGGTCCGCGCCTCGACCTCGCCATAGAGCGCATAACGATCCCATGCGTATTTGGCGCCGAGGCCGAGACCACCCTGGAGCCGCTCCTGGCGGCTGGTCAAGCGGGCGTCGGCGACCACTGCCGTTATCCCGCCGAGAAACTCGTAGTGCAGGTTGGCGATGCCGTAGAAGGCCATGTCGGCCTTCTGCCCGACAGCATTGCGCCAGCTCGCCCGATAGTCGGCGGAGAGGCCGAGGCGGCCGCTTAGGCTGTCGCCGCCGCCCGCGGCGACGCGGGCTCCGAACGGATCGACGAAGCTGTCGGCATCGATGCGGGCATAGCTCAGCTGCGCCTGTGGCGTCAGCGACCAGCCGCCTGCAAGCGCGAAGCGCTGCCCGAGCTCAAGCCCCAGAGCATAGCCGAGGCCTGCCTTGCCCTTGGCAAGCCGGCGCCCGGTCGTGGTCGAGGTAAGATCACTGTCGAACCAACTGAGCTGCGCCTGGGTATCGGCATAGAAGCCGCTCGCTCCATACCAGGTCAGCGAGCCGCCGAAGCCGCTGCCATGCGAGGCGATCCTGCCATGTCCGAAGACCGAGGAGACCTCGGCCAACGCCTTGCCATGGTGCAGCGAGAGCCCTCCCACCAGGAACCCGGCACCGTTGGTGAACATTTGCCCGTCGACACCGGCCTGCAGCCGCAAGCTGTCGATCTTGTAGCCGGTGCCACTGCTGGAAAAGCTGGGCGCCACCCGGCTGCGGGCGCCGTCGATGCGCGCCCAGATCGCGCGCCCCGCCGCCGGCGAGGATGCGTCCGGCCGGTCGTCGAAGCGCTCGCCGACGCGCTGGCGCAGCGTCTGCAGCTGGTTCAGGCTCTGCAGCACCTGACCATAGGCCTCGTAGAGCGGCGCTCCCGGCTGGTAGATCGGAGAGATGACCGCTCCGGACGATGCGCCCGGCGACGAGCCCGATGGCACGATGTAGGCTGAGCGCAGATACCAGTCGCCGTCATTCGGCGTGCTGACGCCGTTTTTGTTCAGTGTGTAGGCATAGGCGCCGGCGATGACGGCTTGCTGTCCCTGGAAGGCATAGTCGCCCTGCAGCGTGAAGGCGCCGTTCGAGTTTCCGCCGACATCGATGACCTTGATGCCCTCGACGGTCGGCGCGCCTGTCCCACCTCGATTCAATACCGTGACCGTGGTGGTGCCGGAGGTATCGCCGGTGACGACGAGACGGTCGGATGGCGAGGCATCGCCGCCGAGAACGGCCTCGATCTCGAGGCGGCCACCATTCCCGACATAGTCGCCGTTGACTGTCAGCGTACCGATGGAGTTGCCCGGCGCGATCGTGCCGCCTGGCCGGTTGATCGTGGCGCCGACCGTGCCGATGCCCTGCAGGCGGCCGCCGATGACCTCCATCGTCCCGCCGAGGACGCCGTTCACGGCGAGCGTGCCCGCCAGCACGCTACCGGCGCCGGTGAAGGTCGAGCCGCTGTCGCCGGTCAGCGTCAGCTTGCCCAGGCCATCCTTGATCAGGGCTCCCGCGCCGGTCAGGCTGGGGGAGATGCCGATATCATGGCCATCCGTGTCGATTACGATGCCATTCGCGCCGATGGCGATGGTGCGCGTGTCGAAACCTGCGAAGAAATTGGGGTTGTCCGATGTGGCGCGCAGCAGGCCGCCATCAAAGGTGACGCTGACAGCGCCAGCGCCACCAAATATCCGGCTGGTCTCCAGAATGCCGCGATTGTTCGTGGGTCCCTGCAGAAGCAATGTCCCGCCGGAACCCGAGGCAACGCCGAGCAGGACGCCGCCTTCGGCGCGCACCAGCCCACCATTCTCGACCGTCAGCGAACCGGTGCCTATATTGCCGATGGTCAGGCTGAATGGCGACATCGACCATTTCGAGCCCGCTCCGGTCACCGTGACGGTACCTGTATCGTTGGCGCCGATATAGCCCTGATTGCTGGTGACGGTTGCGCCGTTTTCGATACGCAAGGTGCCCGCGCCAAAGCTGCCGACGGTGAACTGTCCGGTATTGGTCCATGTCGTGCCCGTGCCGGTCAGCACGGCACTGCCTTGGGCGCTACCGCCGACGATGCCGTCCGCGCTCGAAACCGTCGCACCGTCTTCGACGCGCAGAGTTCCGGCAGTGAACCCGCCGACGGTCAGTCGGCCACTGTTCTGCCAGGACGAGCCTTGCCCGCTGACCAGCGCGGTGCTGTTGCTATTGATGCTGCCGGTGATGTTTGAAACCCGGCCGCCAGCCAGAATGTTCAGTGTTCCGGCGCCATCGTATCCGACATAGAGATCACCGGTGTTGGTCCATGTCGAGGCCCTGCCGTTGCTGTCGGCGCCCGAAACAGTGACTGTCCCGACCGCCGTGGAGTCGGCACCGATATAGCCGTCCCGATTGTTGACGACACCGCCGCCGCTGATCACCAGCGAGCCGGTTCCTGCCTGGCCGATGACGAGGTCGTTCGCATTGGACCAGGTCGATCGATTGCCGCTGCCGTCCTGCCCCGAGACGGTGACGCTGCCGTCGCTGCCGTTCTGATTGCCGATGAAGCCTGTGCCGGCGGCGCTGACGGTGCCGCCGGCCACGATGGTCAGCGTGCCGACCCCGGCATCCCCGATCGTGAGGTCGCCGCCCACCGCCCAGTCCGGCGATAAGACGGGACCTGGGGCCACCTCGCCACCGCCCGTCACGGATTGCGCGCTCGCCGGCCGCATGCCGGAGACCGCATAGATCAGCGTGGCGAGCGCCGTCGTGAGTAACAAGGATCGGCGATAGGTCGGAGCGGCCGTGCCGTGCTTCACCGTTCGCATCGTCAAGCGTCATCCCCCGGCGACAATGTCTCAACGTGATCTGGGACGCCATACGAACGCGACACACAGTCCCGCGAACTCAACTGAAGGGCGAATCGAGGATGATGCTAGACCGTCGATTCTTCTTCAAATCTTAAGGCGGCGAGAGACCTAAGCCCGCTTGGGATTGCTGGTCTGTTCTGGAGCGGAGCTGTCACGTCTAAGCCGTCGCTTCCGGACGCCACGCCGCTTTCGGTCAGAGTGGTCGGCATCGGATTCGGCTGCCGCTGGCCGGCGATGTGAATTGACCGGGACAGGGTAACCGCCGGCGTCATTTCAAAGGCGGATCCCGACCTTCCTCGCCGATCATGGCAGCAGTTATCCCCGCCGGTGCTCCACCTTCGGCAGAAACCAGGCCAGCAGCCCGATCGCCGGCAGGAAGGCGCAGATCCGGTAGACCGCCTCGATGCCGATCCAGTCGGCGACTTCGCCGAGGATCGCCGCCGCGAGGCCGCCGAGCCCGAAGGAGAGGCCGTAGAACAGGCCGCCGATCAGGCCGATCCGGCCCGGCATCAGCTCCATCGCGTAGATCAGGATCGCGGCGAAGGAACTCGCCATGATCAGGTTGATCACCACGGTCAGCACACCGGTCCAGAACAGGTCGGCGAAGGGCAGGATCAGCGAGAAGGGCAGGGCGCCGAGGATCGAGAACCAGAGGATGCGGTTGCGGCCGATCCTGTCGCCGATGATGCCGCCGGCGAGCGCGCCGACGGCGGCGGCCGCGAGGAACAGGAACAGCATCAGCTGCGAGCCCTGCACGGAGATGCCGAACTTCCCGATCAGGTAGAAGGTGTAATAGGAGCTGAAGCTCGACGAATAGGCGTTCTTCGAGAACAGCAGGATCACCAGGATGGTGATCGCGAAGGCGATCTGGCCCTTGGTATGCGCAGGCACCGCGGGCGCGGCCGCCACGACCTTCGCGGGTTTCGGAGCGGCCGCGGCCGCCTTGCTTAGCTCGGCATAGCGGCGCGCCGTCCAGACCATCAGGATCATGGCGAGCAGCGCCGCGGCCGAGAACCAGGCGACGCTGGCCTGGCCGCGCGGCACGATGATGAAGGCAGCGAGCAGCGGGCCGAGCGCACCACCGCTCTGGCCGCCGACCTGGAAGATGCCCTGCGCCAGCCCCTGCTGGCCGCCCGAGGCATTGCGGGCCATGCGCGTCGCTTCGGGATGGAAGATCGACGAGCCCAGGCCGACGCAGGCGGCCGAGACGAGCAGCAGCGCATAGCTGCCGGCATAGGCGAGCCCGATCAGCCCGGTCAGCGTGCAGCCCATGCCGACGACCATCGAATAGGGCATCGGGTTCTTGTCGGTATAGGCGCCGACGACCGGCTGCAGCAGCGAGGCGGTGATCTGGAAGGTCAGCGTGATCAGGCCGATCTGGCCGAAATCGAGCGCATAGGCCGTCTTGATGATCGGGTAGATCGCCGGGATCAGCGACTGGATCATGTCGTTGAGCAGATGCGTCGCGCTGAGCGCGAACAGCACCGGCAGGTCGGCGCGGCGGGTGGAGGCAATCGGCTGGCTGACGTTCATGCGGATGATCTATCCGGGCGCAGCTCCGGGCGACGACCCGCCGGATGGTTGCAGAGCCGGCTCATAGCACTGCGTCCGGCTGACCACCCAGAGCCACGGGCACAGAGCCGTTCTGATGTGGACGCGGGATGGGCGGCGGCAGGCGAGTTGCCGCCGCGATCCGCCCGCTACTTCACCTCGCCGGCGATCTCCGTGAGCGCCGGCGCCTTCTTGATCAAGCTGCGTTCGACGAGGAAGGCGCCGAAGCGCTCATAGCGGCCCTGGTCGAGGGCGCGCGGGCGCTTGGCGAAGCGCGGCAGCGTGTCGGTCCAGGCCTGGCGGTTGAGCGCGTCGTCGAGATCGGGATGGGCGGCGATGAAGAGCTTCCAGGCTTCCTGCGGATGGTTGGTAAGATAGAGCGCCGCCTTCTCGATGGCGTCGAGGAAGCGCGGGAGACGGCTGTCAGCGAGGGCGTCGCGGCGGGTGATCAGGATGAGCTCGTCATAGGCGGGAACGCCGTGCTCCTCGGGATAGAAGGCCGTGCCGGGATGGCCTTCGAGCTTCATCTGGGTCAGCTCGAAATTGCGGTAGCCGCCGATGGTGGCGTCGACTTTGCCGCCTATCAGCGCGGCCGAGAGCGCGAAGTTGACGTTGACCAGCTTGACGTCGTCGAGCTTGAGGCCGGCCTTGGCCAGCATCTGGCCGAGCAAAGTGGTCTCGGTGCCGGAGACGGCATAGCCGACCGTCTTGCCCTTGAGATCGGCGAGCGACTTGATCGGCCCGTCGGCCTTGACGATGACGCTGTTGAGCGGGGTCTCGACCAGCGTGCCGACGCGGACGATCGGGATGCCGGCGGCGTGGTCGAGATAGAGATTGGGCTGGTAGTGGATGCCGATATCGGCCTGGCCGGCGGCGACGAGGCGCGGCACGGCGGAGGGGTCGGAGGGCGGCACCATGGTGACGTCGATCCCGGCCTCCTTGAACAGGCCGAGCTTGTCAGCGACGACCAGCGGGGCATGGTCCGGGTTGACGAACCATTCGAGCATCACGGTCAGCTTGTCGGCGGCGCGGGCCGGGCTGGCGAGGCCGGCGGCGAGGGCGATGCTGCCGGCGAGGAGGGCGCGTCGGGACAGGGCGCGTAGGGTCATCGGGCGAAATCCTTCTGCGTGATCGATTTGAAGCGGAGTGGCGTCATGGCTCGCTCGCCCAGGGGAGGAGGCGCGGGCCGAGCGCATCGACGAGATGGCGCAGGACGAGGCTAAGCACGGCGAGCACGGTCATCGCGGCGAAGACCGTGTCGGTCTGCATGCGGGCATTGGCCTGGACCATGACGAAGCCGAGCCCGGCCGAGGAGCCGACCCATTCGCCGATCACCGCGCCGAGCGGTGCCAGCGGGGCCGCGACCCTGAGGCCAGTGAGGAGGGCTGGCATCGCCAGCGGCAGGCGTACATAGCGCAGCGTCTGCCAATGCGTCGCCGAGGTCAGCGCTGTGGCGTCGATCAGCTCGGGGTCGGTCCGGCGCAGGCCGTCAGTGAAGGCGGAGGCGACCGGGAAGAAGATGATGATCGTCGCCATGATCACCTTCGAGCCCATGCCGAAGCCGAACCAGACGACCAGCAGCGGCGCGATGACGAAGACCGGGAAGGACTGCAGTACCAGCAGGATCGGCCAGAGCAGGCGGCCGAGCCGCGGCAGCGCCACAATGGCGAGCGCTGTCAGCGCGCCGAACGCTGAGCCGAGCACGAAGCCAAGAGCCATCTCGGCGATGGTCGTCAGGCTGTTGCTGAAGAGGAAGCCGGGCTGGCGCTGGAAGGCCAGCGCCACGTCGAGCGGCGAGGGCAGGATGTAGCGCGGCGGCTGGAACAGCCAGACCGCGCCCTGCCAGGCCAGAAGCAGGACGAGAATGGTGCGGAGCGCCGGCGCGAATGCCGCCATCACCGGCTTCACGCCGAGAGTTGGGCTGCGCTCTGTCGCGTCCTGCGTCGTCAAAATCCGCCTTTCCGGGGGAAGGCGGGCACGGGGAAAAGCACTGACGAGGCTGCCCCGAGCGACTCCCTCCGCCAGCATGATCTGGTTCAGGTTCGAAGGGTGCTTCTCAGCCCGCCTTGCGGCGAACGCCCCCGTCTCTCGATTGTGCTTGTGGCAGAAAGACTTGTGCCTGTCACGCCTATGTCAGGTTAGAGGCGCGCCGCTCAGGCTTCCACAAAAGCCGAGTCAAAAAAGGCCTTCTCCAGCGCGACAGTGCGCAGGAAGAAGTCCCGGCTGGTCTCAGCCTCGCTTGGACCAACCCGGTCGAGCTCGCTCCGCAGGAAGCCGACGAAATCGCGGAAATCGGGATTGTCGTGCAGGGTGACCCATTCGGCATGGACGAAGTTCGCCGGCAGCGGCTGCGAGGCCTGCAGGGCCCAATCGAGATAGAGCCATTCGGCCACGACCAGCACGGAGAGGGCGGCGGCGTAGGAGCGCGTCGCGGCGGCCTCGCGCATGATCGCCTTGAAGCCAGCGGTAGGCTTGGTATCGGGCGGGGCGATGCGATCCTGCTCGCTGACGCCGAGCGCGTCGAAGGAGCGCAGGAAATAGGTGTTCTCCTCGCCGCTGACCATGCCGATGAAGCGGCCGAAGCGGATGCGGGCCTCGAAGCTGTCGGCGCTGGCGAGCGCCGCTCCGAGCAGGGTCAGGAAGCTGTCGAGGAAGCGGTGGTCCTGAATCAAATAGCGGGACATGACCGCATCGGAGACCGACCCGTCGAGCAGTTCGCGGACAAAGCGGTGGCCGACGGATTGCGACCAGGCCGGCTGGCTGGCCTGGCGGAGAGTCTCGGTGAAACGGGTGGTCATCGTCATCGCCTTCTGCTGATCGGGCTCTCCCTATCAGCAGCGGCGCTGCATCGGAACCAGCGGCCGGACATAGGCTCCGGCCGCCAGTCTTCAGAACGAAGGCTCAGCCCTGCGGCGGCTTCCAGTCGCCGGTCGGAATGGTGTTGACCATCCACGGCACGCCGAACTTGTCGACCAGCGAGCCGAAGCCCGGCGACCAGAAAGTCTCGCTGAACGGCATCACCGCCTTGCCGCCTTCGGAGAGCTGGTCGAACCAGCGCTGGCCTTCCGCCTTGTCATTGGTGTGCAGGGTGACGTCGAAGCCGTTCTTCGGCTTGTCGATATTCTGGGCCCAGTCGACATCCATGTCGGCGCCCATCAGCGACTGGTCGCCGACATCGAGCCAGCAATGCATCAGCCAGTTCTTGTACTTGCCGTCGGTGTCCGGCATGCCCATGCCGGGCGGTGCATCGCCATAGGGCATGGCGGCGGTGATCTTGCCGCCGAGGACCTTGGCGTAGAATTCGAAGGCCTCGCGGCACTGGCCGCGGAAGCTCAGGCTGGTCACGATCTTCATGGTCGTCTCCTCTCACTTTTGGGGCATGTCGGGTCGGCAAACCGGCCGTGGCCGATGCGGCTCAATTGAGTTGATATCAACGTTCTATGTCTCGGCCATGTCAATTGTTCCAACTCTCCTCTGGCAGCTTCGTTCAAACTCAGGATCGCAGAAAGCGGCGCTTGTCCGTGTCAGCAGACGATGGGAGCGCGATATCCGCTCCCATCCGGAACCTTCGCCGCCTACTTCAACCGCCCCGCGACGATCTTCGCGAGCTCGCCGACACGGGCCTTGGCCTCAGCGTGCAGCGCCTGGTCGCGTTCGCCGCCGGAGACGCGGACGTCGACGGTGGTCAGCCCCTTGCGGATATGGATGCGATTCATGATGTCCAGCGCCGCCTCGTCGCCGAGGCCTTCGATCGGCGTCTTGGCCTCCGAGACCTTGATCGCGCTCTGGAACCAGCGCTTCGACAGATCCTCATTGGCGGCGACGTTGCGGACGCTGACCTGGATCTGGTTGAGCTCGACCGTGCGCTTGCCGTCCTTCTCGACGGTGCGCTTGGCGTCGAACTGACAGCCGATCGGGTTCGGCAGCGCCTCCTGCCGGTTCTCGCGGCTTTCATGGGTGATCTTGCCCATCAGCTTGCGCGGCTCGCTCACGCTCATCTCGGGGAAGGCGGCCTTGACCTCGGCCGGTGTCAGCAGGGCGCAGGCATCCGGCCATTGCTCGACAGGCGCGACGGAGGAGATGCGGGTATCGGCCGGCACCGTCACCGCGCTGTTGCTGGCGATCTGTGCCGGCGCATCGATCATGCCTGTGCCGCCCCGCCAGCGCGCCGCCGCCTGCTTCGCCAGAGCGAGCGCGTTCGGCGCGGTCTGCTCGGAATAGAGATCGAGCGAGACGGTATAGATCAGATCGTCCTTGCGGGCGCGGATCATCACGCTGGAGCTGTTGGTCTCCTGGAAGGCCTCGTCGCCGATGCCGGAGAGCGGCTCGAGCTTGAGCGTCAGTCTGGGATCGGCCGCGACCTTCTCGCGCGTTCCCTTGATCGAGGCGAAGGCCTGCGTCGGCGTCTCGCGGCCCTTCGAGACGCCGTCCCAGCGGATCACGGTGAGCGAGGCGAAGCGGGCGTGGTCGAGCTTCGAGGTCGGGCTCGGCAGTTTCACGGAATACATGCAGCTCTCGGCATATTGCGGGCCGCGATGGATCGGGCTCAGCGTCGGGCCCTTGGCCGTAATCGGCCGGCCGGGGAAGAGCGCTTCAAGGTCGGCCTGCGGCAGCAGGCGGCAGGCATCGGGCGCCTTGCTCGCGGTCGGCTCGGTGGCGGCAGGCGCAGCTGTCGTCGTTGCAGTCTGGGCGAGGGCAGGGGCGGCGAGCGCCAGCAACAGCGGGGTCGCGAGCAGGGAACGGGCGGGCATCGCATCGGTTCTCCAGGGACGGGCGCGCGCCGCGATCGCTCGCGGTGCGTGCCGTTCAGGAGCGCCACGCTAGGCGCGATGGTGGCGCGAGCATGGCGCTGCGACAGGTCATGGGCGAGATTGCTGACAAAGGCTGTCAGCCGGAATGGTCTCAATACAAACTAATCGGTATGTATCGGAGGAGGCGATGATGAAGCTCTATGGTTTCGGGCCGACGCGGACCTTGCGGGCGATGTGGGGCCTCAAGGAGCTCGGCGTGCCGTTCGATTACATCCATGTCGACCTGCTTGGCGGCGAGGCGCAGACGCCGGAATTCCTCAAGATCAACCCGGCCGGCAAGCTGCCGGTGCTGATCGATGGCGACAACGTCCTGCCGGAGTCGGCGGCGATCATCCTCTATCTCGCCGAGAAATTCCCGGAGAAGCGCCTGCTGCCCGATGATCTTAATGAGCGGGCTCAGACCTATCGCTGGATCCTGTTCGCGATGACCGAGCTGGAGCAGCCGCTCTGGCGCATCACCAAGCACAGCTTCCTCTATCCCGAGGAGCACCGGCTGCCGCAGGACATCATGCTCGCCAGCGAGGAGTTCCGGCTCATGGCGGCCGTGCTCGAAGCCCATATGGAGGGGCGCGAGTTCATCGTCGGCAACAGGATGGGGGCCACCGACTGCGTCACCGCCTATCTGATGGACTGGGCGAACGAGCAGGAGCTGCTCGACGGTTTCCCGCGCCTTCAGGGTTATCTTAAGCGCATGTATGCCCGCCCGGCCGCGCCGCAGCGGATCGCCGAAGCCTTCGCCAGCGTTCAGCCGACGGCGTAGTCAGGGCGAGGCGGTCAGCGGTGCGGAGCGCCGTCCGTGTGCCTGACGGTCGCGCGGGTAGGCGAGCGCTTCCACCAGAAGCGTTCGCACAGCGCTGCCACGGCAAGCCCGGTGACGCCGCCCATGACCTTGACGGCTGCGTCCAGCGCCCGGGCATGCCGGCTCGCCTCGAAATGCTGGGCGAGCTCGAGCCCGGCGGCGCCGGCGACGATGCACAGCAGAATCACGCCCTTGCGCGCCGGGTAGGCGACGGCGAGAGCCGCGGCGGCGACCAGATAGGCGACGAAACGTTCGATCTGCGGTCCGAGATGCGCGATATGCGGGCGAGCGCCGATCGGGGACAAGGTCGCGACGATGACGAGGGCGACCGCGCCCCAACCGATCAGGGCGGCCGAGCGACGCACGGTGAGTTCGAACCCGAAGAGCCGCAGCATCGCTGTTTGCCTCTCGCGCCGCACCATTTTCGTCCCGGAAAGCAAAAGGGCTCAAGCGGTCGTCGCTCAAGCCCTTGAAACTGCTGGCTCCCGGAGCAGGATTCGAACCTGCGACCAATCGATTAACAGTCGATTGCTCTACCGCTGAGCTATCCGGGATCGGTGGGGGGCGTATAGCGACGCTCCCGGGATGGCGCAAGCCTTTTGCTGGCATCGCGATGGAGAAAATCGTGGGCAGTCGATCTGCCCCATGGTCAATTCACATTGTCGGCAGAGTTTCGGTTGCGGCGCGCTGCGGCATGTGGTTATACGCCCGCCGAGGAGCGCGCTTCGGTGTCGCTCCGGGATGGCCTCGTGGCGGAGTGGTTACGCAGAGGACTGCAAATCCTTGCACCCCGGTTCGATTCCGGGCGAGGCCTCCAAATTTCATCGCGGCAACGACCGATACGCCGCGCTGCTCCTCAGACAAGATAGAATATCGTCAGCACCCCGCCTGAAGCAGGCTGAGCGGCGGCGTACAAATGCCTCGGCCGCGCGGGCGAGCGCTGATGCGGATTTATCCGTTTCATCGCCAAGCCCCATGTCGCGGTCAATGTGACAAGCGACGCGGGCACGGCGCTCCTGAACTCAGCTCATCGGCTGGCGGCTTGTTCTCATTGTCTACCAGGGCCGCTTCAAGCACTGCGAGTATCAGCCTGATCTTGCCGATCGGCTTCCTGCAATGTTGGCATTCGAGGACGGTTTGATCGTCCGTCCATTCCGGGATTTCGATCGTGGTGGCGCCACATTCGTTGCACGCAAATTCCGGGGATCGAGAGTCGATAGCCAAAGCATATCCCTCACCTTCCGCACCGCATTCTTTCTGCACTTGCTGGCTGGACGATGGGCTCAGGCGTAGCGAATTCCAGCCAGGTCAAGCTTTTGAAGCGTAGCCGCTCATCATACGTTTGCACTACCCATTTGGGGGTGGTTGCCGCGGAAGCTAAGCGGGTGCGGCCGCGCTCGCGCTGGCGATCGATCAACCCGGACGGCGATTCCTGAAACGCTCGATCAGTCCCAGGCACCAGTTGGCGAAGCGCGCCATCGGCCGCTGCAGAAACGGGATGTCGGCCGCGAGCAGCATCAGGCCCAGCGGCAGCATCCAGGCCCCGAGGATCGGCAGGAACGAAAAGATGCCGCCGATGATCAAAGCGAGGCCGGCCGGAATCCTGATCAGGCGCGAATCGCGATGCCGGAGCCAGCGCATCGCCTTGGCGAGGCGGGGAGGGAGCTCGGCCTCGATTCGTTTGAAAGCGGCTCTCAGCTCTTGCCGTCCGGATGAAAAGTGCATGTCACCTCAGTCTTTGCCACCCGGCTGAAACGCCCGGCTTGCCCGATCGTTCGCCTGTGATGGAGATATCGCGTGCCGGCGCGAAGAGGCGCGGCGGATCGAAGACGAATATGGCGAGAGCGGCGCAGATTTCCGCAAGGGCGCGGCATCGAGGCGAAGCGGCCATGTGTCGCGCCGGCGGGGCGGGGAAGGGGGCGGCATGGGCTGGAAGGATCTCGTCCGCAGCGTGCGCGACAAGATGCTGGGCAGGCCGGCAGCGGAGCCGGCCGAGGAACTGACCAACTACGAGATTCTGCTGCGGGACTACGATCTGCATTCGCTGTTCCTGCACGACGAGATCCCGCGCCTCTTCGGCGAGCGCGATGCGATGCGCCGGGCCTGGCAGGAACGGGATTTTCCGGCCTATCGCGCCGCCTTCGAGGCGGCACGGGTGCAAGGCGATCTCGCCGAGAACGGCAAGCCGCGCTACCTCCTGATGAAGGACTGGTTCCTCGAAGAGTTCATGGCGCTTCCCGACGGCGACGAAGCCGGGCCGCGGCACGAGGCGCTGCTCGACGGCTTCGCCGCCTATTTCCGCAACGACCCCTCGCCCTTCTCGGCGGCGACCTATGCCGATGCGCTGCGGGTGACCGCCTATGCCTGGCGTGGGACCGCCTGCGCCGCCGATGTCAACATGGATCAGGCCGAGCAGTTTCGCAGGTTCCTGCAGCAGGCGGATGCGGTGCTCGACAGCCAGCCCGATCCCGATGATTTCGCCTGGAGGGCCAGCCATTTCCGGCGCGGCGCCGAGACCGGCTCCTTCAGCGAGTATCAGCGCCGCTTCGAGGCGGCCTGGGCGCTCGATCGCTACAATATCGACCTGTGCCGCAACTTCGCCCGGATGATCATGCCGCGCTGGCTCGGCCGCGACGAGCATGATCTCGAAGTCTTCGCCCGGCGTGCCGCCGAATTGACCAAGGACCGCTTCGGCTACGGCTTCTATGCCTTGATCCAGGCGGCCAATACCGAGGTCGGGGAGCACGAACTCGAGGACACGCTCTGCGATCCCGTCCTGGTCAAGCAGGGCTTCGAGGACCTCGTCGCCCGCTTCCCGACGCCGAGCAACTTCAACCTCTATGCCGACATGCTGGAGTGGATGAAGGATACGCAGGCCCTGGCCGACCTGCTCGAGAGCCGCTTCCGCACGATCGTGCCGGAGATCTGGTACGGCGACACGCTGGACGACAAGTTCGTCTACGCCTTCGAGACGCTGCTGGAGGCCGACGAGGTGCTGAAGGCACGTCGGCGGCTGGCCTGAGCGAAAAGAAACCGGCCCCAGGGCCCGAGTAACCCATGGGAAGATTTAGGCTTTGCGCCGCCGGATCATGAGGTTAGCCTGATTATTCGGCCGCATTCCGCGGCCGGTGCCGTAGCGGACGATGCCGGGCCGAGGGGGAAGGCCAGGTTTCGCCGGCAAAGCGTATGGCTGGCCGAGGGCTTTGATGGTGCGGGCGAATCTCGATGCGGTCACCGGCGCCGTCGACGGTCTCCTGGATGCGGCGCTCGACTTCCGCCAGATGCCCGGCGCGATCGAGATGGTCCGCCATCTCTTCGACGGCTCCAAGATCTGCCTCGGCTATTTCGGCCCGGATTCGCATCCCGACGATGCGATCACCAACGCGTCGGATCCGGACCTCAACGCCTTCCTCTATCGCGAGCTGATGCCGGATGCCGTGCGTTTCAGCGCGCGGGTCGCGTCGGTGCCGATCGGCTCGGCCTATCGGGATCACATCCTGTTCGGCGAGGACTTCCGTAACAGCCGCCTGTGGCGCGAATGGATGGCGCCGCAGGACATGTTTGGCGGGATGGCCAGCCGCGTGCTCGATATCGACGGCTCGTTCTGGATGTTCGACGTCCAACGCGGACGCCGGCAGGAGCCGTTCGACGCCGCCGAGTTCGAACTGTTCGAGCGGGTGGCGGGAGTGATGCGACGCGTGACGTTGCTGCATCAGCAGCTCGGAGGCGTCAGCATCGAGCGTGAGATGGCGCGCCGGGCGCTCGACGAACTCTCGCTCGCCGTCATCATCGTGGATCGTAACCTGCAGCTCGCCTATGCGAACGCTGCCGGCGACGAATTGCTGGCCGATCCGGCGGGGCCTCTCGGCCTGCGAGGCGGCAGATTGTGGGCCCGCGCGGCGCCCGAGCAAAGCGGGCTCAAGGATTTGGTTGCCGGGGCGAGCGACCTCGCCGGCGCGCGCGGGCAGATGCTGCTGCGGGCGCGCACCGGGGCGGCATGTGACGTCTCGCTCTGCGTTACGCCGCTGCCTGCGGCCTATGCCCTGCCCGGGCGGATGAACGATGTCATGCTCGTGGCGCGTCCGCTCGAACCGGCCGGCGGCGGCCTCGCCGCCGTGAGGCAGATGTTCGACCTGACCGAAGCCGAAGCGAAGCTGGCGCTGGGGCTGGCCTCCGGCCTGTCCCTGATAGACTTGGCGCGGCAGCAGGGCATCAGGATGACGACGGCGCGCACCCATCTGGCCCGGGTCTTCTGGAAGACCGGGACAAGGCAGCAAAGTCAGGTCGCCGCCCTGTTGCGGGCGGCGGAGTTGCCGATGCGGAAGCGCTAGGACGGCGTTGCTGCCCACGGCTCAGCGCCGGACCAGTTCGACGCGGCGATTGCGCGCCCGGCCAGCTTCGTCGGCATTCGATGCGACAGGCTGCTCCAGCCCCCTGCCGAGGGCGTTGAGGCGGCTGCGATCGATGCCGTAGCGGGTCGCGAGCTCGGCTACGACGGAGAAGGCACGCATGTCCGAGAGCTTGAGATTATAGGCGGCGCTGCCCTGGTTGTCGGTGTGGCCGACCACGTCCAGCCGCAGGGCCGGGCTCTTGCCCAGCAGTTCGGCGATCGCCTTGAGCTGAGGCTGCGATTCCGGCCTGATGTCGGCCCTGTCGTAGTCGAACAGGATGCCATAGACGTTCGTTCGGCCATTCTGATCGATCTCGCGGCCGAGCTGGCTGGCCTCGACCACCTGGATCTGGCCCGTCTGCATCGCGCCCGCTTCGATGACACGGGCGATCACCGTGCGGCCCCGGCTCTCATCCTCGGAGAAGGCGAGGCTGACATGGACTGCGCCGCCCGGCCGGTTCAGCCTTGCGTAGAGATAGCGGCCATTGCCATTGCCGAAGAAATTGCGGACGAAATCGCCGAGCTGCAGCTTCGGCAGATCGGTGGTCCCGTCCAGCGCCAGGCCAAGGAAAAGGCCGGGATATTTGCGCCCGTCGCTGAAGCAGGTCCCGGCCTCGGTCGAGCAGGTGAAGGGTATCTCGAAGCCGGCGCCGGTCAGGCTCGCCTGATAGTTGCGCAGCGCCTCCAGGCCGGTGCGGCCGGGCGGCAGCTTGTAGTAGAGCGTGAAGACCTTGCCCTCGACGCTCTGCCAGCCGGCGCCGCTCTGCTCTCGCGAGCTGCGTTCGTCGATCGGGCCGGTGATAATCCGGGCCTCGTCGAAGGCCGCCTCCTTGAAGCCGACCTGCTGCGACCCCTGGAAACGGCCGAGCAGGGGATGATCCTGGGCCAGCGCCGGCATGGCGAGATGGCAGGCCAGTGCCAGTGCCGACCAGAGGAGAGGCTTTGCTGTCATGGCTCGTCACCCGCGATGAAAGGAAAAGGCATGTGAGGACCGCCCGCGAACGTTGGGTGAGCAGCATTGCGACGATGCCTGGAGGGCTGCATCCTTCATTCGAACGAGCCGGCGCCTTCACCCGGCCTTGCCTTTTACGGCGGCCTCGCCCAAAAACCGCGGGCAGGCTCGAGGTGCCCGTCCGGGTGCCTTCCTCCGGAGATTTGAGTATGAGCAGCTTCGCCGAACTGCGGCGCATGATGGTCGATTGCCAGTTGCGCACCTATGACGTGACCGATCGCGCCGTGCTCGCCGCGGCCGACACGGTGCCGCGCGAGGCCTTCCTGCCGGGCGAACTGTCGCATCTGGCCTATCTCGACCGCCAGGAGCCGCTGCCGGGCACCGGCCGGGCGCTGCCGGCGCCGATGGTGACGGCGCGGATGATCCAGGTTCTCGATCTGCAGCCGGGCGAGGAAGCCCTCGAATATGGTGGTGGCTCGGGCTATGGCGCGGCGCTGATGGCGGAGATGGGCGCCAGGACGACGCTGCTGGAGCCGGACGAGGCCGCGCTGGCGCTGGCGCGCACCGCCTTCGCCCAGCCGGGGGTCGTGGCCGCCGAATTGGTCGCGAGCCTGCCGAAGGAGCGCCGCTTTGACGCGATCCTGGTCAGCGGCTCCTGCGAGACGCAGCCCGAGCCGATCTTCCACCATGTCCGCGAGGGCGGACGTCTGGTCGTGATCGAGGGCGCCGGACGTTCGGCGCGCGTGATGCTTTACCGGAAAGCGGGCGAATCGCTCTCCGGCCGGCCGGTCTTCGATGCGGCGGCGCCTGCGCTGCGCGAGTTCCGGAAAGCTGAGGTGTTCGCGCTCTGAGTGGCCGATTGTCCCCAGAGAGGTACGTCGTCGGTATTAATCGCCGGCGAAGTGTCGCATTTTTGCGGCAGTATGGAATTGAAAAGCGGCCGGTTCGTCCCGCAACATTGGCGAGACGAGCTGCGAAGCTTATGATTTTAAATCGAGTGCCGAGGCTGGGGCGATGCCTGGGCGTGACTAGAGTCCGCACAAGAGGCGTCCAGTGATTGTAACGCGACCGACCTTGAAGAAGACCGCCAGCCGTCTGCTGGTGGCCGGCATGCTGGGAGCCGTGACGGGCTCCCCGGTGCTGGCGCAGACGATGGACGCGGCGCTGGGGCGTGCCTATTCGGCAAATCCGACGCTGAATGCGCAGCGCGCCGCAGTGCGCGCCACCAACGAGAACGTGCCGCAGGCGCTCTCCGGCTACCGGCCGCGCATCACGGCCTCGGCCGATATCGGCGCGAGCATCACCGAGAGCGACACCCCGTTCAATGCGCAGGGCAGCGGCAGTGCGCATAGCCGCAATCTCGCGCGCCTCAATCCGCGCGGTGCCGGGCTGCAGATCGACCAGAACATCTTCGACAGCGGCAAGACCCGCAGCACCGTCAGCCAGGCCGAATCGCAGGTGCTGGCGGCGCGCGCCACCCTGCGCAACACCGAGCAGAACGTCCTGCTCGACGCGGCGACGTCCTATATGAACGTGCTGCGCGACACGGCGATCCTCAACCTCAACCGCAACAACGTCGAGGTGCTGGAGGAGCAGCTGCGCCAGACCAAGGACCGGTTTCAGGTCGGCGAGGTGACGCGCACCGACGTGGCCCAGGCCGAGGCGCGCCTGTCCTCGGCGCAGTCGCAGGCGATCCTGGCGGAATCCAATCTCAAGACCTCGATCGCGCGCTATCGCCAGAATGTCGGCGCCGAGCCGAAGCAGCTCGCCCCCGGCCGGCCGGTGGAGAACCTGCTGCCGAAGTCGCTGCCGGCCGCGCTGAACGGCGCCTTGCAGGGGCATCCGGCGATCATCGCGGCGCTGCACGGCGTCGATGCGGCGGAGCTGCAGGTCAAGGTCACCGAGGCCGATCTCTATCCGGTCGTCGGCGTACGCGGCCTCGTGCAGCAGCGCTACGACAACCAGTTCTTCGGCGACAACCGTACCTCGGCCAGCGCCGTCGCGACGCTGACCATCCCGATCTATGAGGGCGGGCAGGTCTATTCGCGGACGCGCCAGGCCAAGGAGACGGCCGGGCAGCGCCGGATCGAGGTCGACACCTCGCGCGACAACGTTCGCGCCGCGGTCGTGTCCGCCTGGGGCGCGCACGATGCGGCCAAGGCGCAGATCACCGCCGCGCAGGCGCAGGTGCAGGCGGCCGAAACCGCGCTCGCCGGCGTGCGCGAAGAGGCCAAGGTCGGCCAGCGCACCACGCTTGACGTGCTCAACGCCCAGCAGGAACTGGTCAGCGCCCGCTCGACGCTGGTCACGGCGCAGCGCGATCGGGTCGTGGCGTCCTATGCCGTCCTCTCCGCGATCGGCAAGCTTTCGGCCGAGACATTGCGGCTCAAGGCGGAAATCTACGACTCCCGCAAGCACTACGATCAGGTCAAGGGCCTGCTCTGGGGCACGCAGACGCCGGACGGTCGCTGAGCCGGCTTTCGTTGACCTGAGAACCGCTGGTCCTTCCGGGACAGGCCCAAGGCCTGTGCCCGGAACGGTCGCTGCCTCCGGAAGGGCGTCGGCACCTGGCCTCGGTTCCAGATTCCCGGCGCTTGGCTGAGGCGGCCCGCCGGAACGACAGCGCAGCACCGGCGCAACACTCCGGATTTCTCCTGTGGGCCGGCCTCCAGCCGCCTTGCCTGCCGGTTTTCCGGTGAAATACTCATGCAGCGGGGCGCACTGATTCCATAGGCGTCCCTTGAGTCGAGTGACCGGAATCAGCATGAGCGCGCAGCCCAAGGCCAATGAACCTTCGATGGAGGAAATTCTCGCCTCCATCCGGCGGATCATCGCCGATGACGAGAAGCCTGCCGCGCCGCCGGAGGAGGCCGCTCCGGAGCCGGTCGCACTGGCTCCACAGCCCGAGCCTGAACCCGAACCGGAGTCGATCGAGGACGACGTGCTCGATCTTGGCGCCGAGGCCGAGCGCATAGAGGAAGAGCCGGCCGCGGCCGCGCCTGTCGAAGCATCGGCGGACGATATCGACTTCGTCGAGCCGCAGGCCGCGGCGCAGCCTGCGCCCGAGCCGGAACCGCCTCAGCTCCAGGCCTTCGTGCCGCCTCCGATCCAGCCGCAGCAGCCGGCGCCCGTCGATATGTCGGCGCTGATCTCCGACCAGACCGGCGCTGCCGTGCAGAACGCCTTCGGCGCGCTCGCCAACACCGTGCTCAGCAACAATGCGCGCACGCTGGAGGATCTGGTCAAGGAGATGCTCAAGCCGATGCTCAAGACCTGGCTCGACGACAACCTGCCGGCCATGGTCGAGCGGCTGGTCCGGGCCGAGATCGAGCGCGTCGCCCGCGGCGGGCGGCGCTGAACGCTTCTAGAGCACGCTGATCTTCCTCGGGAGCACGCCGTCATCCCGGACAGGAGGCGAAGTCGCGCAGCTCCGGAATCCGTCGTAAGGCTGCGGAGCTCTACGATGGATCCCGGGTCGAGCTTCGCTCGCCCAGGATGACGATGCGGTTCCGCGTGACGACAATGCGCTTTAACGACGCCGCTTCCGGGCCGCTTCGCGGCGCGGTCCGAAAGCTCCGCCTTCGTTGAGGCTCTGGATGGCATAGCCGGCAAGCGCCATCAGCGCCGTCTGCGGGCCGAGCCGCGAGACCAATAGCTGCATCCCGAGCGACAGGGGGCGAGGATAGCGGCCGGACGCTGCTTCCGACGCGACCCAGGCGCCGACCAAATGAACGAGAAGTCTCATTATCGCCCCCTCAGAGCAGGACTTTGCGGTTGCTGCCGAGATCGGGCCGCGAGCCGGAGATGGCTGCGGCCGCCATCTTCACCGTGGTTACGATCTTGCCCGGGCTGTCCCAGAATTCCGCCAGGCTGGGGCGGACCTTGAGGATGCGGATGTTCGGATCGTCCTTGCTCTCCCAGAAGGCGCGCGCCGCCGGTGACCAGAGCTCGGCGACGCGGAGGCGATCGTCGAGCAGATTGGCGGTGCCGGAAACCGAGACATAGGTGTGGGAGCCGCTGCCGGAAAAGCAGAGGCAGACAGTCTCGTTGATCTCGATCTCGTCATCCTTGTGGGAGCGCAGATCGGTCAGGAAATAGATCGCATCCTCGTCACGGCGCGGATGGGCGCTCATCGGGCGAGCGCGCAGGATTTCGCCGCCTTCGTCGTGGCTGACGAGCATGCACAGACCGATCTCCTCGATCAGCTCCCAGGCGCGGTCCTGGTCCCTCTTGCGGGTCATGTCTCGGCTCCTTCTGCAGTCCTTCTCCCAACTACGGAAGCGGGGCCGGGGTTCCGTCTCGGACTGTCGAGGCAGAGCCTTGCTAGATGATCGCCTGGGCGCGCCGGCTCCCCGAACCCGCCGTGCGCAAGCATGCTTGCCGACCGTACTGGCGCGGGCGGCCGCGCCTCCCCATCTGGAAAGCGTTGACGCGGGGGCGTTGCATAGGCTCTTAAGACCGCAGACCTTTTGGCTTTCGTTTTCGCGGCCGGGGCAGGCTCCCCGGCCGTTTGGCGTTCGAGCAGAGCGATGATGGACAAGACATTCGAGCCGGCCTCCGTCGAGGCGCGCATCAGCAAGGCCTGGGAGGAGGCGGACGCCTTCAAGGCGGGGCGCGGGGCCGCGCCTGGGGCCGAGCCCTATTGCATCGTGATCCCGCCGCCGAACGTCACCGGCTCTCTGCATATGGGCCATGCGCTCAACAACACGCTGCAGGATGTGCTCTGCCGCTTCGAGCGCCTGCGCGGCAAGGACGTGCTCTGGCAGCCGGGCACCGACCACGCCGGCATCGCGACACAGATGGTGGTCGAGCGCAAGCTCGCGGCCGAGAACAAGACCGATCGCCGGACCATGGGCCGCGAGGCTTTCCTGGCCGAGGTCTGGAAGTGGAAGGAAGAATCGGGCGGGACGATCGTCAACCAGCTGAAGCGCCTCGGCGCGTCCTGCGACTGGTCGCGCGAGCGCTTCACCATGGATGAGGGCCTCTCGGCCGCGGTCCTCAAGGTCTTCGTCGGCCTGCACAAGCAGGGGCTGATCTACCGCGCCAAGCGGCTGGTGAACTGGGACCCGAAATTCCAGACCGCGATCTCCGACCTCGAGGTGCTGCAGATCGAGAAGACCGGCACGTTCAAATGGCAGCGCGACGGAGAGGAGGCGTTCGACGCCGGCAAGCTCGAGAAGGCGCTGGCCAAGGATCCGAACGGCCATCTCTATTATTTCGACTACCCGATCGAAGGCACCGCCTACGATCCCGAGAACCCGGCAACCTACATCACCGTCGCGACCACCCGGCCGGAGACGATGCTGGGCGACACCGGCGTCGCGGTGCATCCGGAGAACGAAAACCTCAAGGGCCTGATCGGCAGGAACGCCGTTCTGCCACTGGTCAAGCGCGTCATCCCGATCTTCGGCGACGACTATGCCGATCCGGAGAAGGGCACCGGCGCGGTCAAGATCACCCCGGCGCACGACTTCAACGACTTCGATGTCGGCAAGCGCAATTCGCTGAGGGTCGTCAATATCCTGGACGGGGAAGCTCGCATCCTGATTCAGGACAATGCCGACTTCCTGGAAGGCGCGGCGCCCGAGGCCGAGACGCTGGCGCTGGACGGCCTGGACCGCTTCGCCGCACGCAAGGCCGTGGTCGGGCTGATGGCGGCGCGCGGCATCTTGCGCAAGGTCGAGCCGAACACGCACACCGTGCCGCATGGCGACCGCTCGGACGTGGTGATCGAGCCCTGGCTCACCGACCAGTGGTATGTCGATGTCTACCCGCTGGCGCAGCGCGCGCTCGGGGCGGTCAGGGACGGCAAGACCAGGATCACGCCGGAAAGCTGGACCAAGACCTACAATGACTGGCTCGAGAACATCGAGCCCTGGTGCGTCTCGCGCCAACTCTGGTGGGGCCACCAGATCCCGGCCTGGTACGGGCCGGACGGCGAATGCTTCGTCGCCGAATCGGAAGCCGGCGCACAGGCGCTCGCGCTCGCCCACTATGGCGGCGCGGTCGAGCTCAAGCGCGATGAGGACGTGCTCGACACCTGGTTCTCCTCGGCGCTGTGGCCGTTCTCGACGCTCGGCTGGCCGGAGGAGACGCCGGAGCTCGAGCGCTATTACCCGACCGCGACGCTGGTGACTGCCTTCGACATCATCTTCTTCTGGGTCGCCCGGATGATGATGATGGGCCTCAACTTCATGGACGAAGTGCCGTTCAAGGACGTCTACATCCACGCCATCGTTCGCGACGAGAAGGGCGCGAAGATGTCGAAGTCGAAGGGCAACGTGATCGACCCGCTGGTGCTCGTCGACAAGTACGGGGCGGATGCGCTGCGCTTCACGCTGTCGGCGATGGCGGCGCAGGGACGCGACATCAAGCTCGCGACTTCGCGCGTCGAGGGTTACCGCAACTTCGCGACCAAGATCTGGAACGCGGCGCGCTTCGCCGAGATCAATGGCTGCCTACGGGCGGAGGGCTTCGATCCGGCTGCGGTCAAGCAGCCGCTGAACCGCTGGATTCTCTCCGAGGCGGCGCGCACGGCGGAGGCCGTTGCGGCCGGTATCGAGAGCTTCAAGTTCAACGAGGCGGCGGATTCAGCCTATCGCTTCGTCTGGGGCCAGTTCTGCGACTGGTATCTCGAACTGTCGAAGCCGGTGCTGCAGGCCGAGGAGCTGGATGCCGCCGGTACCGCGGCGCGGGCGGAGACGCAGGCGACCGTCGCCCATGTCATCGACCTCATCTGCCAGCTGCTGCATCCGTTCATGCCGTTCCTGACCGAGGAGCTCTGGGCGCAGAAGGCCAATGCCGGCGCCCCCCGCGCCGTTCCGGCCGGGGAGGCGGGGCTGGTCTGCCTGACGCGCTGGCCGGAGCTCGCGGCACTGGTCGATGAGAAGGCGGAGGCCGAGATCGGCTTCGTCGTCGACCTGATCTCCGACATCCGCTCGATCCGTTCGGAAACCAATGTGCCGGGCGGGACGCAGGTGCCGCTGGTGCTGGTCAAGGCGAGCGATGCGACGAAGGCGGCGGTCGAGGCCTGGGCGCCGATGATCGAGCGGCTGGCGCGGCTCTCCGCGATCGAGTTCGCCGAGCAGGCGCCCGGTCAGTCGGCGCAGATCATCGTGCGCGGCGAGGTCGCGGCGCTGCCTCTGGCCGGGATCATCGATCTCGACGCCGAGCGGGCGCGCCTGACCAAGGAGCTCGGCAAGCTCGACCAGGATATCGTCGCGGTCGAGCGCAAGCTCGGCAATCCCGACTTCATGGCGCGCGCGCCCGAGGAGATCGTCGAGGAGAACCGCGAGCGCAAGGCAGCGGCCGAAGCCCGCAAGCTCAAGATCAGGGAGGCGCTGGAGCGGCTCGCCTGAGCCGCTCCCGCAATCTCGTCACGAATCCGTCGCGCAATTGACGGAGACATGCGCGATTGACTCTAGCCCAAGAGATTAGTGGTCTGATCGCGCCAAGTGGATTAATGCATAGAACGCAGGGCAGCCCTGCAACCGGCGCGAGAACCCAGGAACGGTTTCCCCTACATGCTCAAGCGTGCTTACGACTGGTGCGTTTCCTACGCGTCACACCCGGCCGCGCCCTGGCTGCTGTTCGCCATCACCTTCGTCGAAAGCTCGGTGAGCCCGCTGCCGCCGATCCCGCTGCTGATCCCGATGTGCATCGCGCGGCCTGACCGAGCCTGGTTCTATGCCGGCGTCTGCTCGCTCGGCGCGGTGACCGGCGGCTATCTCGGCTATGCCATTGGCGCGCTGCTCTATGAATCGGTCGGCGCCTGGCTGATAGGCATCTACGGACTGCAGGAGAAGGCCGCGCACCTGATCCATACCTCGCAGGACTACTGGTTCTGGGTGCTGCTGACCAAGGGGCTGACGCCGATCCCGTTCAAGATCGTGACGATCATGTCCGGCTTCCTGCATTTCGACATCTGGAAGTTCACGGTCGGCATGGTGATCTCGCGCGTCACCTTCTTCGCGATGATCGCGGTGGCGCTGCGCTATTACGGCGACGACATCCGCATCTTCATCGAGAAGCACCTGCCGATGACGGCGCTGGCGCTGGCCGTGATCGTCATCGGTGGCTTCTTCGTGCTGCCGATGGTGCTCTGAGCCTCTGATCTACCGCATTTTCTTTACGCGAACCGGTATCCACTTCGCTCGAAAATGCTCTAGCGAAAGCCCCTCAGACCTCCACAATCTGCTGACGGACCGGTTGCTCGCCGCCTGACCTTCGAGCGGCGTTGCCTTATGGTCTGTCCGATGATGCAGCGGTGGAGGGTTCGATGCGCCCATTCCAGCGAACGGATGGCGAGGCATGAGCGCCCGGCGCCCCGATCTCGCCGAGCTTGATTTCGGCAATTTCGCCCGGCAGTTCGACCGTTGCCTGCGCCAGGATCGCGTCATCGCCTTCTCGCGCTGGCGCGACATCGTCGATGCGGTGCCGCCCGGCCTGCAGGATTTCTTCTGGCGCGTCGTCGAGGTGAATCTGAGCCCGGCCGCCGAGACGCGGTTGCGGGCCATACGGGAATGGCGCGACTTCTACAGCGAGGTCCTCGACGCGCGCTTCCGCCGCCCTTCGGCCGACCGTCCGCAATTCCGCACGCCGAAACAGGCCTTCGATTCCTATTCGGCGATCTTCTGGCGCTTCGGCTCGACCGATGCGCGCTTCGACCTTCGCTTCGGCCGCCTCGTCCTGCTGGCGCTGCGCAAGGAGAGCAGCACGATCGCCAATCACGGCAAGGGCTCCTATGACGACCTCGTCGTGGTGATGCGCCGGACCGGGCGCTTCCGCGAGCTTACGAGCTTCCCGATCTGCACCGAGCCGGGCGCACAGTATTCTCAGCGCGCCGGCAGCGGCGACAAGCGCTACAAGGGGGTCGGCTTCAGGAAGGCCGATGGCGTCGACATCAACAAGGACGGCATCAAGGACGCCGGCCGCCTGACCGAGGGCACCTACCGCTATTTCGAGAAGAAGGGCGGCTTCCTCGGTGACCGCGCCTTCCAGGTGAAGGACACCCAGGTCGCCGAGCGCGACACCGATGGCGACGGCCGTTTCACCCAGGACGACAAGAGCCGGATCGACCCGTCGGGGGCGGGGACGAGCATGTATATCCACCGCGGCGGGGCGGACAATGTGCTCGAGCCCAACACCTGGTCGGCCGGCTGCCAGACCATCCCGAAGAATCGCTATCCCACCTTCCTCAAGGCGGTCGGCAAGCCCAACGCCTTCTATTATGTGCTGGTCAATGCTGCGTCGTGAGGCTCTTGCCGCCGGCCTGACGGCTGCTCTGTTGCTCGCCGTCCCGGCGGCGCAGGCGCAATCCGAAGCGGTCGCGCCGGCTCCAACCGGGCAGGTCGCCTGCTCCTTCGGCGCCTTCGTCAGCGAGACCGACCCGGAGGGGCTGAATGTCCGCGCCGGGCCGGGCACGACTCACAAGGTGCTCGGCACCCTGCCGCCGGTGAAGCTCAGCGGCGACGACCCGCCGGTGCGCGCCATGGTCGAGGTCGAGGTCTCGGCCGGCGCCAATGGCTGGTTCCGGATCGCCAAGGCGCGCGACAACGAGATGCTGACCGATGCCCCGCCGCGGCCGATGTTCAAGGGCTCGGGCTGGGTGAGCGGGCGCAAGCTGACGGTGAAGTCGCAAGCCACTGCCGGCCGGCAGCGGTCGGACGCCAAGGCGCCGCCCGTGCTGTCCGGCCATGACGGGGCGAGCTTCGATGGCGACGCCTTCGTCCAGAACGGCCGCCTTCTCGGCTGCAGCGGCAAATGGGTCCTGGTCGAGTACGGACTGCCGGCTGACAGCGAGGTCCTGTCCGGGCTGGAGATCAAACCGGCTGCGAAGGCCGGAGCGGAGCCCGGTCGCTTTCGCGCCTGGGTCGATCGCATCTGCGCGACGCAGGAGACGAGCTGCGACGGGGGGTGAATCACCTCTTTCGGGTCATCCCGGACAAGCGGCGATAGCCGCGCCGACCGGGATCCATGCCTGAGCTTTTCCGAACGAGGTTCGAGCATGGGTCCCGGGTCTACGCTGCGCTCCGCCCGGGACGACTCGGCTAGAGACGCCGAAACACGACGCTGAGATTGTTCGCCGGCATCGCCGTCACCTGCGGCTCGTTGAAGCCGGCGACCCTCGCCAATTCGGCCACGGCATCGAGCTCGCGCAGGCCCCATTTCGGATTGCGCCGGCGCAAGCTGTCGTCGAAGACGGCGTTGCTTGCCGCCAGCGGCACATCGCTCTGGCGATAGGGGCCGTAGAGATAGAGCGGCCCACCCGCCGGCAGGAGCTGCGCAGCCTGCCGGATCAGCCCTTCGGCCGCCGCCCAGGGCGAGATGTGGATCATGTTGATGCACAGGATCGCATCGGCCTCCGTGACCGGCCAGCGCGACGCGGTCGCGTCGAGACGGATGGCCGGCCGCAGGTTCGGCAGGGTGCTCTCGCCGGCCCAGGCATCGATGCTGGCGAGTGCGGCCTGATCGGGGTCGCTCGGCTGGAAGGTCAGGTTCGGGAAGGCATTGGCGAAGTGGATTGCGTGCTCGCCGGAACCGCTGGCGACCTCGAGGACCAGCCCCTGTGCAGGCAGAACGTCGCGCAGCACGGCGAGGATCGGCTCGCGGTTGCGCTGCGTCGCCGGGGCGAACTGGCGGGAATCGTCCTGGGTCATCCTCTTCTCCCATCGCGTTCGGCCGTCAATGCGTTATAAGCGGCAAAGAAGCAGGCCGATACAGATGGCGGTCCTGCAGCCCCCGAGCCGGTTTTGTTAACGGAGATATTGGTCGTCATCGTCCTCACCGTCATCAACGGTGTGCTTGCCATGTCGGAACTCGCGGTTGTCTCGTCCCGCCCGGCACGGCTGAAAGTCCTCAGCGATCAAGGCAGCAAAGGGGCCGCGAAAGCGATCCGGCTCGCCGAAAATCCGGGCCGCTTCCTCTCGACAGTGCAGATCGGCATCACGCTGGTCGGCGTGCTTTCCGGCGCCTTCTCTGGCGCTACGCTCGGCGCGCGCCTGTCGGAATGGCTCGGCACGCATGGATTTTCCAATGCCGCGGCCGATGCACTCGGCGTCGGCACGGTCGTCGTCCTGATCACCTATCTCTCGCTGATCATCGGCGAACTGGTGCCCAAGCAGATCGCCTTGCGCGATGCTGAGCGCGTCGCCTCGCGCGTCGCGCCAGCGATGATGGTGCTGGCCAAGATCGCTTCGCCGCTCGTCTGGCTGCTCGACACGTCGGGCAAGCTGGTGCTGGCGCTGCTCGGTCAGAAGGGCGAATCGGAGGAGACGGTCACTGAGGAGGAGGTCCGCACCATCATCGCCGAGGCCGAGAATGCCGGCGTGCTGGAGCGCGACGAGCGTGAGATGATCTCGGGCGTCATGCGCCTCGCCGACCGCTCGGCAAGGGCGCTGATGACGCCGCGCCGCGAGGTCGAGGTGATCGATCTCTCCGACACGCTCGACGAGATCCGTGCGCAGATCCGGTCGACGCGGCGCAACCGCCTCCCGGTGCAGGATGGCGAGGCCGATTCGATCATCGGCATCATCGAGATGAAGGAGCTGTTCGAGGCGCTCGCCGACGACAAGGTCGAACTGCGCAGCCTGGTCCGCGAGGCTCCGGTCGTGCTCGACACCACCGGCGCGCTCGACGTGCTGCGCGCGATCCGCGCCACCCATGTCCATATGGCGCTGGTTTTCGACGAGTACGGGCATTTCGAGGGGATCATCACCTCGAGCGACGTGCTGGAAGCGATCACCGGCGCCTTCCAGGACGAGGACGAGGAGGAACCGGCGATCGTCACGCGTGCCGACGGCTCCTTCCTGGTCGCGGGCTGGATGCAGGTCGACGAGTTCTCGCACGAGCTCGGCATCCATGTGCCGCGCGATGCCGACTACCAGACCGTCGCCGGCTTCGTGCTGGCCGAGATGAACCGGCTACCCAATGTCGGCGAGAGCTTCGAGAAGGGCCATTGGCGCTTCGAGGTGGTCGATCTCGACGGCAGGCGCATCGACAAGCTGCTGGTGAGCCGGCTGGATTGATGGTCCGGCGGTAAGGCGGAGGTGAGGGGAGAGCCATGCTGGGCATCACCTTGTGTGCAAGCTCAGCAGCAAAGCCCTTCTGGGAACAGGCCGACCGGGCTTCGGCCCTGGAAGGCGTGCCATCGATCCGAGCGCTCGGCTATCGGCCTCACCTGACGCTGACGCGCTATTCAGCGATCGATCCCTCCGTGCTCCGACAGGGCATGGCGGTGTTCGACGGCCAAGCCGCGGTCTCGTTATGTTTCGATCGGGTCGATTTCTTCGACATCGAGCCGCTCGTGCTCTGGTTGGCGCCACGACGCGACCAGCGCCTGCTCGACCTGCATCGCAGGCTGCATGCGGCGCTGGAGTCGAACACGCCGCCTTGTGATCCCCACTATGCTCCGGAACAGTGGAAGCCTCATCTGACCGTCGCGATGGCGATTCCGGTTTCGAGGCGATCAGATGCCCTGAAGCTGGTTTCGCGACCGTTCGATGCATTCGAGCTGAGATTCGACAGTGTGGATTGCGTCTCTTGGCCGCCCGTACAGGTCTTGCACAGACTGACCCTGGTCGAACGGTCGGATCGCCGTTGACGCCGCACAGGCCGGATGGTTTAAACTCCCCATAGGGGCTCATCGCGACCGCCCCGTGAGGCGTCAGCCCAAGGATCGCGTCCACTCTCCTTCGTGCAAGGATGGACGCTCATGTCTTCCAATATCCAGATCACGCCTGCGCAATTGTCCCGGCTCGTCGGCCTGCCCGATGCGCCGGTGCTGGTCGATGTCCGCATCGACGAGGATGTCGCCGCGGATCCGCGGCTGCTGCCGGCCTCGGAACGCCGCAGCCATCGCGACGTCGCCGACTGGGCGAATGCCTATGTCGGCCTCAAGGTCGTCGTCATCTGCCAGCGCGGCCAGAAGCTCAGCGAGGGCGTCGCCGCCTGGCTGCGCCATGAGGGCGTCGAGGCGGAGAATCTCGCAGGGGGCTTCGAGGCCTGGCGCGAGGCAGGCGGGCTGCTCGTCGAGACCGGCACGCTGCCGAAGCGCGATGCCAAAGGGCGCACGCTCTGGGTGACGCGGGCGCGGCCCAAGGTCGACCGCATCGCCTGTCCCTGGCTGATCCGCCGCTTCGTCGACCGTGATGCCGTCTTCCTCTTCGTCTCGGCTTCGGAGGTGCCTGATGTCGCAGACCGCTTCGGGGCGACGCCGTTCGACATCGACGGCGTGTTCTGGGGCCATCGCGGCGAGCGCTGCAGCTTCGACACGATGATCGAGGAATTCGGCTTGTCATCGCCGGCGCTCGACCAGCTCGCGACGATCGTGCGGGCGGCCGACACGGCCCGGCTCGACCTCGTGCCGCAGGCGGCGGGCTTCCTTGCCGCTTCGCTCGGCCTGTCACGGATGTATCGTGACGATCTGGCACAGCTCGACGCCGGCATGCTGCTTTACGACGCCTTCTATCGCTGGTGCCGTGACGCGAGCGAGGAAACCCACAACTGGCCGTCCGTGCCGGTGAAGAACTGAGGACGGGCGATGACGACCGTGACGAACGAAGGGGCGGCGACAGCCGCCCCTGCCACGCCGACGCTCGCAGAGGCGGCGCGGGTCTGGCTCAAGATCGGCCTGCTCTCCTTCGGCGGGCCGGCCGGGCAGATCGCGCTGATGCACAAGGAGCTGGTCGACGAGCGCCGCTGGATCGGCGAGCGCCGATTCCTGCACGCGCTCAACTACTGCATGCTGCTGCCGGGCCCCGAGGCGCAGCAGCTCGCGACCTATATCGGCTGGCTGATGCACCGGACGGCGGGCGGGCTGATCGCCGGCCTGCTCTTCATCCTGCCGGGCGCGCTGGTGATGTGGGGCCTCTCGCTGCTCTACGTGCTCTACCGCCAGGTGCCGCTGGTCGATGCGATCTTCTTCGGCGTCAAGGCGGCGGTGCTTGCCGTGGTCATTGAGGCTGGCCTCCGGATCAGCCGGCGCGCGCTGAAGAACCGCGCGATGGTCGCGATCGCAATCGCCGCCTTCCTGGCGCTCTTCCTGCTCAAGGCGCCGTTCCCACTGGTGATCTTCTGCGCCGGGCTCGTCGGCTGGCTCGGCAATCGCTGGGCGCCGGCGCTGTTCGGCGGTGGCGGCCATGCCGGCAAGGACGGCGCGCCGGAGTTCAAGGGCGTCGTCGACCTGATGTTCGAGCGCGGCGAGCTCGGACATGCCGAGCCTTCGGCGGGCAAGGCGCTGCGGGTGCTGGCGGTCTGGCTGCCGCTCTGGCTCGGACCGGTCGCGTTGCTCTGGGCGCTGCTCGGCGGCGGCAATGTCTTCACCCAGATCGGCGCCTTCTTCAGCGCCATGGCGATCGTCACCTTCGGCGGCGCCTATGCCGTGCTCGCCTATGTCGCACAGGCTGCGGTCGACACCTACGGTTGGCTTGCTGCCGGCGAGATGGTCGATGGGCTCGGCCTCGCCGAGACGACGCCGGGCCCGCTGATCCTGGTACTGCAGTTTGTCGGCTTCCTCGCCGCCTGGCGCGGGCATGGCGGGCTGGATCCGCTCGTCGCCGGCAGCTTGGGCGGTTTGCTGACGGTCTGGGTCACCTTCGCGCCCTGCTTCCTCTGGATCTTCCTCGGCGCGCCCTATATCGAGGCGCTGCGCGGCAACAAGGCGCTCTCGGCGGCGCTGACGGCGATCACCGCAGCTGTCGTCGGCGTCATCGCCAATCTGGCGCTCTGGTTCGGTCTGCATGTGCTGTTCAGGACGGTGCAGCCGGTGGTGATCGGACCGCTGGCGCCTGACCTGCCGGTGCTGGCCTCGCTCGACTGGCGAGCTGCTCTGCTCGCTGCTGCGGCGATGATCGCGCTGCTGCGCTTCAAGCTCGGGATGATCCCGGTGCTGGCCGCCTGCGCGGCAGCGGGCGTCGTGCTGGTGCGGTTTGCGGCGTGACGGCGATTGTTCCCCAGTCTGGAATTCTGAACTGCTGGCCGCGGTGATTGCGACTTGAAGGTGAAATGGTCATCTCGTTGGGCGGAGGCCCGTAAGATGACCCACCGTTTTCTCGAGATCGCGACGACACCGGCCGTGAAGGCGGCGCAGGAGGCGCAAGGCAGCCGGCGCTCTTATGCCAGGCAGGAGGAGGGCGAGCCGCACAACCACCTCCTCGGCGAGGCCGAGGCCGGCTTCATCGCGACGCGCGATTCCTTCTACCTCGCGAGCGTGTCGGAAACCGGCTGGCCCTATCTGCAGCATCGCGGTGGGCCGGCCGGCTTCCTGCGCGTGCTCGACGAGACGACGCTGGGCTTTGCCGACCTGCGCGGCAACCGGCAATATCTCAGCCTCGGCAATCTCAGCGCGGATGACAGACTCTGCCTGTTCCTGATGGATTACGGCCACCGGGCGCGGCTCAAGATCTTCGGCCGGGCGCAGTTCCATGACCTCGCCGCCGAGCCGGAACTGGCGCGGCGCCTGATCGTGCCGGGCTATCGCGCCGTGCCGGAGCGCGGCGTCACCATCAAGGTCGAGGCCTTCGACTGGAACTGCCCGCAGCACATCACGCCCCGCTTCAGCGAGGCCGAGCTTGCGCCGGCGCTCGCGCCGGTGCGGCAGCGGCTGGAAGAGCTGGAAGTGGAGAATGCCCGGTTGCGGGCCGAGCTGGCCGCAAGCGCCAGCGCTTAGCGCCGCTCGCCCGGCTCGATCACCCGATACTCGGCGTCGACGATCTCGCCATGGGCGGCATCGGACTGCCTGCGCTCGAACGGGTTCTGCGGGTCGATGCCGGCGGCACGCATGCGGCGACGCATCTGCCAGGCGGCGAAGGCGCCGCCGGCGATGACCAGCGGCACGAGGATAAGCGCCAGGCTGGCCGCGACCAGAAAGATCAGCACCCCGACGACGAAGGCACCGGCCATGACAAGCCAGCTCGCCCAGCGGGGCAAGCGGACCAGGCGGGCGCTGGCGGCGTTGTTGAGGTCGATACGGATCATTGGCTCGTTTCGTTTCGTGTCACCCGCCGACAATCTAGGAAGCGAATGCGGCGTTGACGAGATCAGGCGAGCCCAGCCGATGACGATTTCGTCAGGACGGCGCGCGCCAGTCATAGATCCAGGCATGGCGCCGGCGCATGCCGTCGGAGCCCATGCGGCGCATGGCGAAGTCGCGCGCAAAGCTCCAGGGCCGGCCGAGATGGTAGGCCTCGCCATTCTTGCGGCTGGCCTGCCGGACCCGCGCCGCACGCTCGCCGCGCGCCTTGGCATAAGCCGCCAGCGCCGCCGGAACCGAGGCTGATCCTTCGCTCGCCAATCGCGTCGCGAGCTCATGCGCGAGAACGGCGGCGTCCTCGATGGCGAGGGCCGCGCCCTGGGCGAGGAAGGGCAGGATCGGGTGGGCGGCGTCGCCGAGCAAAGCGATGCGGCCTTTCGCCATTCGGGCCGGTGCGCGGTCGTAGAGCGACCAGATCCGCCAGTTCGGCGCACGCTCGATCAACTCGCGCAGGCCGGCACCGGCGCTGGCGGCGATCTCGGTGAGCTGCGAGGCCTCGCCCTCGCGCGACCAGCCTGCCTGCGCCTCGCGCCCGGCGCGGATCAGGACGAGGTTGATCTCCTTGCCGCCGGAGACAGGGTAATGCACCGCATGACGGCCGCTGCCGAGATGCAGCGTCACCGCCGGGCGGCGCAGCGCTTCCGGCAAGCCGTCCGCCGGAATCAGCGAGCGCCAGGCCTCCCAGCCGGTGAAACCGGGCTCGGTCGTGTCGCCGATGAGGGCGCGGGTGCGCGACCAGAGGCCATCGGCGCCGATCAGGGCCATGGCCTCAACCGTTTCGATGCCGCCGCTCTCGCTGGCGAGGGTGACGGTGACGCCCCCCTCGGCCTCATTGGCGTCGGCGAGGCCGCGGCCGATGATCCAGCGGATGTTCGGCAGGGTCCTGGCCGAATCGAGCAGGAGTTGGTGCAAGTCGGCCCGCTTCAGCGAGCGCGAGGGCGTTGCGCCCTCGACCGGCGGGGCGAAGGGCATGGCGAGCAGTGGTTTGCCGCCGCTCCAACGGCCGATCGCCAGCGCTTCGGGGCGAATCGCGGCGCGGCGCAAAGCGAGGCCGAGATCGAGCGATTCGAGCACCCGCCCGGCATTGGGCGAGACCTGGATGCCGGCGCCCGCCTCGTCGAAGCGGGTGCGCTTCTCGGCGATGGCCACGGCGATGCCGCGGCGGGCGAGCGCGATCGCGGCGGTCAAGCCGCCGATGCCGGCGCCCGCGATGAGGATGGGATGGTTCGCCATTGGTTCAGTCCCGCCGCGCCCCCGGCGGGAGGCGCCGCTCACGCCGCCTTGGCGGCGGTGTCGTGGTATTCGCACTCGGCCGGCTTGCAATGGCCGTGGCCGAGCGAGGGCTCGTATTTGAATAGCGTCGAGCAATAGGGGCAGACGATCTCGCCGTCCGAGCCCATGTCGAGGAAGACATGCGGATGGTCGAAGGGCGGCTTGGCGCCGATGCACATGAACTCGCGCGCGCCGACATGGATCACGGCGACGCCGGGATCATTGTGGAAATGCGGGGTGCCGTGATCGGCCATGGTTCTCGTCCTTGCAAATTCGGCGGCACCATAATCGTTCGCCGCGGGCCGCGCCAGCGTGTGCGCCATGGATTTCGCAATCGAAGAGCTAGGCCGTCTTTCCGGGGCTTTGCGTAGCAAAGAGCCCGGAACCCAGAACCGATGCCGATTGTCACCTTGGGGCTGCGATCGATGCGCCTTTCCGAAAGCGCTGTCGGTTCTGGATTCCGGGCGCAGGCCTACGTCTGCCCCGGAAAGACGGTGAGGTCAGGGCTGGCGGGCGCAGGTCGCACCGATCTCGCGGGCCCGCTCGGTCTCGGCCGGGCTCAGCGCATCGCCGAGCGCCTTGACCCAGAGATCGGCCTGCTTGAGCCCGTTCATCGAGCAACCGCAGACGCGCTCGCAGGCCTCTTTCGGTGTACCTGTGCCGGTGCAGGAGCGCTGGCAGGCGGTCAGGAAGGGCACGGCCTCGGCGTCCGGCAGCTTCGGGGCGGCCATCTGGCCGGTCGCCTGCATGAACAGGAACAGTGCGCCGATGAAGAGCGGCTGATGGACGAGGTAGACGAACAGGCTGTTGCGGCCGCCGAGGACAATGACTTTGGCGGGAGTTGATGTCGCCCGCCAGCTCGCCCAGCCGCTGCCCTGCGCCTTCGGCAGCGCGATCCGCGCCAGCGCCATGCCGGCGAGGACACAGCCGAACCAGGGGAAGACCGGGACGAAATCAGCGGTGAGCGGCCAGGGGCCGAAACCGAGGAAGGATAGCCAGTCCTGCGTGAAGAGATCGTGCCCCAGGATGAAGGGCAGGGCGAAGACGGCGAGCGCCGCGAGCGCGATGATGGCGGTGGGCAGGAACAGGAAGGGCAGGGCCAGCACGCTCGCCAGCGCGATATGATGCAGGATGCCGAAGAAGATGAAGACATCCGGCAGGGCGAACCAGGTCGCCGAGGTGACCAGGACGGCGGCGCAGGCGACCAGAGCGAGGCGGCGCAGATAATTGCCGCGATCGAAGCCCTTGCGCGTCGCCAGCACCAGGCTGAAGCCGACGATCGCCAGGAAGGAGCCGGCGATCAGCCGGGCGAAGGCGCGCCAGGCCGGATCGGTGACGACGTCGACCCGGATCAGCCGGAAGTAAGAGAGATCATAGGCGAAGTGGTAGACGAACATCGCGAGCAGCGCGATGCCGCGGGCCAGATCGACCAGTTCGATACGGCCGCCGGCCGAGGGTTGGGCTTGCTCGCTCATGGCTTCGTCTTAGGCGGTGCGCGACGTTGCGAAAAGGGGTGGCGGGCTTCTCCTCAGCCCTCATCCTGAGGAGCGCTCCTTAAGGAGCGCGTCTCGAAGGATGCTCCAGTTGGTTCGGGAGCCTCCTGAAGCATCCTTCGAGACGCCGCTGTGCGGCTCCTCAGGATGAGGGCTCGATAAACTCAAGTCAGTCTTGGCGCCGGCTGCAGCTACCCAAAGCCGTGCTGCCATGGCAGACCTGCCTTGAGATCAAGCAGCCGGCGGCAGGGCCATGCAGACATTCGATTCCGACGGCGTGTCCATCGCCTATCTCGACCTCGCTCCGACCGGGGAGGGCAGCGGCGATCCGATCATGCTGATCCATGGCTTCGGCTCGAGCCATGCGGTGAACTGGGTCAACACGCAGTGGACGAAGACGCTGACCCATGACGGCCGGCGCGTCGTGCTCTACGACAATCGCGGCCATGGCCGCAGCCAGAAGCTCTACGATCCCGAGGCCTATCACTCGAACATCATGGCCGAGGATGCGCGCCGGCTGATGGACCACCTGTCCATCGAGCGGGCCGACATCATGGGCTATTCGATGGGCGCCCGCATTTCCTCGCACCTGACGCTCGCCCACCCTGAGCGTGTGCGCTCGCTGCTGCTCGGCGGGCTCGGCATCCATCTGGTCGAGGGCGTCGGGCTGCCGCTCGGCATCGCCGACGCGATGGAGGCGCCATCGCTCGCCGATCTGACTGATCCGATGCAGCGCATGTTCCGCGCCTTCGCCGAGAACACTGGCAGCGACCTCAGGGCCCTCGCGGCGTGCATTCGTGGGACGCGCCAGACGCTGAGCAAGGAGGAGGTCGGCCGCATCACCGTGCCGACTTTGGTCAGCGTCGGCACCAAGGACGACGTCTCCGGCTCCGGCCCGGAACTGGCGGCACTGATCCCGGGTGCACAAAGCTTCGCCATCGAAGGGCGCGATCACAATCTTGCGGTCGGCGACCGCACGCACAAGCAGGCAGTCGTCGAGTTTCTGGCGCGCCGGCCGTAGAAAAACATTCTCTGCTTGTAGAATATTATTCTCCATCAATGGCTTGCGACGCTTATCTCGCAAATCGATTCTTGTTCTTCACGGCTTGATTCAGCTAGAAGGCGGCACCACGTGCTCTGACGCCACCTTCTGGTGCCAGATTGATCTACGCGCGAACCGTAGCGGAGAACGCCATGCCATCCGGGCGCCCGAACATCGAGATCCGCGATCCCGCCACCGGCCTCGACCGGCTCGACCCGGTCTGGTCGCGCCTGCGCAACGAGGCGGAGCAGGCGATCGCGAGCGAGCCGGCGATGGCGAGCTTTATCCTGGCGACGATCGCGAACCAGCCGAGCTTCGAGGCGGCGGTGGGCCACCGCATCGCGGCGCGGCTCGGCCATGGCGCCGTGCCGGCCGAACTGATCGCCCAGGCCTTCGACGAGGCGATCGAGGCCGATCCCGAGATCGGGCAGGGCATCCGTGCCGATGTCCTCGCCGTGCTCGACCGCGATCCCGCCTGCTATCGGCTGATCGAGCCAGTGCTCTACTTCAAGGGCTTCCACGCGCTGCAGACGCATCGCCTGGCGCATTGGCTGTGGCGGCAGGACCGGCGCGATTTCGCGCTCTACCTGCAGAGCCGCTCCTCCGAGGTGTTCCAGACCGACATCAACCCGGCCGCGAATATCGGCAAGGGCGTCTTCCTCGATCATGCCACCGGCCTCGTCGTCGGCGAGACCACGGTGATCGAGGACAATGTCTCGATGCTGCAGGACGTGACGCTGGGCGGCACCGGCAAGCAGGGCGGCGACCGCCATCCCAAGATCCGCAAGGGCGTGCTGATCGGCGCCGGCGCCAAGATCCTCGGGAATATCGAAGTGGGCCAGTGCGCTCGCGTCGCCGCCGGTTCGGTCGTGCTCGCGGCGGTGCCGCGCAACACCACGGTCGCCGGCGTGCCGGCCAAGGTGGTCGGCGAGGCCGGCTGTGCCGAGCCCTCGCGCTCGATGGACCAGATCCTGGCCGGCGATTGCGGCGGGGGGATTTGAGGCCGTCCCGAAACTCTACTCCAGCGGCCGTCTGACGGCGTTTTCTGCGCTTCCGGTGCTCACGGACCAATGTCCGCTGCGCTCCGGTTCTCGAAAACACCGCCAGCCGACTCGCCGGAGCGATTTTCGAAACGACCTCTGAGCGGTGGTCTGGTCGATGGCAGGCGCAGGGCCGCTCAGCTCTGCACGAGCTTCTTCTTGTGGTCGTCTAGATGGCCGAGATCGCGCTCGGGGTCGAGCCGGTCGCGCACGCGCTGCTTGAGCTGCTTCACATCGGGGAAGCCGCCATCGACAGTGCGATCCCAGATCAGATCGCCGTCATAGTGGATCTGGAAGATGCCGCCGGTGCGCGGGATCAGCACGACCTCGCCGAGATCCTGGCCGAAGGTCTGCAGCAGCTCCTGCGCCATCCAGGCGGAGCGGAGCAGCCAGTTGCACATGCTGCAATAGGTGATGGCGATGCGTGGACCGGGCTTGGGGGCGGTCATGGTCAACTCCGAAGCGGTGCCGGGCGAGGGGCCGGCGGATTCGAAAACGGTTCTGCCGCCATGACGCGACGACGGCAAGCGGTCCCCGAGAATGGCGCTCAGGCGCGATACTTTGCCTTTGGCTTGCATCGCGCCCCAAAACCCCCTAATGCGACCGCGTTTTCCGGCCCTGCGCGGGCGTCGTCAGGAACAAGGTGTCATGGCCAAAGAGAAGTTTTCGCGGACGAAGCCGCACTGCAACATTGGTACGATTGGTCACGTCGACCATGGCAAGACGTCTTTGACGGCGGCGATCACGAAGGTTCTGGCGGAGTCGGGCGGCGCGTCGTTCACGGCGTATGACCAGATCGACAAGGCGCCTGAGGAGAAGGCTCGCGGCATCACGATCTCGACGGCGCACGTCGAGTACGAGACCCCGGCCCGCCACTATGCGCATGTCGACTGCCCCGGGCACGCCGACTATGTGAAGAACATGATCACGGGCGCGGCGCAGATGGACGGCGCGATCCTGGTTGTGTCGGCCGCCGACGGCCCGATGCCGCAGACCCGCGAGCACATCCTGCTGGCGCGCCAGGTCGGCGTTCCGGCGCTGGTGGTGTTCATGAACAAGGTCGATCTGGTCGACGACGCCGAGCTGCTCGAACTGGTCGAGATGGAGATCCGCGAGCTTCTGTCGAAGTACGACTTCCCGGGCGACGACATCCCGATCACCAAGGGCTCGGCCAAGGCGGCGCTTGACGGCGTGACCCCGGAGATCGGGCATGACGCGGTGATCGCGCTGATGAAGACGGTCGACGACTACATCCCGCAGCCGGAGCGTCCGGTCGACCAGCCGTTCCTGATGCCGGTCGAGGACGTGTTCTCGATCTCGGGCCGCGGCACGGTGGTGACCGGCCGCGTCGAGCGCGGCATCGTCAAGGTCGGCGAGGAAATCGAGATCGTCGGCATCCGCGACACGCAGAAGACGACGGTGACGGGCGTCGAGATGTTCCGCAAGCTGCTCGACCAGGGCCAGGCGGGCGACAACATCGGCGCGCTGCTGCGCGGCACGAAGCGCGAGGACGTCGAGCGCGGCCAGGTGCTGTGCAAGCCGGGCTCGGTGAAGCCGCACACCAAGTTCAAGGCCGAGGCCTACATCCTGACCAAGGAAGAGGGCGGTCGTCACACCCCGTTCTTCACCAACTACCGCCCGCAGTTCTACTTCCGCACGACGGACGTGACCGGCGTGGTGCACCTGCCCGAGGGCACGGAGATGGTGATGCCGGGCGACAACATCGCCATGGAAGTGCACCTGATCGTGCCGATCGCGATGGAAGAGAAGCTGCGCTTCGCCATCCGCGAAGGCGGCCGCACCGTCGGCGCCGGCGTCGTCGCCAGCATCATCGCGTAAGCTTCGGCTCCGCGACACATACGAAAAGGGCGGCGGCATCGCCGCCCTTTTTGATTCCAGACGACGATGGAACAGGCACTGGCGTCTCCCGGTCGGGCATGCAAGGCTCTTGTATCTTGCATACGGACTGGAGATCGCGATGAGTCCCCGCCATTCGCTTGCCGACAGGCTGCGCCAGCCCGGGCTCGTCGTCGCGCCCGGTTGCCATGATGCCATTGGCGCGCGGGCGATCGAGCAGGCGGGATTCGAGGCGGTCTACATGACCGGCAACGGCCTCTCCGCCAGCCTGATCGGCGCGCCCGATATCGGGCTCCTGACCATGACCGAGATGGTGGCGCGCGGCCGGGCTCTGGCATCGGCGATCACCGTGCCGCTGATCGCCGATGCCGATACCGGCTATGGCAACCTCAACAACGTCGCCCGGACCGTCGCCGAATACGAGGCTGCCGGGGTCGCCGCTGTTCATCTCGAGGACCAGGTCACGCCCAAGCGCTGCGGCGCGATGAAGGGGCTGGCGCTGGTCACGCCGGAGGAACATGCCGACAAGATCCGCATCGCGGTGGCGACAAGGCGCGATCCCGATTTCCTGATCATCGGCCGCTCGGATGCGCGGCTGCCGCTCGGCCTCGACGAGGCGATCGCGCGCGGCAAAGCCTATGCAAAGGCCGGTGCCGATCTCGTGCTGCTTGAGATGCTGCAGTCTGAGGAGGAGATGAAGCGGGCGCTGGGCGAGATCGAGGCGCCGCTGATGTTCAACTATGTCGAGGGCAGGGTGCCACCGTTGACGGCCGCGGATTTCGAGCGGCTCGGCTTCAAGGTGCTGAGCTATCCGGTCGCCTCGACCTTGGCCTACGCCCATATGATGGCGGCCTTCGCCCGCGAGCTGAAGCGCAGCGGAACGACGCGCGGGCTGGAAGGCAGCATGCTCGACCTGCCGAGCTATGAAGCCTTCCTGGGACGCGAGCACTATGCCTGATCTCAAGGTCGAGCAGCCGAAATCGCTGGTCGCCATCGTCGAGGAGCGCCTGCGCAATGCGATCGTCGACGCCGAGATGCGCCTGGGCGAGACCTTGTCGGAGGAGGCGCTGAGCGAGGCCCTGGGCGTCAGCCGCACGCCGGTGCGCGAGGCCCTGGCGCGGCTGCAATTGCAGGGGTTGGTTACGATCGTGCCGAAGAAGGGCACCTTCGTCTTCGCGCCGACCGAGGAGGACGTCGCCGAGCTCTGCGTCTTCCGCTACATGCTGGAGACGCAGGCCCTGCGCGAATGCATGAGCAAGGCGCGGGCGGCGGCGCTGGCCGCGATGAACGATGCGCTCGCGGCGATGGAAGCGACGCAGGCCAGCGGCACCCGCCGCGACTATGCCCGGGCCGATACCATCTTCCACGAGGTCTTCTTCCAGCATTGCGGCAACCGCTATCTCGGCAACGCCTATCGCGGCGTCTCCGGCCGCGTCGCGGCGCTGCGGACGCATCTCTCGGTGCCGCTGGAGGGCGAGCAGGAGCGTTCCATGGCCGAGCACCGGCTGATGGTCGAGGCTTTCGCCGCCGGCCGCCTGGCCGATCTCGATTCGATTCTGCACCGGCACATCATGCGGGCCTGGGACGCCTATGCCGATGTGTTGCGCAGCGGGGGGAGCCCGACCTGAGCGGAGCAGGGCGGCTCGCTGAGGCCGCCTGTCAAATCATCTTGCATACAGTGTCCTAGAGATTATGCTCGCGGGCCAGAGCCGTTAACGGCCGTCGAAGATCGGGAGGAGCGCCATGACTATCGCCCTGAAAGCTGCTGCCCTGGCGTTCGCGCTGGCGGCCACGCCAGCCCTGGCGCAGGACAAGGTGAAGCTCGTCACCATCGCCGAACTCTCCGGACCCGGCGCGACCGCTGGCACCAACTGGAAGAGTGGCATCGAGCTCGCGGTCGAGGAGATCAACGCCAAGGGTGGCATCCTCGGGCGCAAGATCGATCTCGTCGCCTATGACACGCAGACCAATCCCGCCAATGCCCGGGCCGCGGTCCAGCGCGCGATCGACGAGGGCACTCATGCGGTGCTCGGGCCGGTCTATACAGGCTCGATCATGGCCTCGATGCAGATCGCCCAGCGGGCCGAGATCGCTCAGCTCGCCGCCGGCGACGGCACCGCCTACACGGCCCAGGGCAATCCTTTCATCTTCCGGACCTCGCTCAGCCAGTCGGCGGCGATGCCGAAGATCGCCGCCTATCTCAAGGACCAGGTCAAGGCCAAGTCGGTCGCCGTGGTCTGGGTCAACAACGACTTCGGCAAGGGCGGGCACGAAGCCATCCTGAAGGAGCTGAAGAGCCGCGGCATCGAGGTGCCCGTCGACCTCTCGACCGAACAGGGCCAGGCGGATTTCGCCGGTGAGGCGATCAAGGTGAAGAACGCGCAGGTCGACGCCGTCTTCGTCTATCTCAATGAGGAGGAGAGCGCCCGGCTGCTGGTGGCGATGCGCGACCAGAATGTCGGCAAGCCGGTGATCGGCGAGACCACGATCCTGAGCCAGAAGGTGATCGAGCTCGCCGGCAAGGCAGCGGACGGCGTGCGCGGCCATGTCGGCCAGACCGTCGATGCGCCGATCCCCGCCTTGCAGGATTTTGGCAAGCGCTTCGAGGCGCGATTCAAGTTCGTGCCCGATCATAACGGCATCAAGGGCTATATGGCCGTGCATGCGGTGAAATGGGCGACGGAGAAGCTCGGCAAGTTCGAGCCGACCAAGGTCGCCGCGACGCTGCATGGCGCGACGATCAAGCCGGAGCTGGAGCCGGGCATCCTGATGGAGACGACCTTCGACGCGAAGGGCGATGTCCAGCGCGAGAGCTTCCTGGCCGAGGTGGTCGACGGCAAGCAGAAGATCATAGGCCGCCTGCCGAAGTGAGCCACCGGCGCCCGAAGCGGGTTTGAAAGGGCGACGGCAGCGCTGCCCTTTCTCGTTGTGCACGGGAGGTCGCACCATATGCGTGACGCAATCTCCCGATACGCCAAGACCTTGGCGCGACCGGCTGACGAATTGAGTCGACTTCCGATATCGCCGTGACGATTTCGACTTGAAAAGCCGGCAGGGTTCAGGCTAAGCAACCGGCGCTACAGGGGTGTAGCTCAGTTGGTAGAGTACCGGTCTCCAAAACCGGTTGTCGCAGGTTCGAGCCCTGCCGCCCCTGCCAGCCGTCCGTTCGTGCTGCGATGACTCAGAACATCTACGACGACGCCGGCTTCTTCCAGAATTACAGCCAGTTACCGCGCTCACAGCGCGGGCTTGACGGCGCGCCGGAATGGCCGGCGCTGCGCGCGCTGCTGCCGCCGCTCGCTGGCACGGCTGTGCTCGATCTCGGCTGCGGCTTCGGTTGGTTCTGCCGTTTCGCTGCCGGCGAGGGCGCGGCGGAGGTTGTCGGCGTCGACGTCTCCGAGCGCATGCTGGCGCGGGCGAGGGCGGAGACGTCTGCGACGAGCGCGCGCTACGAGCAGGCCGATCTCGAAGCCCATGAACCGGCCGCCGGGCATTTCGACCTGATCTATTCCTCGCTCGCCTTCCACTATCTCGTCGACCTGCCGTCCGTGTTCGGCCGCGTCGCGCGGGCGCTGAAGCCGGGCGGGCGCTTCGTCTTCTCGGTCGAGCATCCGATCATGACGGCGCCGCGGCACCAGACATGGGGCGAGGACGCCTCGGGCCTGCCGGTCTGGTCGGTCGGGGCCTATCTCGACGAGGGCAGGCGCGTCACCGACTGGCTGGCCGAGGGAGTCGTCAAGCAGCACCGGACGCTCGCGACCTACCTCAATCTGCTGATCGGGCTCGGCCTTCGCCTGCGGCATATCGAGGAATGGGGGCCGACGCCGGAGCAGATCGCCGCCGAGCCGGACTGGGCCAGGGAGCGCGAGCGCCCGGCCTTCCTGCTGATTGCGGCCGAGAAGCCCTGAGCCGGTGGACTCAAAACCGCTTGGCGAGCGGGCATTCGCGTTGTAAGAAGCGCTTAACGACGGCGCGCGGCTCCCTGAGCCCCGCGCCGCGAATCTTTCAGGACCACCGAATCGCTGCTTCAAAGCGGTGATCCGGAACCGAGGTGACGAGCCCGATGGCGAAGACGAATCCGTTCCAGTTCCTGCAGGAGGTGCGCAGCGAAGCCGCCAAGGTGACCTGGCCCTCGCGCCGCGAGACGCTGATCACCACAGGCCTGGTCTTGCTGATGGTGCTGGTCTCCAGCCTGTTCTTCCTTTTCACCGATACGGTCATCCGCTGGGGCCTCGGCCTCATCCTCGCGCGCTGAACGGAAGCAAGAACGTGAGCACACGCTGGTATATCGTCCACGCCTATTCCAACTTCGAGAACAAGGTCGCGCAGTCGATCAAGGACCAGGCCGCGCAGCGCAACCTGTCCGACAAGTTCGATGAAGTGCTGGTCCCGACCGAGAAGGTCGTCGAGGTCCGTCGCGGCCGCAAGGTCGACACCGAGCGCAAGTTCTTCCCGGGCTATGTGCTGGTGAAGTGCGAGATGACCGACGAGGTCTATCACCTCATCAAGAACACGCCGAAGGTCACCGGTTTCCTGGGCGCCGACAAGGCCAAGCCGATGCCGATCCCCGAGCATGAGGCGATGCGGATCAAGGGCCAGGTCGCCGAGGGCATCGAGCGGCCGAAGCCGACCGTGGTGTTCGAGGTCGGCGAGCAGGTGAAGGTCGCCGACGGCCCGTTCGCCTCGTTCAATGGCGTCGTCGAGGATGTCGACCATGCCCGTGCCCGCCTCAAGGTCGCGGTCTCGATCTTCGGCCGCGCCACGCCGGTCGAGCTGGAATACGGCCAGGTCGAGAAGCTCTGACGGCCGAGACAGTCTGAGATATTGCCGAAGGGTGCCGGAAACGGCACCCTTTTTGCGTGAGTGTCGTAGTTAACGCCTCCTTCAGGCGTGTATGAGATGGTCCGCGCCGGCTATCGACGCGGGCGGGCATGTTTCCCAGGACATTCAAGGCGACGGTCGGACAGCGTCTGGCGCTGTGGGGCGTGCTGCTCGGCGCGCTGTCGTGCCTCTATGTCGCGACTGAGCTGGTCGGCTCGCGCAAGCTCCACGGCTTCACACAGGCGCTGGCGGCCCAGAGCGATCTCGCCCGACGCCTCGAAGCGACGACCATGGTTTTCGAGCGGATCAGCATCGCGATCTTCTCGGGTTCGCGCGCGGAGCCTTCCGATCTCGAGGTGCTGGCGATAGCGGCCGAGGACATCGCCACCCGGCTCGACGGCAGGCTGCAGGCCGATACGCAGGCGATCGCGCTGCGCGCCATGGCGATGCGCGAGGCTGCCGATATCCCCACGGCCCGGGCCGAGCTCAGGGTGATCGCCGACAAGCGCTCCGCCTTGCGGCGCGGGCTCGGAGAGGAGATCGGCCGGTTGAGCGCGAGCCTGTCGCAGCATGTCGAGAGCGCGCATCAGAACAAGGTCCTGCTCTCGCTGCTCGGGCTGTTCAGCCTCGTCTTCATCGTGGTGCTCGAGCATCGCTGGCTGGTTCGGCCGATCGCCGGCATGGCCCGTGCGCTGGCGGATAATCGCAAGGATGAGCGCGGACTCGACAGGCTCGCCATGCGCCGCGACGAGATCGGCATGCTCGGGCAGGCTCTGCTGGCGCGCCAGCGCGGGCTGCAGGCCGAACAGGAGGCCGCCCAGGCGCGGGTGAACGCGCTATCGGGCGAAGTCGCGCGCCAGGAAGCTGCCCAGGCCCGTAACGCCGCGTTCCAGGAGCAGATCGCCGCGATCGCCCAGGCGCTGGAGCAGCACGGCGCCCGGCTGTCGCAGGCTGCCAGCGAGTTCGCGCAGCTCTCCAGCGTGGTCGACGAGCGGGCCGGTGCGGCGACGCAGTCGACGCAGCGCGTCTCCGGCCATGTCGACCATGTCGCCGGCGCGATCACCGAAGTATCCTCGCTGCTCGCCACGGCGGCGAGCGAGGCGCAGCGGACCTCCGAGGTCGCGGATGCGGCGAAGGCACTGGTCGACGAAGCCACCGCCGACACGGTCGTGCTATGCGAGGCGGTCGGCAAGATCGTCGATGTCATCGACATCATTGGAACGGTCGCCAGCCAGACCAATCTGCTCGCGCTGAACGCCACCATCGAGGCGGCGCGCGCCGGCGAGGCGGGCAGGGGCTTCGCCGTCGTCGCCGGCGAGGTGAAGCAGCTCGCACACCGGACCGCCGAGGCGACCGGGGACGTCCGCAAGGGGCTCGACCAGATCAATGTGGCGGCGCAGCGCATCACCATGCGCGTCGGCGCCCTGGTGACCTCGGTCGAGAAGGTCGACAGGGCGGCGGTTTCGATCGCCGAACTGACCGCGCGCCAGGATGTCGGCTCGCGCTCGATCAGCGAGACGACGACGCGGACGGCAGGCGATGTCAGGCTCGTCGCCGAGCAGGTCGAGCAGCTCGCCGGCACGCTGGCCAATTGGCGCCAGACCGCTGGCTCGGTCACCGCGGCCTCGGCCGATCTCGACCGGCAGGCCGCCGAGCTCAGGCAGACGGTCGACGGCTTCATCCGGCGCAGGGAGCAGGCGAGCGCATGAGCATCGCGATTCCGAAGCCCGAAGCCGCTACGGCCGCCGAGCTGCCGCTCGTGGCGCAGGCCCTCCATTGGCTGACTGCGGCGCTGGTGCTGGCGCTGTTCGGCACCGGCGTGCTGATGAAGCAACTCGGCGAGGGGCCCGTCGCCGATCTCCTGCATCTCTGCCACAAGACCACCGGCGCCGCGCTGCTCTGCCTCGTGCTGGTGCGCATCGCCTACCGCCTGTTCGCTCATCTGACGGCGCGCTGGCAGAAGGGTGCTGCGAGCCGACCGGTGCATGCGCTGCTCTATCTCGCCCTGCTGGTCGTGCCGCTGCTGGGCTGGGCCGGAGTCGCGGGCTTCGGGGCGCGGCAATTGCTCTTCGGCCTCTCGCTGCCGGAAATCTGGTCGCCGGAGGCGGGCCATGCCGAATTGCTGCTGGCGAGCCATGCCTGGCTCGCCTTCGGCTTGATCGCGCTCGTCGTCGTCCATATCGGCGTGGCGCTCGGTGACTATCTGACCCGGGACGCCAGGGCCGACTGAGCCTGTGCTGACCGGACAACACCTGCGCCATCTCGGCCGCGATCCGCGTCCGCGAGCAGCCATCCGAGCTACGCGATTGCAAGCATGTAGTCCGCCAGGCTGTAGCAGTGGCTCGCCTGGTAGGCGTTCCGACCGCGGTTCATGTGGGTCAGATTGAACCTCCGAACGGCGCAGAGGACACGGCGCGCCGCGAGGAAACGGCGGATCGAAGCGGAACCCCGCACATTGATACCGAACATGTCCGTGGCGCCCGGGACGAAATAGCTGACATCCTCTGGCGTCGCGGCGCAGTGCTCGAGAAAAGCCTCGTCCAGACGGGCCCGATCGAGGGAACTATCCGAGGTGAAATCCGAAAGATGTACCAGGAATCGCGCACGGATGCCCTCGCCGTCGCCATACAGCGTGAAAAGCTCCATCCAGCTCGCATTGACGCGCGTGAGCGGCTTGTCGGACGTCGATGGCAGACAGGACACTGACCAGTACTGACGCTCGCTCCTGCGCGGGATGGGAATGCAGTTTTGGCCGTAGAGCCCGAGAATCTCCAGAACCTCCTGCGCCTGCGGGCGGCGAAGCAATTTCTGAAACCGCGGGACGTATTTGAATCGAAGCTCGAGCGACTCCGACCGTACGCCGGCGTCGGGCACGTCCGCCTTGCCCTCGATCCAATCGCGCTGCTGCTCGGGATCCAGAAACTGGCGCAGGCCGGTGGTGCTGCGGCGAGAAGTCGTGCTCACTTCAGGGGTCATGACGATCCATGCGCTGGGCATTGCGGTGCGTAGATCATGGACCGGTCTCCGGACAATCCGCGACCGGAGCCAGTTAGCGAAAGGGCTGCCCAAGGCGGCCGCTGCGAGGATGCCAGGGGCGACCGAGGCTGCGTTAACCGGATAACACCCGCGCCATCTGCGCTGTGCGTATTCTTCCGATCCACAACAGGATGCCAGGGAGGATAGCGATGAGCGGCAAGCGCATTTTGATGATCGTCGGCGATTTCGGCGAGGACTACGAGATCATGGTGCCGTTCCAGGCTCTGCTCGCCGTCGGCCACAAGGTCGATGCGGTCTGCCCCGACAAGGCGAAGGGCGACAGCGTTGCGACCTCGATCCATGATTTCGAGGGCCAGCAGACCTATTCGGAAAAGCGCGGCCACAATTTCGCGCTCAACGCCAGCTTCGCCGATGTCGATGCGGCAGCCTACGACGCGCTGGTGCTGCCGGGTGGGCGGGCGCCGGAATATCTGCGCCTGAACAAGCAGGTGATCGCGATCACCAGGCACTTCTTCGAGGCGAACAAGCCGGTCGCCGCGATCTGCCATGGCGCGCAGATCCTCGCTGCTGCCGATGTGCTCAAAGGGCGCAGCTGCTCGGCCTATCCGGCCTGCAGTCCCGAGGTGGAGCTCGCGGGCGGACGTTATGCCGATATCGCCATCGATGCGGCCACGACCGACGGCAATCTCGTGACCGCGCCCGCCTGGCCGGCGCACCCGGCCTGGATCGCGCAGTTCCTGGCGGTGCTCGGCACCAGGATCAGCCATGGCGAGTTGCGTCAGGCGGCTTGAGGCGGGTCGCTTTGGCTGGCCGCCGCGCTATGATGCGCGGCGGTTGCGCGCGGGGAGGGCGCCATGTGCAAGCTCTTCATCAATGCCGATGCCGATCTCTGGCGCACGCGCCTGAAATCGGTGCGGCTCAACGGCTTTTCGACCAGCGTGCGGCTGGAGAACCTGTATTGGCGCGTGCTCGAGGAGATCGGCGGGCGCGATGGCATGAGCCTCGGCCAGCTTCTAGCCAGGCTGCATGGCGAGCTGATCGAGACACATGGCGACGGCGAGAACTTCGCCTCCTTCCTGCGCGTCTGCTGTGGCCGCTACCTGATGCTGCAACTCGCCGGCGAGGTGCCGCGCGAGCTCGATCGGCCGATCCGTGAGCTCGACGCGGACGGCATCCTGGCGCGCGAGGCGCGGCGGCTCGCGCCTGCGACACGGCGCCCGACTCGGCCGGTCCCGCCAGGGGCTTCCCTTTCGGAGCGGCCTGTGCCATAGGGCGGCCCTCACATGCGTGGGAGGCGTGCCGGTCAGCCAGCCGGAGGTTCTCGTCGCACCACGCCCTGCAACACCCCGATCCGGAGCGATAGCAGCTCGCGGGCGGGGCGTCGTCGTTCCGGTCGGCACCGGGGCGGACGACAGGAGCAGCCATCATGGCAAAGAAGATCACGGGCTACGTGAAGCTTCAGGTTCCGGCGGGCGCCGCCAATCCGTCGCCGCCGATCGGTCCCGCGCTCGGTCAGCGCGGCCTCAACATCATGGAATTCTGCAAGGCCTTCAATGCGAAGACCGCGCAGATGGAAAAGGGCATGCCGATCCCGGTGATCATCACCGCGTATCAGGATCGCTCCTTCACCTTCGAGATGAAGCAGCCGCCGGTCTCGTACTGGCTGAAGAAGGCTGCCGGCCTGACCTCGGGTTCGAAGACCCCGGGCAAGGGTGGCAATGTCGGCAAGGTCACGACTGCTCAGCTCAAGGAGATCGCCGAGAAGAAGATGGCCGATCTCAACTGCGACAGCGTCGATTCGGCTGTGGCGATGATCCGTGGCTCGGCCCGTTCCATGGGCCTGGAAGTCGTGGGCTGAGGGGGAACTGACAATGGCACATGTCGGAAAGCGCGTCGTCAAGGGCCGTGAAGGCATCGACCGCATCAAGCTCTACCCGCTCGCCGAGGCTGTCGCGATGGTCAAGGCCCGCGCCAACGCCAAGTTCGACGAGACCGTCGAGATCGCGATGAATCTCGGCGTCGATCCGCGTCACGCCGACCAGATGGTCCGCGGCGTCTGCAACCTGCCGAACGGCTCGGGCCGCACGCTGCGCGTCGCCGTCTTCGCCCGCGGCGCCAAGGCCGAGGAGGCCAAGAAGGCCGGTGCCGACATCGTCGGCGCCGAGGATCTGGTCGAGACCGTGCAGAAGGGCGAGATCAATTTCGACCGCTGCATCGCGACCCCGGACATGATGGGCCTGGTCGGCCGCCTCGGTAAGGTGCTGGGCCCGCGCGGCCTGATGCCGAACCCGCGCGTCGGCACGGTCACCATGGACCTGACCGCCGCCGTCGCCGCCTCGAAGGGCGGCTCGGTCGAGTTCCGCGTCGAGAAGGCGGGCATCGTCCACGCCGCCGTCGGCAAGGCTTCGTTTGATGCCGACAAGCTTGGCGAGAACATCAAGGCCTTCGTCGATTCGGTCTCGAAGGCGAAGCCGGCCGGCGCCAAGGGCACCTATATCCAGCGCGTCGCGATCTCGTCGACCATGGGTCCGGGCGTCAAGATCGAGCCGAACACGGTTCTCGGCGGCTGATATCGCGCGGCGGCTGCCTGAACGGCATCCGCGGCCCCACCTTGCGCTTTGGCGCGAGGATTACCACTTGGCAGAAACCGGGGGAGGGTCTATAGCCTCCCTCGCGTTTCCATGAGTGACGGGGCTTCCGCGTGCTTGGCACGAGGAGGTCCATTTCGCGTTTTTCGGCGGTTCGCCGCCGAAGAATGGGTGTTTTGGTCGAGGAGAGCGATCTCCGAAGGCCGGGCATCCAGTCCTGTCTGAGACTGCAGGTGCGCCTTTGGCTCCGGCCAGGGGGCATAATTTCGCCAAGAGGCCTGCATAGACGGTGCAAGAACTTTTCCGGCACGAAACGTGCCGAAAGAGGTTCGAACCATCTCGCCCTATCACGGCGTCAAGCCATGGCAGGGGACAGGGCACAGAGCGTCGCTCCGGCAAGGGGTCGGTGTCAACCGGTCACTTCCAGAGCGGCACGTGCAACTGGCGGCGGGCCTCAAAACCTGTCGCCTACCGGAGAGAGCCCAGTGGATAAAGCGGCAAAATCTGATGCCGTCGCGACGCTGAACGATGTCTTCTCGAAGACGTCGGTCGTTGTCGTGGCCCACTATGCGGGCTTGACGGTGGCCCAGTTCCAGAAGCTTCGTCGCGAGATGAAGGCCAATGGCGCCACCGTGAAGGTCGCAAAGAACCGGCTGGCCAAGATCGCTCTTGAAGGCACCGACGTCGCGTCCATCAGCAAGCTGCTGACGGGTCCCACCCTGATCGCCTATTCCAGCGATCCGGTCGCGGCGCCGAAGGTCGCCACCGCCTTCGCCAAGGAGAACGACAAGCTCGTCATCCTCGGCGGCGCGATGGGCAAGACCGCCCTGAACCCCGATGGTGTCAAGGCCCTGGCCACGATGCCCTCGCTCGACGAACTGCGCGCCAAGTTGCTCGGCCTCCTGCAGGCTCCTGCGACCAAGATCGCCCAGCTCTCGACCGCGCCTGCTGCGAAGCTCGCGCGCGTGTTCCAGGCATATGCCGACAAGGACGCTGCCTGAGCAGCCGACAACCGTTAATCGTTCGAACCTCTTACATCAGGAACTTAAACAATGGCCGATCTCGCCAAGCTCGTCGACGAACTCTCGTCGCTCACCGTTCTCGAGGCTGCTGACCTCGCCAAGATGCTCGAAGAGAAGTGGGGCGTCTCGGCGGCCGCCGCCGTCGCCGTTGCCGCTGGCCCGGCCGCTGGCGCTGGCGCCGGTGCTGCCGCTGCCGAAGAGCAGACCGAGTTCACCGTTGTCCTGGCTTCGGCCGGCGACAAGAAGATCGAGGTGATCAAGGAAGTCCGCGCCATCACCGGCCTGGGCCTCAAGGAAGCCAAGGACCTGGTCGAGGCCGCTCCGAAGCCGGTCAAGGAAGGCGCTGCCAAGGACGAGGCCGAGAAGCTCAAGAAGCAGCTCGAGGCCGTCGGCGCCAAGGTCGAGCTCAAGTGAGCCGGGCCGGCTGATGCCGGTCCGTATCTAGTCGACAAGGACAGTCCCGGGGCGGTTCGCCGCCTCCGGGGCTGTTGCGTCGTTTCCGGCAAGCCGGAGCGGCGCTTTGCAGGGCCTGCCACGATGCAGGTCGATCCAGTTCGAACGTCGGCGCGCATGAAGCGCCGAGCGGCTCACCCGGCGGCCCGTTCCGCCCGAGGCCCGGACCCCCGGGTGAGCCGTCCGAGATTGCGAGGAACATGATGGTAACTTCCCTCCAGGGTCGCAGGCGCGTCCGCAAGTTCTTCGGCAAGCTCAAGGAAGTGGCGGAGATGCCGAACCTCATCGAGGTTCAGAAGGCGTCCTACGACCAGTTCCTGATGGTCGAGGAACCCAAGGGCGGCCGTGGCGACGAGGGTCTGCAGTCGGTCTTCAAGTCGGTGTTCCCGATCGGCGACTTCTCGGGCGCGTCGCTGCTGGAATTCGTCAAGTACACCTTCGAGCCGCCGAAATACGACGTCGACGAGTGCCGCCAGCGCGGCATGACCTTCTCGGCGCCGCTCAAGGTGACCCTGCGCCTGATCGTGTTCGATATCGACCCGGACACCCAGGCCAAGTCGGTCAAGGACATCAAGGAGCAGGACGTCTACATGGGCGAGATGCCGCTCATGACGGACAACGGCACCTTCATCGTCAACGGTACCGAGCGCGTCATCGTCTCGCAGATGCACCGTTCGCCGGGCGTGTTCTTCGACCACGACAAGGGCAAGACCCATTCCTCGGGCAAGCTGCTGTTCGCTGCCCGCATCATCCCCTATCGCGGCTCCTGGCTCGACATCGAGTTCGACGCCAAGGACATCGTCTACGCGCGCATCGACCGCAAGCGTAAGATCCCGGTCACCTCGCTGCTGTTCGCCCTCGGCATGGACGGCGAGGAGATCCTGTCGCGCTTCTACAACCGCGTCGACTATGTCCGCGACAAGGACGGCTGGCGCGTGCCTTACGACGCCGAGCGCATGAAGGGCTTCAAGGCGACCGTCGACATGATCGACGCCGACACCGGCGAGGTCGTGATCGAGGCCGGCAAGAAGCTGGTCGCGCGCACCGCCCGCCAGCTCGCCGAGAAGGGCCTGAAGTTCCTGCGCGCCACGGACGAGGACCTCTACGGCCAGTATATCGCCGAGGACCTGGTCAATCCGCAGACCGGCGAGGTCTTCGCCGAGGCCGGCGACGAGATCGACGAGAAGAGCCTGAAGGTGCTGCTCGACGCCGGCTTCGACGAGCTGCCGGTGCTCGACATCGACCACATCACGGTCGGCCCGTACATCCGCAACACGCTCAAGGTCGACAAGAACTCGCGTCGTGAAGAGGCGCTGTTCGACATCTACCGCGTGATGCGCCCGGGCGAACCGCCGACGCTCGAGACCGCCGAGAACATGTTCCAGTCGCTGTTCTTCGACGCGGAGCGCTACGACCTCTCGGCCGTCGGCCGCGTCAAGATGAACATGCGTCTCGACCTCGACGCCGAGGACACCGTGCGCATCCTGCGCAAGGAGGACATCTTCGCGGTCGTCAAGGCGCTGGTCGACCTGCGCGACGGCAAGGGCGAGATCGACGACATCGACCATCTCGGCAACCGGCGCGTGCGCTCGGTCGGCGAGCTGATGGAGAACCAGTATCGCCTGGGTCTCCTGCGCATGGAGCGCGCCATCAAGGAGCGCATGTCCTCGGTCGACATCGACACCGTGATGCCGCAGGACCTGATCAACGCGAAGCCCGCAGCCGCCGCGGTGCGGGAGTTCTTCGGCTCGTCGCAGCTCTCGCAGTTCATGGACCAGACCAACCCGCTCTCGGAGGTCACCCACAAGCGCCGTCTCTCGGCGCTTGGCCCGGGCGGCCTGACCCGCGAGCGCGCCGGCTTCGAGGTGCGCGACGTCCACACCACGCATTACGGCCGCATCTGCCCGATCGAGACGCCGGAAGGCCCGAACATCGGCCTGATCAACTCGCTCGCCACCTTCGCGCGCGTCAACAAGTACGGCTTCATCGAGAGCCCGTACCGGCGCATCCGCGACGGCAAGCAGACCGACGAGATCATCTATCTCTCGGCCATGGAGGAGGCGAAGTACAACGTCGCCCAGGCGAACGCGGTCGTCGACAAGGAAGGCCGTCTGACCGACGACCTGATCGTCTGCCGCCGCGCCGGCGAAGTCATCGTCGTGCCGGTCGACAAGGTCGACTTCATGGACGTCTCGCCCAAGCAGGTCGTCTCGGTCGCCGCGGCGCTGATCCCGTTCCTCGAGAACGACGACGCCAACCGCGCGCTGATGGGCTCGAACATGCAGCGCCAGGCGGTGCCGCTGGTTCGCGCCGACGCGCCGTTCGTCGGCACCGGCATGGAGGCCGCGGTCGCCCGTGATTCCGGCGCTGCCATCGCGGCCCGCCGCGCCGGCATCGTCGATCAGGTCGACGCGACCCGTATCGTCATCCGCGCCTCGGACGAGATGGACCCGACCAAGCCGGGCGTCGACATCTACCGTCTGCAGAAGTTCCAGCGCTCCAACCAGTCGACCTGCATCACGCAGCGTCCGCTGGTCCGCGTCGGCGACATCGTCAAGAAGGGCGACATCGTCGCCGACGGTCCGTCGACGGAGTTCGGCGAGCTCGCTCTCGGTCGCAACGTGCTCGTCGCGTTCATGCCGTGGAACGGCTACAACTTCGAGGACTCGATCCTGCTCTCGGAGAAGATCGTCTCGGAAGACATCTTCACCTCGATCCATATCGAGGAATTCGAGGTCATGGCCCGCGACACCAAGCTGGGTCCTGAGGAAATCACGCGCGACATTCCGAACGTCTCGGAAGAGGCGCTGAAGAACCTCGACGAGGCCGGCATCGTCTATATCGGCGCTGAGGTTGCGGCGGGCGACATCCTCGTCGGCAAGATCACGCCGAAGGGCGAAAGCCCGATGACCCCGGAAGAGAAGCTGCTGCGCGCCATCTTCGGCGAGAAGGCCTCGGACGTGCGCGACACCTCGCTGCGCGTGCCCCCGGGCGTCCAGGGCACGATCGTCGAAGTCCGGGTGTTCAACCGCCACGGCGTCGACAAGGACGAGCGCGCCCAGGCGATCGAGCGCGAGGAGATCGAGCGTCTCGCCAAGGACCGCGACGACGAGCAGGCGATCCTCGACCGCAACACCTTCGCGCGTCTGGCCGAGATCCTGACCGGCAAGACCGGCCTCGCCGGTCCGAAGGGCTTCAAGAAGGACACGGTCATCACCCGCGAGGTGATGAGCGAGTTCCCGCGCTCGCAGTGGTGGCTGTTCGCCACGGCGGACGACGCCCTGATGACCGAAATCGAGGCGATGCGGAAGCAGTACGACGAGTCGAAGAAGCGCCTCGAGCAGCGCTTCCTCGACAAGGTCGAGAAGCTGCAGCGCGGCGACGAGCTGCCTCCGGGCGTGATGAAGATGGTCAAGGTCTTCGTCGCGGTGAAGCGCAAGATCCAGCCCGGCGACAAGATGGCCGGCCGCCACGGCAACAAGGGCGTGGTCTCGCGTATCGTGCCGGCGGAGGACATGCCGTTCCTCGAGGACGGCACCCATGCCGACATCGTGCTGAACCCGCTCGGCGTGCCCTCGCGCATGAACGTCGGCCAGATCCTGGAGACGCATCTGGGCTGGGCTGCCGCCGGTCTCGGCAAGCAGATCGGCAAGGCGATCGACGCCTATCGCAAGGCGCACGATTCCAAGGCCCTGCGCGCTTCCTTCGACGCCGTCTACGAGGACAACGAGATCATCGCCTCGATGGACGACGCCGAGCTGGTCGAGATGGGCCAGAACCTGCGCCGCGGCGTTCCGATCGCGACTCCGGTGTTCAACGGCGCCAAGGAGTCCGACATCGAGCGGCTGCTGGAGCAGGCGGGTCTGCACTCGTCCGGCCAGTCGACGCTGTATGACGGCCGTACCGGCGAGCCTTTCGACCGCAAGGTCACGATGGGCTACATCTACATGCTGAAGCTGCACCACCTGGTGGACGACAAGATCCACGCCCGCTCGATCGGTCCGTACTCGCTGGTCACCCAGCAGCCGCTCGGCGGCAAGGCCCAGTTCGGCGGCCAGCGCTTCGGCGAGATGGAGGTCTGGGCGCTCGAAGCCTACGGAGCCGCCTACACGCTGCAGGAGATGCTGACGGTGAAGTCGGACGACGTCGCCGGCCGCACCAAGGTCTACGAGTCGATCGTGCGCGGCGAGGACAACTTCGAAGCCGGCATCCCCGAGAGCTTCAACGTGCTCGTCAAGGAAATGCGCTCGCTCGGCCTCAACGTCGAGCTGGTCAACACCAAGCCGAAGCCGGGCGAAGTCCCCGCAGAGGCAGCCGAGTAAGGCGTCACGCCCGCAAGGGCGCGACGGCGTTCGTTACTCATGCCGGCGGCAGTGGCGCCGCCGGCCGATGGATCAAAGGTCGGGCAGGGCGGTTTCCCTTGAAATCCCACCGGCCATAGGAGACAGGCTATGAAGCAAGAGGTCATGAACCTTTTCGGCCAGCAGCCGGTGCAGCAGGCGTTCGACGCGATCAAGATCTCGATCGCCAGCCCTGAGAAGATCGCATCCTGGTCGTTCGGCGAGATCAAGAAGCCCGAGACGATCAACTACCGCACGTTCAAGCCGGAGCGCGACGGCCTGTTCTGCGCCCGCATCTTCGGGCCGATCAAGGATTACGAGTGCCTGTGCGGCAAGTACAAGCGCATGAAGTTCAAGGGCGTGATCTGCGAGAAGTGCGGCGTCGAGGTGACGCTGGCACGGGTCCGGCGCGAGCGCATGGGCCATATCGAGCTCGCCGCCCCGGTCGCGCATATCTGGTTCCTGAAGTCGCTGCCCTCGCGCATCGGCCTGCTGATGGACATGCCGCTCAAGGACCTCGAGCGCATCCTCTACTTCGAATCGTATGTCGTCCTGGAGCCGGGCCTGACCCCGCTCAAGGATCGGCAGCTGCTGACCGAGGAAGAGTATGTCCGCGCGCAGGAAGAGTACGGCGCCGACACCTTCACCGCCCAGATCGGCGCGGAGGCGATCCGCGAGATGCTGCGCGCGCTCGACCTCGACCAGATCAACGCCGACCTGAAGCATGAGATCGCGACGACGACGTCGGAGCTCAAGCCGAAGAAGCTGATGAAGCGCCTCAAGATCATCGAGGCCTTCCAGGAGTCGGGCAACAAGCCGGAATGGATGGTGATGACCGTGATCCCGGTCATCCCGCCGGATCTGCGTCCGCTCGTGCCGCTCGACGGCGGCCGTTTCGCGACCTCGGACCTGAACGACCTCTATCGCCGCGTCATCAACCGCAACAACCGTCTGAAGCGGCTGATCGAGCTGCGCGCGCCCGACATCATCATCCGCAACGAGAAGCGGATGCTGCAGGAGTCGGTCGACGCCCTGTTCGACAACGGCCGCCGCGGCCGCGTCATCACCGGCGCCAACAAACGTCCGCTGAAGTCGCTCGCCGACATGCTGAAGGGCAAGCAGGGCCGCTTCCGGCAGAACCTGCTCGGCAAGCGCGTCGACTATTCGGGCCGCTCGGTCATCGTCGTCGGCCCGGAGATGAAGCTGCACCAGTGCGGGCTGCCGAAGAAGATGGCGCTCGAGCTGTTCAAGCCGTTCATCTATGCGCGCCTCGACGCCAAGGGCTACTCGACCACGGTCAAGCAGGCCAAGAAGCTGGTCGAGAAGGAGAAGCCTGAGGTCTGGGACATCCTGGACGAGGTCATCCGCGAGCATCCGGTGCTGCTGAACCGCGCGCCGACGCTGCACCGCCTCGGCATCCAGGCCTTCGAGCCGGTGCTGATCGAGGGCAAGGCGATCCAGCTGCACCCGCTGGTCTGCGCCGCGTTCAACGCCGACTTCGACGGCGACCAGATGGCCGTGCACGTCCCGCTGTCGCTGGAAGCGCAGCTGGAAGCGCGCGTCCTGATGATGTCGACCAACAACATCCTGCACCCGGCGAACGGCATGCCGATCATCGTGCCGTCGCAGGACATCGTGCTCGGCCTCTACTACCTCTCGATCATCTCGGATGGCGAGCCGGGCCAGGGCAAGGTCTTCGGTGACTTCGGCGAGCTCGAATACGCGCTGCACGAGAAGGTCGTCACGCTGCATTCGAAGATCAAGTATCGCTGGACCGGCACCGGCCGTGACGGCCAGCCCTACACGAAGATCTACGACACCACGCCTGGCCGCGTGATCCTCTCGACCGCGCTGCCGGACCATCCGGCCGTGACCTTTGACGTCGTCAACAAGCTGATGACCAAGAAGGAGATCTCCAACATGATCGATGCCGTCTATCGCGGCTGCGGTCAGAAGGAGTCGGTGATCTTCTGCGACCGTGTCATGGGCCTCGGCTTCAAGCACGCCTTCAAGGCCGGCATCTCCTTCGGCAAGGACGACATGGTGATCCCCGCGAACAAGTGGGAGATCGTCGATGCGACCCGCGTGCTCGCCAAGGATTACGAGCAGCAGTACCAGGACGGCCTGATCACCCAGGGCGAGAAGTACAACAAGGTCGTCGACGCCTGGGCGAAGTGCTCCGACAAGCTCGCCCAGGAGATGATGGCCGGCATCTCGACCGTTAAGAAGGACGAGAGCGGTCGCGACAAGCCGATCAACTCGATCTACATGATGAGCCACTCGGGCGCCCGTGGTTCGCCGGCGCAGATGCGTCAGCTCGCCGCCATGCGCGGCCTGATGGCCAAGCCGTCGGGCGAGATCATCGAGAGCCCGATCATCTCGAACTTCAAGGAAGGCCTCGACGTTCTCGAGTACTTCAACTCGACCCACGGCGCCCGCAAGGGTCTCGCCGACACGGCGCTCAAGACGGCGAACTCGGGTTACCTGACCCGCCGTCTCGTCGACGTGGCGCAGGACGCGATCATCTCCGAGGTGGATTGCGGCTCCGACAACGGCATCAAGATGCGCGCCATCGTCGATGCCGGCCAGGTCGTGGCCTCGCTCGGCATGCGCATCCTGGGCCGTTCGGCGGCCGAGGACGTGGTCGATCTCGACGGCAACGTCCTGGTCGCCAAGGGCGCGGTGATCGAGGAGAGCCACATCTCCAAGATCAACGCCGCCGGCGTCCAGGAGGTGAAGATCCGCTCGGTGCTGACCTGCGAGACCAAGAACGGCGTCTGCGCGACCTGCTATGGGCGCGATCTCGCCCGCGGCACGCCCGTCAACATGGGCGAGGCCGTCGGCGTCATCGCGGCGCAGTCGATCGGCGAGCCGGGCACGCAGCTCACCATGCGTACCTTCCACATCGGCGGCGCGGCGACGATCGCCGACCAGTCCTTCGTCGAGTCGAACTTCGAGGGCACGGTCAAGATCCGCAACCGCAACGTCGCGCGGAACTCGGACGGTGACCTGATCGCGATGGCGCGCAACCTCGCCATCGTCATCACCGGCCCGGACGGCGCCGAGCGCGCGGTTCACCGCGTCCAGTTCGGCTCGAAGCTGCGTGTCGACGAGGGCGACAAGGTCAAGCGCGGCCAGCGCCTGATCGAGTGGGACCCCTATTCCCGCCCCATCCTGGCGGAGGTCGACGGCAAGGTCGGCTACGAGGACCTGGTCGACGGCATGTCGATGACGGAGACGACCGACGAGGCGACCGGCATCAGCAAGCGTCTGGTGATCGACTGGCGTGGTTCGGCCCGTACCTCGGACCTGCGTCCGGCGATGACCCTGAATGGCCCCGACGGCAAGATCGCGAAGCTCGCCCGTGGCGGCGAGGCTCGCTACATCCTGCCCGTCGACGGCATCATCTCGGTGGAGCCGGGCTCGTCGGTGAAGGCCGGCGACGTGCTGGCGCGTGTCTCGACCGACTCAGCCAAGACCCGCGACATCACCGGCGGTCTGCCGCGCGTCGCTGAGCTGTTCGAGGCGCGTCGTCCGAAGGATGCCGCGATCATCGCAGAGAAGGCCGGCGTCATCGGCTTCGGGCGTGACTACAAGAACAAGCGTCGCGTCACGCTGACCCCGCATGATGGCTCGGATGGCGTCGAGTACCTGATCCCGAAGGGCAAGCACATCCACCTGCAGGATGGCGACGTCGTCGAGGTCGGTGACTACATCCTCGATGGCAACCCGGCGCCGCACGACATCCTGGCGATCAAGGGCGTCGAGGAGCTTGCCGCTTACCTGGTCAACGAAATCCAGGAGGTCTACCGCCTCCAGGGCGTGACCATCAACGACAAGCACATCGAGGTCATCGTCCGGCAGATGCTGCAGAAGGTCGAGATCACCGAATCCGGCGATAGCGACATTCTCACCGGCGACCAGATCGACCGGATCGAGCTGGAAGAGGTCAACGCCAAGCTGCGCGAGGAGGGCAAGAAGCCGGCCTCCGGCGTTCCGGTCCTGCTCGGCATCACCAAGGCCTCGCTGCAGACCCGCTCGTTCATCTCGGCCGCCTCCTTCCAGGAGACGACCCGCGTCCTCACCGAGGCGGCGGTCAACGGCAAGATGGACATGCTGGAAGGCCTCAAGGAGAACGTCATCGTCGGCTCGCTGATCCCGGCCGGCACCGGCGCGCAGGTTGCCCGCATCAAGCAGGTGGCGACGCGTCGCGACGACCTCATCGTCGGCCAGAAGGCGGATGCTGCGGCCAAGGCGGCGGCTGCCGCTGCGGCGGTGCTGCCTGCAGCGGAGTAATACCGGCGAACTTGCTGGCTTTGTGGAACGGCCGCCTTCGGGCGGCCGTTCTCGTTTCAGCACTCTTGACCTTTTCTAGTACAATCGGGCTAAGCTTACGTTGCGAAACCTGTCGGGGGGCAGCGATGCGCCAGGGTGTCTTTCTTTGTACGGCTGGAAGCAGCCGAGTGACGAAGGGCATGCTGTCACGCCATGCGGAGGCATGGTCGGCGAATGGGAGCCCCGTTCTGCGGACCATACCTGGGTGCGACCGGGGCTATGGACGAAAAGTTTCTCGACAGTCTTTACGAAGCGGCGGTGGTACCGGAACTGTGGCCGCAGGTTCTGCGGCGTTTCCAGGAGATCGCGCGTGGCGCCGGCGCCGTGCTGGTCGCGGTGACGCCGAGCTCCAGTCGCTGGATTTCCTCATCGGCCGAGTTCGATCAGGTCGTCGCGACGCATTTCAATAACTTTCCAGGCAATGAGCGGACGCGGCGCCTGCTCGAGCGCCGCCATGCCGGCTTCCTGCGCGACATCGACATCTTCTCGGAAGGCGAGATGGCGAACGAGCCGGTCTATCGCGACTTCCTGCTGCCGCAGGGCCTGGGGATCGGGGTCGCGACCTCGATCGCGTCGCCGACCGGCGAGGCCTTCATCCTGCATGCCGAGCGCGAGTTGGAGGAGGGCCATGTCGAGGACAGGCTGATCGCGCGCTTCGACCTGATGCGGCCGCATCTGGCACGGGCGATGCTGCTGTCGGCCAGGCTCGAGTTCGAGCGGGCGCAGGGCGCCGCCCGCGCGCTGGAGGCGATCGGTCTGCCGGCTGCCATCCTCGACCGCGAGGGCCGGGCGCTTGCGCTCAATCCCCGCTTCGAGGCGCTTATCCCCTCCGTCGCGGTCGATCGGCCCTCGCGCCTTGGGCTCGTCGATGCGGCGGCGGATGGTCTGCTTGCGGCAGCCCTGCAGGCGAGGGGCCAGATCACCGGCATGACGGTGCGGTCTATCCCGGTAGCGCGGCGCGAGAGCCAGCCGCCGCTGATCTTGCATCTGACGCCGATCCGCGGCGCTGCCCACGACATTTTCTCGCGGGCCGCGAGCATCCTGGTGGTGACGCCGGTGGTGGTGAAGGACGTGCCGACCGCCGATGTCGTGCAGGGACTGTTCGACCTGACACCCGCCGAGGCCAGGCTGGCCGCCCTGATCGCCGCCGGGCATCGCCCGCGCGAGGCGGCAGCGGCGCTCGGCGTGATGGAGGAGACCGCGCGTTCGACCTTGAAGCGCGTCATGGCCAAGACCGGACTACACCGCCAGGCCGACCTGATCGGCCTGCTGCGCGGCGCTGGGGTGACGACCAGCGCTTCCGGGCCCGGGCGAGACCAGGCCTGAGAAAAACGGTCGCGCAGACATATCCGGCCGCGATTGTCGTACTGGCGATCGCAAGGCCTTGCCGGTGATCCGGATGCGGCCATGTCGACGTCCAGGCCTGTCTCGAAGCGATGTCGCTCAGCCGGGCGCGCCTGCGCGGCCGCAGGCGCGATCCTTCCTTTCGGGAAAGATGTGGCGAGACGGGTCACAGCGAAACAGAGGCATGGCCGCGGTAGTAAAATTATGGCAACTCCGTGGCGCTATAAGTCTCATAACAGAGCGTGAAACGCGATACGTTGGGGCAGGGCGGGTAGGATGCTGGAAGTTGCGATTGTCGGGGGCGGTCCCGGCGGGCTGATGACGGCCTGGCAAGTCCGTAAGAAGATGCAGGGCCTGTGCCGGGTGACGCTGTTCGAGGCGTCCGAGCGGCTCGGCGGCAAGATCGTGTCGCGTCGCTTCGACAGCGCGCCGGCGCTGTACGAAGCGGGTGTCGCCGAAATCTACGGCTACTCCCAGCTCGGTCACGATCCGCTGCGCGAGATGATCGAAGGCTTCGGCTTCCAGACCATTCCGATGGACTCGCAGGTGCTTCACCTCGACGGCAAGCTCGTCGATGGCGTCGAAGGCATGCGCCGCCGCTATGGCGATGCGACCGCGGACGCCATCCTGGCGTTCCGGGCGCGCTGTGCCGAATTGATGTCGCAGCAGGCCTATTACGAAGGTGCCGGCAAGCACGACAACAGCCATCCCTGGATGTTCATGAGCGCCGACGAGGTGCTCGAGCAGGAAGTGGCCGATCCGGTGGCGCGGCGCTTCTTCCGGGCGATGGCGCGTTCCGACATCGCCTCGGAGGGGCATCTCAGCAACGGGCTCAATGCGCTCAAGAACTATCTGATGGATGTCGACGGCTATATCGACGTCTATTCGATCCAGAACGGCAACGAGCAGCTGGTCGAAGGCCTGAGCGCCAATCTCGACGCCGAGGTCTTCCTGAATCACCGCGTTCTCAGCGTCGGCAAGTCGGATGGCGGCCGCTACAAGCTCGACATGATGAACGGCAAGGGGCCGGAGACGCGCGAATTCGACTTCGTCCTTATGTGCCTGCCGCACAACTGGCTCGGCACCATCGACTTCGGCGAGGGCCGGCTGCGCCAGAGCATGAGCCGCCATCTCGCCCATTTCGACCGGCCGGCGCATTATCTGCGCGTCGCGGCGCTGTTCGACAAGCCGTTCTGGGAGGGCCAGATCGAAGGCGCCTGGTTCATGTCGGAGAGCTTCGGCGGCTGTTGCGTCTATATCGAGGGCGCGCGGCACGATGTCGGCCGCCACGGCGTCCTCAACTGGCTGATCGCCGGCATCGACGCGCTGTCTTATGCCAATCTCGACGACGAGGCGTTGACCAAGGCGGCGTTGAAGTCGCTGCCGGCGTCGCTGGGCGATCCCTTCCCCTCCCTGATCGAGGCGAAGGTGCATCGCTGGATGGCCTCGGTGAACGCGATCCCGGGCGGCGTCCCGGTGCGCGACGTGGTGACGAACCATATGCCGGAGCCGAAGGAGCATGACGGGCTGATCGTCGTCGGCGACTACCTGTTCGACTCGACGCTGAACGGCGTGCTCGATTCCGCCGACATCGCCAGCGACCTGATGCTGAGCAAGGTGATGCGCCAGCGCTACGCCACCGGGCTCGCCAGGAGCGCCGGGGAGGCGGGCGGCATCGTCGTGCCCGAGCCGTCGCCGCGCATCGACCGTGGCTATTTCGACGCCTATCGCGGCGCCGGCCCCTATGGCGAGGTCTGGCGCCGCTTCAGCGATCCCGCCTATATCCGTGACCTGATCGAACTGGTCTGGCAGCCGAAGCCCGGCTTCAGGCTGCTGGTCGCCGGTTCCGCCTCGGGCGAGCTCGTCGGAGCGCTGCGCGAGCTCGGCATCGATGCCTGGGGCATCGAGAACAACCGCTACATCCATGCCAGGACGCCGGCGCATCTTGCCAAGTATAACCTCTTCGGCACGGTCGCGGACCTGCCCTTCGAGGATGGCTCCTTCGACATCGTCTACGAGAGCTGCCTTGCCCATCTCGGCAAGCGCGGTGTCGGCGATGCGCTGAGCGAGCTGCATCGCGTGGCGAAGCGCGGCGTCTATTTCGGCTCGGTGACGGCCGACCTCACCTCCGAGGTCTGCGACATGTACGACCTGCTGCGCGGAGTGAAGAAGCTCGCGACCTGGTGGGAATGGTCGGAGCTGTTCTTCGACGAGGATTTCGACATGGCGATCCAGAGCCAGGAGATGCTCGACGCGGTCTGGGAACGCACGCTCGCCGCCGACAAGGGGCCGGGCCGCTGGTACGAGGATGCGGAAAGCCTGCGCTACTGCTTCTTCAACCGCATCGCGCCTGAGAACGCCTGAGCAAGTCCGTTTGCCGACCAGATCAGGCCGTCATTCCGGACAAGCTGCGGAGCAGCGCAGCTCCGGAATCCATCGTAGAGTGCAGTTCCCTCCGATGGATTCCGGCGTTCCGCTCCGCTCCAGCCGGAATGACGGTGCAGGTTGAACGAAGAATGCTCTAGCCAGAGCGTTCATTTCGATTGGGTAGGGGGCGGCGGAGTGCGTTGAGCTCTGCCGGTGATCAGTGAGCGACGACGAGGTCAAGCCGGGCACGGGCGAGAATGGTGCCGTGCCCGATCCGGCGACGAAGGCCACCGGCGCGGCGAAGCGGCCGGCGTCGCGCCCGCCCGAGGAGCCGAAGCGGCGCGCGCTGTCCGGCGCGGCAGCGGCGGATGACGATGAGGACGAAGACGACGAGGATGATGAGGAGGATGACGACGAGGACGATGATGGTCCGGTCGTCTACACCGCCGGCGAAGCCGCGGGCGCGCTGAGGGGCGTCCTCTCCTTCACCTGGCCGCATCTCGGCCCGCACCGCCTCGGCATCGCTCTGGTCGGGCTCGGCCTCCTGGTCGAGATGGCCTTCAACGTGCTGATGCCGCTCTCGCTCAAATACCTCCTCGACGAGGTGTTCGAGGACAAAGACCGCAGCGAGCTGATCTTCATCCTGAGCGTGCTCGGCATCGCCGGTGTCATCACCTCTGTGGTGGCGATCTGGTACGAATGGATCGACGCCAAGGTGACGGCGGCGATCACCACCGATGTCCGCCGCTCGCTGTTCGAGCACATCCAGAAGCTGCCGCTGAGCTTCTACGAGCGCCATCGCCGCGGCGAGATACTGTCGCGCTTCTCGAACGACATGACGACCTATGAAGAGTCTGTCATCCATTTCGCCAATTGGGGTGCGTTGCCGCTGCTGGAGCTGCTGGCCGGCATCGCCCTGCTGATCTACCTCAACACCGAGCTCGGCCTGCTGGCGCTGCTGATCATCCCGATCGCGCTGATCGGGCCGCGGTTGCTCACGCCGAAGGCGGTCGCCGCCAGCTACGAGGTCAAGCGCGCGCAGGCCGGAGAGCTTGGGGTCGTCCAGGAGAATATCGGCGCGCAGCCGGTGGTGAAGGCCTTTGGTCTCGTCGGCATCTCGCAGCGCTGGTTCGGCCAGCGCAACCGCGTGCTGCGGGGGGCGCAGAGCCGCTCGACCTTCCTCAACACCATGGTCGAGCGCTCGATCACCATCGTGGTGCTCTGGCTGCACCTGATCGTGCTGGCGATCGGCGCCTATCTCACCTTTAATGACGTGATCACGGTCGGCACCTTCGTCGCCTTCGAGGCGGTGTTCTGGGAGATCACCTACAACCTCAACCACCTGACGCAGTACATCCCGGTGGTGATCGACTCCTCCGGCGCCGTCCGGCACATGCGCGACATCCTCGACGAGCCGATCCGGGTCTCCGACCGGCCGGACGCGGTCGAATGCCCGCGAATCGAGCGCGAGATCGGCTTTCAGGGCGTGCGCTTCTCCTATGGCGGGGAGGGCGCCCAGATCGACGGGCTCGACCTTGCGATTCCCGCAGGCACGCGCGTCGCCATCGTCGGGCCGAGCGGGGCGGGCAAGAGCACGCTGCTTAGCCTGCTGCTGCGCTTCCACGATCCGCAGCAGGGACGCGTGACGATCGACGGCGTCGACATCGCCAGCGTCACCCGCGATTCGCTGCGCGCCCAGATGGCAGTGGTGTTCCAGGACAATGTCCTGTTCAACACCTCGCTGCGCGAGAACATCCGCCTCGGCTCGCTGGAGGCCTCGGACGCCGAGGTTGAGGCTGCCGCCAAGAAGGCCGAGATCCATAAGTTCATCATGAGCCTGCCCGCCGGCTACGACACCATCGTCGGCGAGCGCGGCGAGACCCTGTCCGGCGGTCAGCGCCAGCGCATCGCCATCGCCCGCGCCTTGCTGCGCGACCCGGCGATCCTGCTGCTCGACGAGGCGACCTCGGCCCTCGACCAGACGACCGAGGCCGCGATCAACCGCACCCTCAAGAAGATCGGCCGCGGCCGCAGCCTGCTGTTCGTGACGCATCGGCTGACCTCAGTCGCCGACATGGACGAGATCATCGTGATGGAGGCCGGCAAGGTCGTGCAGCGCGGCGACCATGCGAGCCTGATGCGCAAGCGCTCCGGCCTCTACCGCAAGCTCTGGAACGACCAGATGCGGGCGAGCGCCGAAGATGAGGAAGATTGAACCTAATTTCGCCGGCCCGAACCATGAAATCCGGGGTTGACGCGAATCTGTAGCTGAGTCATAAGCGCGCCACTGTCGATGGCTGTCGGACACGTTTGTCGCTTGCCTTTGTTGCAAGCGAGGTTCGCGACCGAAACTCCATCGGAATTCCAGCGTCGAACGACGACATGGCAGGACGCATGAACGCGGGTCATCCGTGTTCCTCTGCACAGCGAACGCGCCTGAGGCCCCGATGAAAGGGCGCCGATGGCGCGGCTTCGTTTGGCCATGGCTTCGCAAGATGCCGGGATGGACACCGAATTCATCAAGCGCTCAAGGGAGCGAGAGACCTTAATGCCGACAATCAGCCAGCTGATCCGCAAGCCGCGCTCGCCGGTCAAGGCGCGCAACACCGCTCCGGCGCTCGAGAACTGCCCGCAGAAGCGCGGCGTCTGCACGCGCGTCTATACGACGACCCCGAAGAAGCCGAACTCGGCGCTGCGTAAGGTCGCCAAGGTGCGCCTGACCAACGGCTTCGAGGTCATCGGCTACATTCCGGGCGAGGGTCACAACCTCCAGGAGCACTCGGTCGTCATGATCCGTGGCGGCCGCGTGAAGGACCTTCCCGGCGTGCGCTATCACATCCTGCGCGGCGTGCTCGACACGCAGGGCGTCAAGAACCGCAAGCAGCGCCGTTCGAAATACGGCGCCAAGCGTCCGAAGTAATCAGTGTCGGACCGGCCGGGCAGGGGCTCAGCCGGTTCGCCGTTTTAGAAGAATTGACCGGAGACTAGACGATGTCCCGCCGCCATAGTGCAGAGAAGCGCGAGATCATTCCCGACGCCAAGTTCGGCGACGTGGTCGTGACCAAGTTCATGAACTCGGTCATGTACGAGGGCAAGAAGTCGACCGCCGAAGGCATCGTCTACGGCGCCTTCGATATCATCGAGGGCAAGCTGAAGAGCGATCCGCTCGCCGTCTTCAAGACCGCGCTCGAGAACGTCGCTCCGGCGATCGAGGTCCGCTCCCGCCGCGTCGGCGGCGCGACCTACCAGGTCCCGGTCGAGGTTCGTACCGAGCGCCGCCAGGCTCTCGCCATCCGTTGGCTGATCGCCGCCGCCCGCGGCCGCAACGACCGCACCATGGTCGAGCGCCTCTCGGCCGAGCTGATGGACGCCGCCAACAACCGCGGCAACGCCGTCAAGAAGCGCGAAGACACGCACCGGATGGCGGAAGCCAACCGCGCCTTCTCGCACTACCGCTGGTAATTCGTCCGTTCGGACCCGGAAAGACAGAGCATCTCCATGCCCCGTTCTCATCCCATCGATCGCTATCGCAACTTCGGCATCATGGCCCACATTGATGCCGGCAAGACGACGACGACCGAGCGCATCCTGTTCTACACCGGCAAAAGCCATAAGATCGGCGAAGTCCATGACGGCGCCGCGACCATGGACTGGATGACGCAGGAGCAGGAGCGTGGCATCACGATCACCTCCGCCGCGACGACCTGCTTCTGGCGCGACAACCGCCTGAACATCATCGACACCCCCGGCCACGTCGACTTCACCATCGAAGTCGAGCGTTCGCTGCGCGTGCTCGACGGCGCCGTGTGCGTGCTCGACGGCAACCAGGGCGTCGAGCCGCAGACCGAGACCGTCTGGCGCCAGGCCGACAAGTACGACGTCCCGCGCGTCGTCTTCGTCAACAAGATGGACAAGATCGGCGCCGATTTCTATCGCTGCGTCCAGGACATCATCGACCGCGTCGCCGGCAAGCCCGTCTGCCTGCAGATCCCGATCGGTTCGGAGTCGAACTTCGCCGGCGTGATCGACCTCATCAAGATGAAGGCGATCGTCTGGAACGGCGAGGCGCTCGGCGCGTCCTTCGACGAGAAGGAAATCCCGGCCGATCTTGCCGACAAGGCCGCCGAGTATCGCTCGAAGCTGGTCGAAGCCGCCGTCGAGATGGACGATGCGGCGATGGAAGCCTATCTCGAGGGCAACGAGCCTGACGCCGATACGCTGCGCCGTCTGGTGCGCACGGCCGTGCAGCGCCGCGCCTTCCATCCGGTTCTCTGCGGCTCGGCCTTCAAGAACAAGGGCGTGCAGCCCCTGCTCGACGCCGTCGTCGACTTCCTGCCGTCGCCGGTCGATCGCGGCGCGGTCGAAGGCATCGACTTCAAGACCGAAGAGCCGACCACCCGCGAGCCGACCGACGAAGCTCCGTTCGCGATGCTCGCCTTCAAGATCATGGACGACCCCTTCGTCGGCACGATCACCTTCTGCCGCGTCTATTCCGGCAAGGTCGAGGCGGGCCAGGGCGTGATCAACTCGACGCGCGACAAGAAAGAGCGCGTCGGCCGCATGCTGCTGATGCACGCGAACAACCGCGAGGACATCAAGGAAGCCTATGCCGGCGACATCGTCGCCCTGGCCGGCCTCAAGGACGTCCGTACCGGCGACACGCTGTGCGACCCGAGCCAGGCGGTGATCCTGGAGCGCATGGAGTTCCCCGAGCCGGTCATCACGATCGCGATCGAGCCGAAATCCAAGGCCGACCAGGAGAAGCTGGGCCTGGCCCTGTCGAAGCTCGCGAACGAGGATCCGTCCTTCCGCGTCTCGACCGACCAGGAATCCGGCCAGACCATCCTGAAGGGCATGGGCGAGCTCCATCTCGACATCAAGGTCGACATCCTGAAGCGCACCTACAAGGTCGACGCCAATATCGGCGCGCCGCAGGTTGCGTATCGCGAGACGCTGACCAAGAAGGCCGAGGTCGACTACACCCACAAGAAGCAGACCGGCGGCACCGGCCAGTTCGCCCGCGTCAAGCTGGTGATCGAACCGAACGAGACCGGCAAGGGCTTCGAGTTCGAGTCGAAGATCGTCGGCGGCGCGGTGCCGAAGGAGTATATCCCCGGCGTCGAGAAGGGCCTCAACTCGGTCATTGGTTCCGGCGTGCTCGCCGGCTTCCCGGTGGTCGACGTCAAGGTCTCGCTGATCGACGGCGCCTTCCATGAGGTCGACTCGTCGGCTCTGGCCTTCGAAATTGCCTCGCGCGCCGCTCTGCGTGAAGGCCTGCAGAAGGGCGGCTCGGTGCTGCTCGAGCCGATCATGAAGGTCGAAGTCGTGACCCCGGAAGACTATACCGGTTCGGTCATCGGCGACCTGAACTCCCGGCGCGGCCAGATCCAGGGCCAGGACATGCGCGGCAATGCGGTCGTCATCAACGCGATGGTGCCGTTGGCGAACATGTTCGGCTACGTGAACCAGCTGCGCTCGTTCAGCCAGGGCCGCGCCAACTATACGATGCAGTTCGACCACTACGAGCAGGTGCCGTCCGCGGTCGCTGCCGAGGTCCAGGCCAAATACGCCTGATCGAACAACGCATTACACTGAACACTTGAAGAGATCTGACGGAGGCTACGATGGCCAAAGAGAAGTTTTCGCGGACGAAGCCGCACTGCAACATTGGTACGATTGGTCACGTCGACCATGGCAAGACGTCTTTGACGGCGGCGATCACGAAGGTTCTGGCGGAGTCGGGCGGCGCGTCGTTCACGGCGTATGACCAGATCGACAAGGCGCCTGAGGAGAAGGCCCGCGGCATCACGATCTCGACGGCTCACGTCGAGTACGAGACCCCGGCCCGCCACTATGCGCACGTCGACTGCCCCGGGCACGCCGACTATGTGAAGAACATGATCACGGGCGCGGCGCAGATGGACGGCGCGATCCTGGTGGTGTCGGCTGCCGACGGCCCGATGCCGCAGACCCGCGAGCACATCCTGCTGGCGCGCCAGGTCGGCGTTCCCGCGCTGGTGGTGTTCATGAACAAGGTCGATCTGGTCGACGACGCCGAGCTGCTCGAGCTGGTCGAGATGGAGATCCGCGAGCTTCTGTCGAAGTACGACTTCCCGGGCGACGACATCCCGATCACCAAGGGCTCGGCCAAGGCTGCGCTGGACGGCGTCACCCCGGAGATCGGGCATGATGCGGTGATCGCGCTGATGAAGACGGTTGACGACTACATCCCGCAGCCTGAGCGCCCGATCGACCAGCCCTTCCTGATGCCGGTCGAGGACGTGTTCTCGATCTCGGGTCGCGGCACGGTGGTGACCGGCCGCGTCGAGCGCGGCATCGTCAAGGTCGGCGAGGAAATCGAGATCGTCGGCATCCGCGATACGCAGAAGACGACGGTGACCGGCGTCGAGATGTTCCGCAAGCTGCTCGACCAGGGCCAGGCGGGCGACAACATCGGCGCGCTGCTGCGCGGCACGAAGCGCGAGGACGTCGAGCGCGGCCAGGTGCTGTGCAAGCCGGGCTCGGTGAAGCCGCACACCAAGTTCAAGGCCGAAGCCTACATCCTGACCAAGGAAGAGGGCGGCCGCCACACCCCGTTCTTCACCAACTACCGCCCGCAGTTCTACTTCCGCACGACGGACGTGACCGGCGTGGTGCACCTGCCCGAGGGCACGGAGATGGTGATGCCGGGCGACAACATCGCCATGGAAGTGCACCTGATCGTGCCGATCGCCATGGAAGAGAAGCTGCGCTTCGCCATCCGCGAAGGCGGACGCACCGTCGGCGCCGGCGTCGTCGCCAGCATCATCGCGTAACGCGTTTTCGTGAGGGCGAGAGCCCTTCGGGGCTTTCGCCTTTTCACGTCACGGAGACAACAAGACCATGAACGGTCAGAACATCCGGATCCGCCTCAAGGCGTTCGATCACCGCATTCTCGATGCGTCGACGCGAGAGATCGTCTCGACCGCGAAGCGGACGGGCGCCCAGGTGCGCGGCCCGATCCCGCTGCCGACGCTGATCGAGAAGTTCACCGTCAACCGCTCGCCCCACATCGACAAGAAGTCGCGCGAGCAGTTCGAGATGCGGACCCACAAGCGGGTCCTCGATATCGTCGACCCGACCCCGCAGACGGTCGATGCCCTCATGAAGCTCGATCTCGCCGCCGGCGTCGACGTCGAAATCAAGCTCTGATCCGATTAAACGGGTCCTCTGTTTCCGGGTTTCCCGGATGGACATGACCCCAAAGGAAGGTATGCACCGATGCGTTCCGGTGTGATTGCACAGAAAGTCGGGATGACCCGCATCTTCACCGATGCCGGCGAGCACATCCCGGTCACCGTGCTGAAGCTCGACAACTGCCAGGTCGTCGCGCATCGCACGATCGAGAAGAACGGCTATGTCGCCGTGCAGCTCGGGTCGGGCTTGGCCAAGGTCAAGAACGTCTCGAAGGCGCAGCGCGGCCACTTCGCCGTGGCCAAGGTCGAGCCGAAGCAGAAGATCGTCGAGTTCCGCGTCAGCGACGACGCGTTGATTCCGGTCGGCGCCGAGCTGACCGCCGACCACTTCGTCGTCGGCCAGTTCGTCGACGTCTCCGGCACGACCACCGGCAAGGGCTTCGCCGGCGGCATGAAGCGCTGGAATTTCGGCGGTCTGCGCGCCACGCACGGTGTCTCGATCTCGCACCGCTCGATCGGTTCGACCGGTGGCCGTCAGGACCCGGGCAAGACCTTCAAGAACAAGAAGATGCCGGGTCATCTCGGTGTCGAGCGCGTCACCACGCAGAACCTGCGCGTCGTCCAGACGGACGCCGAGCGCGGCCTGATCCTGGTCGAAGGCGCCGTCCCCGGCGTCGCCGGCGGCTGGATCCACGTCCGTGACGCCGTCAAGCGCACGCTGCCGAAGGACGCCCCGCTGCCGGGCAAGTTCAAGGTCGCCGGCGAGAGCAAGGCTGAAACCGTTGAGGCTCCTACGGCCCAGGCTGAGGAGAACGCGTGATGAAACTCGATATCGTCACTCTTGAAGGCGGTAAGGCCGGCTCGCTCGAGCTGTCCGACGCGATCTTCGGCCTCGAGCCGCGCGCCGACCTGCTCGCCCGCATGGTGCGCTATCAGCTCGCCAAGCGCCGCGCCGGCACGCACAAGTCGAAGGGCCGCTCGGAAGTCGATCGTACCCGCAAGAAGATCTACAAGCAGAAGGGCACCGGCGGCGCTCGCCACGGCGCGGCTTCCGCTCCGCAGTTCCGCGGCGGCGGCAAGGCCTTCGGCCCGGTGGTGCGTGACCATGCTCACGAGCTGCCGAAGAAGGTGAAGGCCCTGGCCCTGCGCCATGCGCTTTCGTCGAAGGCCAAGGATGCAGGTCTGATCATCATCGACGACGCGAAGCTCGCGGAGCCGAAGACCAAGATCCTGCTCGGCCACTTCGGCAAGCTGGACCTGTCCAGCGCGCTGGTGATCGGCGGCGCCGAGATCGATGTGAATTTCGGCCTGGCGGCGCGTTCGATCCCGAACGTCGACGTCCTGCCGGTCCAGGGCATCAACGTCTATGACATCCTGCGTCGCGACAAGCTCGTGCTGACGCGCTCGGCTGTCGACGCGCTGGAGGCGCGCTTCAAATGAGCCAGTCCAAGAACCTCGATCCGCGGCACTACGACGTCATCGTCGGCCCCGTGATCACCGAGAAGGCGACGATGCTCTCCGAGCACAACAAGGTTGTCTTCAAGGTCGCCAAGACCGCGACCAAGCCGCAGATCAAGGCGGCCGTCGAGAAGCTGTTCGACGTCAAGGTGGTGAGCGTCAACACGCTCGTCACCGAGGGCAAGGTCAAGGTCTTCCGCGGCCGTCTCGGCCAGCGCTCTGACGTCAAGAAGGCGGTCGTGACCCTCGAAGAGGGCCACTCCATCGACGTCACCACGGGCCTCTGAGAAGGATCGTCATCATGGCTTTGAAAAGTTTCAAGCCGATCACGCCGAGCCTTCGCCAGCTCGTGATCGTCGACCGCAGCGAGCTCTACAAGGGCAAGCCGGTCAAGGTGCTGACCGAGGGCAAGTCGTCCTCGGGCGGCCGCAACAACAACGGCCGCGTCACCGTCCGCTTCCGCGGCGGTGGTCACAAGCGCACCCTGCGCCTGATCGACTTCAAGCGTCGCGGCAAGGCCGGCGTGCCGGCGACCGTGGAGCGGATCGAGTATGATCCGAACCGCACCGCCTTCATCGCCCTGATCAAGTATCAGGACGGTGAGCTCTCCTACATCCTGGCGCCGCAGCGCCTGGCCGTGGGCGACACCGTCGTCGCCGGCGACAGCGTCGACGTGAAGCCCGGCAACGCCGCCCCGATGGGCTCGCTGCCGATCGGTACGATCGTCCACAATGTCGAGCTGAAGATCGGCAAGGGCGGGGCGCTGGCGCGCTCGGCGGGCAACTACGCCCAGATCGTCGGCCGTGACCAGGGCTACGTCATCGTCCGCCTGAACTCGGGCGAGCAGCGCCTGATCAGCGGCCTGTGCTACGCCACCGTGGGCGCGGTCTCGAACCCCGACCACATGAACATCAACATCGGCAAGGCCGGCCGCAATCGCTGGCTGGGCAAGCGTCCGCACAATCGCGGCGTGTCGATGAACCCGGTCGATCACCCGCACGGCGGCGGCGAAGGCCGCACCTCGGGCGGCCGTCATCCGGTCACGCCCTGGGGTCTGCCGACCAAGGGCAAGAAGACCCGCTCGAACAAGCGGACCGACACGTTCATCGTGTCGAGCCGTCACGCCCGCAAGAAGAAGAACTGAGGTCCGTCATGGCGCGTTCGCTTTGGAAAGGTCCGTTCGTCGACGGATACCTCCTGAAGAAGGCCGAGGTCGCCCGTACCTCGAGCCGCTCTGAAGTCATCAAGATCTGGAGCCGCCGCTCCACGATCCTCCCGCAGTTCGTCGGTCTGACGTTCGGCGTCTACAACGGCCACAAGCATGTGCCGGTGAACGTCTCCGAGGAGATGGTGGGCCACAAGTTCGGCGAGTTCTCGCCGACGCGCACCTTCCCCGGCCACGCTGCCGACAAGAAGGCGAAGAGGAAGTAAGCCATGGGTAAGCCCTCCGCCCCCCGTGCGCTGCCCGAGAACGAGGCCAAGGCGGTCGCGCGCAACCTGCGCGTCTCCCCGCAGAAGCTGAACCTTCTCGCCCAGCTCATCCGCGGCAAGAAGGTCTCGACCGCGCTCGCCGACCTCGAGTTCTCGCGCAAGCGGATCTCGACCGATGTGCGCAAGTGCCTGCAGAGCGCCATCGCCAACGCCGAGAACAATCATGATCTCGACGTCGACGATCTGGTCGTCTCGCAGGCCTTCGTCGGCAAGGCGCTCGTCATGAAGCGCTTCCATGCCCGCGCCCGCGGCCGTGGCGCCCGCATCATGAAGCCCTTCGCCAACATCACGATCGTGGTGCGCGAAGTTCAGGCTGCCAAGGCCTGAGGAGAGAACGATGGGTCAGAAAATCAATCCGATCGGCCTTCGTCTCGGCATCAACCGGACCTGGGATTCGCGCTGGTTCGCCAACAAGGGCGAGTACGGCAAGCTGCTCCATGAGGACATGGCCATCCGCGCCGCCCTGATGAAGCTGCTGAAGCAGGCCGCCGTTTCGAAGATCATCATCGAGCGTCCGCACAAGAAGTGCCGTGTCACCATTCACTCGGCTCGTCCGGGCGTGGTGATCGGCAAGAAGGGCGCCGACATCGAGAAGCTGCGCAAGACGGTTGCGAAGCTGACGAACGCCGACGTGACGATCAACATCGTCGAGGTGCGCAAGCCCGAGATCGACGCGACCCTGGTCGCCGACTCGATCGCTCAGCAGCTCGAGCGCCGCGTCGCCTTCCGTCGCGCCATGAAGCGCGCCGTGCAGTCGGCGATGCGTCTCGGCGCCGAGGGCATCCGCATCAACTGCTCGGGCCGTCTCGGCGGCGCTGAAATCGCGCGCCTCGAGTGGTATCGCGAAGGCCGCGTGCCGCTGCATACGCTGCGCGCCGACGTCGATTACGGCGTCGCCACCGCCTTCACGACCTATGGCACGTGCGGGATCAAGGTCTGGATCTTCAAGGGCGAGATCCTCGAACACGACCCGATGGCCCAGGACAAGCGCCTCTCGGACGAGGGCGGCCGCTCCGGTGGTGAGCGCCGCGAACGTCGCGAGCAGGCTGCGTAAGGCTGATCGAGAAGAGCCATGCTGCAACCAAAGCGCACTAAGTTCCGTAAGCAGTTCAAGGGACGCATTTCCGGCGTCGCCAAGGGCGGTACGGACCTCAACTTCGGCCAGTTCGGCCTGAAGGCCCAGGAGCCGGAGCGCGTCACGGCCCGCCAGATCGAGGCGGCCCGTCGTGCCATCACCCGCGCCATGAAGCGCGCGGGTCGAGTCTGGATCCGGATCTTCCCGGACGTGCCGGTCTCGAAGAAGCCGACCGAAGTCCGCATGGGTAAGGGCAAGGGTTCGCCCGAGTTCTGGGCGGCCAAGGTCAAGCCGGGCCGGATCATGTTCGAGCTCGACGGCGTGCCGGAGGATATCGCCCGCGAGGCGCTCCGTCTCGGCGCCGCCAAGCTGCCGATCAAGACCCGCTTCATCCAGCGCATCGCCGAGTAAGGAGGGCGAGATGAAATCGACTCAACGCCTGTCCGATCTCAAAGTGATGAGCACGGACCAGCTCCAGGACGAGCTTCTCAAGCTCAAGAAGGAGCAGTTCAACCTGCGTTTCCAGCGCGCCACCGGCCAGCTCGAGAACACCGCTCGGGTCACCCAGGTGCGCAAGGAGATCGCCCGCATCAAGACGCTGCAGCGGTCGAAGACCGCGGCAGTGAGCGCCTGAGGAGTAGGGGACAATGCCGAAGCGCGTGCTGCAGGGCGTCGTCGTCAGCGACAAGCAAAACAAAACTGTTGTGGTCAAGGTCGAGCGGCGTTATACGCACCCGCTCCTCAAGAAGACGGTGCGCCGTTCGAAGAACTATCACGCCCATGACGAGGCGGGGTCGTTCAAGGTCGGTGACTCGGTCTGGATCGAGGAGTCGAAGCCCATTTCCAAGCTGAAAAGCTGGGTTGTGCTCGACAACGCCCCCAAGGCGTAAGTCGAATCATTGAGGCCAGGGGGCGATCGACCCCCGTCAGTCGTAGTCCGGGCTTAGGCACTCCGCCTTTGTCCGGAAACCGCGCTGATATGGAATGGAAGGATCAAGGCCATGATCCAGGTGCAGACGAATCTCGAGGTCGCCGACAATTCCGGCGCTCGCCGCGTGATGTGCATCAAGGTTCTCGGCGGCTCGAAGCGGCGCTATGCCCGCATCGGCGACATCATTGTGGTTTCGATCAAGGAAGCCATCCCGCGCGGCCGCGTGAAGAAGGGCGACGTCATGAAGGCGATCGTCGTGCGCACGGCCAAGGACATCAAGCGTCCCGATGGTTCGGTGATCCGCTTCGACCGCAATGCGGCCGTGCTGATCAACAACCAGAAGGAGCCGGTGGGCACCCGCATCTTCGGACCGGTTCCGCGCGAGCTGCGCGCCAAGAACCACATGAAGATCATTTCGCTCGCTCCCGAGGTGCTGTGATGGCTGCGAAGATCAAGAAGGGCGACAAGGTCGTCGTGCTCGCCGGCCGCGACAAGGGCAAGAACGGCGAAGTGCTCCAGGTCCTGCCGAAGGACGGCCGTGCCGTCGTGCGCGGCGTGAACTTGGTCAAGAAGCACACCAAGGCGACCGCCCAGTCCGAGGGCGGCATCATCAGCAAGGAGGCCACGATCGACCTGTCGAACCTGGCCGTCGCCGATCCGAAGGACGGCAAGCCGACCCGCGTCGGCTTCAAGGTGCTCGATGACGGCCGCAAGGTCCGTTTCGCCAAGCGTTCGGGAGATCTGATCGATGGCTGAGGCTCAGCAGGCGGCTCTCTCGCCGCGTTTGAAGAAGCATTACGAGGACGTCGTCCGTCCCGCGATGATCAAGGAATTCGGCTACAAGAACGTCATGGAAGTGCCGACCCTCGAGAAGGTCGTCATTAACATGGGCGTGGGCGAAGCCACGGCCGACCGCAAGAAGGTCGACAACGCCGCCGGCGATCTCGCCATGATCGCCGGTCAGAAGCCGGTCATCACCAAGTCCCGCCTCGCCATCGCCGGCTTCAAGCTGCGCGAGAACATGGCGGTGGGCTGCAAGGTCACGCTGCGCAAGACCAAGATGTACGAGTTCGTCGATCGGCTCGTCACCATCGCTCTTCCGCGGGTGCGCGACTTCCGTGGTCTCAATGCGAAGTCGTTCGACGGGCGCGGCAATTTCGCGCTCGGGATCAAGGAGCACATCGTGTTCCCCGAGATCAACTACGACAAGGTCGACCAGGTCTGGGGCATGGACGTGATCGTCTGCACGACTGCGAAGTCGGATGACGAGGCTCGCGCCCTGCTCAAGCACTTCAACTTCCCGTTCCGGCAGTGAGCCTTAGGGCTCATACGCGGAAACCAGGAGATATCGATGGCTAAGAAGAGCTCCGTCGAGAAGAACAACCACCGCAAGGCGCTCGTGAAGAAGTTCGCGGGCCGCCGGGCGCGCCTTCTCGCGATCGCCAATGACGAGAACCAGTCGATGGACGAGCGTTTCCTCGCTCGCCTGAAGCTGGCCGAACTGCCGCGCAATTCCGCCGGCATCCGCGTGCGCAACCGTTGCGAAGTCACCGGCCGCCCGCGCGCGTTCTATCGCAAGCTGAAGATGTCGCGCGTTGCTTTGCGCGAGCTCGGCAACAAGGGGCTGGTTCCCGGCCTCGTCAAGTCGAGCTGGTGAGGAGGTAGCATCATGGCGATCATCGATCCGCTTGGCGATATGCTGACCCGCATCCGCAATGCGCAGATGCGGCGCAAGTCGCGCGTCACGACCCCGGGCTCGAAGCTGCGCGCCCGCGTTCTCGACGTGCTGGCGTCGGAAGGCTACATCCGTGGCTATTCGACCACCGAGTTCGGCAACGGCCGCACCGAGTTCGACATCGAGCTGAAGTACCACGAGGGACAGCCGGTCATCCGGTCGATCTCGCGCGTGTCGAAGCCCGGCCGTCGCGTCTACTCCTCGGTCGAGACCATGCCGCGCGTGGCCGACGGCCTCGGCGTCACCATCGTCTCCACGCCCCGCGGCGTGATGTCCGATCACCTTGCCCGCGAGCAGAACGTGGGCGGCGAAGTGCTCTGCAAGGTCTTCTGACCTTCACAGCCGCTGCTCAGGAGAAATCCAATGTCTCGTATCGGTAAGAAGCCCGTCTCGGTCCCCGCTGGCGTCACCGCCAACGTCTCGGGCCAGCTGGTCAAGATCAAGGGCTCGAAGGGCGAGCTGTCCTTCGAGGTGCCCGAGGAGGTCTCGGTCGTCCTGGAGAACGGCGCCATCGCCGTCCAGCCGCGTTCGCAGACCAAGCGCGCCCGCGCGCTCTGGGGCACCTCGCGCGCCCGCATCAACAACCTGGTCGTCGGCACGACGGCCGGATTCGAGAAGAAGCTCGAGATCAACGGCGTCGGCTACAAGGCCGCGGTCGCCGGCAAGGTCCTGAAGCTCTCGCTCGGCTACAGCCACGACATCGACTACGAAATCCCGGCCGGGGTGACGATCACGACGCCGAAGCCGACGGAGATCGTCGTCGTCGGCATCGACAAGCAGGTCGTCGGCCAGACCGCCGCCGAGATCCGCGACTATCGCGGTCCCGAGCCCTACAAGGGCAAGGGCGTCAAGTACGCCGGCGAATTCATCTTCCGCAAGGAAGGCAAGAAGAAGTAAGGACCGGAGCCATGAGCAAGCAGACAGTTGCGACTGCGCGCCGCAAGGCCCGCGTCCGCCGCGCGATCAAGGCGGTGGCCAATGGCCGCGCCCGCCTGTCGGTGCACCGCACCGGCAAGCAGATCTACGCGCAGGTCATCGACGACACGAAGGGGCTGACGCTCGCTTCGGCTTCGTCGATGGACAAGGATATCCGCGCCGACATCAAGTCGGGCGCGAATGTCGAGGCCGCGGCGCAGATCGGCAAGATCATTGCCGAGCGCGCCATCAAGGCCGGCGTCAAGGAAGTCGTGTTCGACCGCGGCGCCTATATGTACCATGGCCGCGTCAAGGCGCTGGCCGAAGCCGCTCGCGAAGGCGGGCTGAGCTTCTGATCGGTTGAAGACCGCGGGATGCGGGAGGCCTCACGGGCTTCCCGCATGTCGCTTTTGGAAAGCCGCTCCATTCCGGGGCGCTCGAGCGAGCGGCGGGCCACGATCGGTACCGTCCGCGCAAGTAAGAGGAAGACATGGCGAGAGAACCTCGTGATCGCGATCGCGAAGAGCGCGATTCGGAATTCGTGGACCGGCTGGTCCACATCAACCGCGTAGCCAAGGTGGTGAAGGGCGGCCGTCGCTTCGGCTTTGCCGCCCTCGTCGTCGTCGGCGACCAGAAGGGCCGCGTCGGCTTCGGCCACGGCAAGGCCCGTGAAGTTCCCGAGGCGATCCGCAAGGCGACGGAAGCCGCCAAGCGCGGTCTCGTCCGCATCCCGCTGCGCGAAGGCCGCACGCTCCATCACGACGTCCAGGGCCGTCACGGCGCCGGCAAGGTCGTGCTGCGCGCTGCCCCGGCCGGTACCGGCATCATCGCCGGCGGCCCGATGCGCGCCGTCTTCGAAGCGGTCGGCATGCAGGACGTGGTCTCGAAGTCGCTCGGCTCGTCGAACCCGTACAACCTCGTGCGCGCCACCTTCGATGCGCTGAAGAACGAGGATTCGCCGCGCAGCGTCGCCGCGCGCCGCTCGCTCAAGGTTTCTGCCCTGCAGACCCGCCGCCGCGACGCCGGTGCGGATGCCGGCGCGGACGCGTGAGGAGGGTTCGATGGCAAAGTCCGGAAAGACCCTCGTCGTCGAGCAGATCGGTAGCCCGATCCGTCGCGACGCCTCGCAGCGCCAGACCCTGATCGGTCTCGGCCTCAACAAGATCCGCCGCCAATCGACCCTGCAGGACACGCCGGCTGTGCGTGGCATGGTCGAGAAGGTCAAGCACCTCGTTCGCGTCGTCGACGCGAAGTGAGGAGGGGCGAACCATGAAACTCACTGACATTCGTGACAACGAAGGCGCGACCAAGTCGCGCATCCGCGTCGGCCGCGGCATCGGTTCCGGCAAGGGCAAGACCGGCGGGCGTGGCGTCAAGGGCCAGAAGGCTCGCGCCGGCGTGGCGGTCAAGGGCTTCGAAGGCGGCCAGATGCCGCTCTATCGGCGCCTGCCGAAGCGCGGCTTCCACAACCTGTTCGCTCGCGAGCTGAACGAGGTCAATCTCGGCCGCATCCAGCAGGCCGTCGAGGCCGGCAAGCTCGACGCCAAGGGTGTCGTCACCATCGAGGCGTTGGTTTCTGCCGGCGTGATCTCGAAGGCGGCGCGCGACGGCGTCAAGATCCTCGGCGTCGGCGAGCTCAAGGCGAAGCTCGCCTTCGAGGTCGCCGGTGCGTCGAAGTCGGCCGTCGAGGCGATCGAGAAGGCTGGCGGCACGGTCAAGATCCTGGCGGCTGCCGCTTCACAGGCGTGACTTCCACGCTTACATGACTAACGCGAGCGGCGGCCGGGCCCGAAGCCTTGGCCGCCGTTCGACTGTCTAGACCAGATTACACCCAAGGACCGGACGCATGGCATCGGCGGCTGAACAGCTTGCGGCAAACCTGAACTTCGGCGCGCTGGCCAAGGCCGACGAGCTGAAGAAGCGGATCTGGTTCACGCTGGGGGCGCTGATCGTCTACCGGCTCGGCACCTATATCCCGCTGCCCGGCATGAACCCGGATGCGGTGGCCGACCTGTTCAAGCAGACCCAGTCGGGCGTGCTCGGACTGTTCAACATGTTCTCCGGCGGCGCCGTCGGCCGGCTTGCGATCTTCGCGCTGGCGATCATGCCGTACATCTCGGCCTCGATCATCATCCAGCTGCTCTCCAGCGTCGTCCCGACCTTCGAGGCGCTGAAGAAGGAAGGCGAGCAGGGCCGAAAGATCCTGAACCAGTACACGCGCTACCTGACGCTGGTGCTGGCGCTGTTCCAGGCCTGGGGCATCGGCGTGGGTCTTCAAGGCTCGGGCAATCTCGTGCTCGAACCCGGGCCGTTCTTCCTGATCTCGACCACGATCACCCTGGTCGGCGGCACCATGTTCCTGCTCTGGCTCGGCGAGCAGATCACCAGCCGCGGCATCGGCAATGGCACCTCGATGATCATCTTCGCCGGCATCATCGCCGAATTCCCGGCGCAGCTGGCCCAGACGCTCGAGCTCGGCCGCCAGGGCGCGATCTCGACCGGCCTGCTGCTGCTGGTGCTGGTCATGGCGGTCTGCGTCATCGCCTTCGTGGTCTTCGTCGAGCGCGCCCAGCGGCGCCTGCTGATCAACTATCCGAAGCGCCAGGTCGGCAACCGCATGTATGAGGGCCAGACCTCGTTCCTGCCGCTGAAGCTCAACACCGCCGGCGTGATCCCGCCGATCTTCGCCTCGTCGCTGCTGCTGCTGCCGACAACGATCGCCAGCTTCTCGCAGGCTTCGGGCGGCACCGGCATCCTGTCGACGCTGGCGACCTATCTGGCGCATGGCCGGCCGCTGTTCATGATCCTCTATGCGGCGCTGATCATCTTCTTCTGCTTCTTCTACACCGCGATCGTGTTCAATCCGGTCGAGACGGCGGACAACCTCAAGAAGCATGGCGGCTTCATGCCCGGCATCCGCCCGGGCGAGCGCACCGCCGAGCACATCGACCGCGTGCTGACCCGCATCACCGTGCTCGGCGCCGCCTATTTGACTATCGTCTGCTTGATCCCGGAGTTCATGATCACCTATGCCCAGATTCCGATCATCCTGCTCGGCGGCACCTCGCTGCTGATCGTGGTGACGACGACGATGGACACGGTCGCTCAGGTCCATGGTCATCTGCTGGCCCATCAGTATGAGGGGCTGGTCAAGAAGGCGAAGTTGAGGGGGGCAAGGCGCTGATGAGGCTGATTTTCCTGGGGCCGCCGGGGGCGGGCAAAGGCACTCAGGCGACGCGGATCGTCGCAAAGCACGGCATTCCGCAGCTCTCGACCGGCGACATGCTGCGCGCCGCCGTTGCGGCCGGTACACCGGTCGGTCTCAAGGCGAAGGCGGTGATGGATGCCGGCGGGCTGGTCTCGGACGAGATCGTCATCGGCATCGTGGCCGACCGCATCGAAGAAGCCGATGCGAAGAAGGGCTTCATCCTCGACGGCTTCCCGCGCACGCTGGCGCAGGCCGAGGCGCTCGACACCATGCTCGCAGGCAAGGGGCTGAAGCTCGACAAGGTGCTGGAGCTCCGGGTCGATCAGACCAAGTTGGTCGACCGAATCGTGCGCCGCGCCGAAGAAGCCAAGGCCGCCGGCCAACCGGTGCGCAAGGACGACGACCCGGAAGTCTTCAAGACCCGGCTCGAGGCCTATAATCGCGATACCGCGATCGTCGCTCCCTATTACGACAAGCGCGGCCAGCTTACGCCGATCGACGGCATGCAGCCGATCGACGACGTGTCCTCGGCGATCGAGCAGGCACTGGCGGGCTGAAAGCCCGGTCCGTTGTGAATTCGCGGCCGCGCGGTACTCGCCGCGCGGCTTTTTTTTGTGATGGAGCAGGCCATGGCCGATGGCGACGACGACTATGTCTATGACGAGGCGACCGGCGAATGGCGCCCGGCTTCGGAAGTGGCGGCGGCCGCAGCCTCGAAGCCCGAGGTCCGCGACGCCTTCGGCAACATCCTGGCGGATGGCGACGCGGTGACGCTAATCAAGGACCTCAAGGTCAAGGGCGCTGGCCAAACCCTGAAGCAGGGCACGGTGATCAGGTCGATCCGGCTGACGGACAATCCCGAGGAGATCGACTGCCGGCACGAGAGCATCAAGGGGCTGGTGCTGCGCACGGAGTTCGTGCGCAAGCGGTGAGGGGGCCGAACTCAGCTCAGCCAGTTCTCGACCTTGAGCCCGTCGACACGGGCGAATTCATCGGTGTTGGCCGTGACCATGACACAGCCGAGCGCTAGAGCCTGTGCGGCAATGAGCATGTCGTTGCCGCCGATCGGTTGGCCCTTCGCTTCGAGGGCCGTGCGCAGATCGGCATAGGCACGGGAAGCGGCTTCGTCGAAAGGAATGGCCTCGATCTCGAAGAGTAGGGCCTCGACTGTCGCCGACAGGCGCGCGGAGCCGGCTTTGCGGCAGCCATAGCGCAACTCGCCGGCGACGATCACGCTCGTCAGGATGTGGTGATCGCCGATCTCCGCGATACGCTTCGCAGCACGGCCCTGCGGCTGACGGACCAGATCGGAGATGATGTTGGTGTCGAGCAGATAGCGCGTCAAAGCTCCCGCTCCGGAGCTGGCGGGGGATCAGGAATTTCTGGAAAGACCTCGTCCAGTGGCTCCAGGCTGGCGAGGAGGGCGGACAGGCCCCGTTTCGCCAGCGGCTCGATGACGAGGCGATCGCCGTCGCGACGCATCAGGGCCTCGTCACCGGGAAGCTCGAACTCGACCGGGATGCGGACGGCCTGATTGCGACCGTTGCGAAACAGCCTGACATGCCGGATTTCGTTCATTCGTATGCTCCGACATTGTTGGCATATGCCTTAGCATATGCCTTGATTGCGCCGATCGCAAGGCTGAGGTCATGCCCTTGGCTCAACGAGAAGCCCCCCGTGTGCATCACCGCGGCTCTCCGACCGTGACGCCCGAACCTCAGCGTTCCAAACCCGCGAAGTTGTGGCATGCTGCGGCCTGCAAAAGCGGGCGGGCTGGCCGTGCAGGTCGATCCTTCGGATGTCCATCAGACGCTCGAATACCGGCTGGACGCGGAGTTCGCGAGCTGGCTGCCGATCGGCTTGCTGACCTTGTTCTGCGGCCTCTTCATCTTCGCCATGGAGATTCCCGACTGGCCGCGACCCGGCGAGACCTTAGGCGCGTTCGCGGCGATCCTCGTCGGCATCGGCCTCTCGGTCTTTGCGCTCCGGCGTCGCTTCCGGCGGGGCAAGCCGGTCTATGTGCTGTCGCCGGACGGGGTGCATATAAGCTGGTCGTCATCGCGCAAGGAGAGCTTCATCCCCTGGCGCGAGATCAAGGGCATCGACACGATCGACATCGTGGTCTGGCACTGGCTGGCGCGTAATCCGCGGAACCTGCACTATAACGACGTCACCGTGGTGCTGGTTTCCAAGCAGTTCTACCAGGCGAATCTGCATATCAAGTCGCTGTTCCAACGCGGACCTTATTGGCACCAGACCGCCTTCATCGAGAAGGGCGATATGGTCCAGTGCGCGCTGCATGCGGAATTCGTCGGCGTCGCGCCACAGCAATTGCGCGGGGCGGTCGAGGTACGCTGGCGGGCTTTCGGCAGAGAGCCGGACAGGCCGAAGCCGAGCGTGCCGGTCGTCTATGCCGCGCGCCGACCCGGCGACGCCGAGGCGGAGGCGCCAGGTAGGAAGGTGATCGCGGCAGGCGGGACGCCGCGACCGTTCTCGGCCTGGGATGCGATCAAGGTCGTGCTGCCGTTGATCGGCATCGTCGTCGCCGGCAGCAACCTTGCCGGGATCTGGTCGACCGATGCGCAGATTCAGGCGCGGGTGAAGAAGCGCGAATGGCAGGAGTGGAACGCCCGCTACGAGCGGGAACGGCGCGAGCTCGACGAGAAGCTGCAAAAGCAGCGCGAGGAGATGGACGAGGCGATGCGACGCGCCTTCACGCGCTATTGAGCGGTGGTCGTCACGAGGATGCCAGCGGTGCGCTTTTGCGGCAGCGCAAGCGGGATTTCGCGCTCCGCTGCCGCAATTGACACATCCTCTCGACGAAATTGAACTTCCGGCAGGCCCATGACGGCCAAGACATGGCGGCGGTAGCCGATGGCCGGTGGCATGCGCCATCGCCGGCTGACCGACCGGCCAGAGATCGGGAGGACAGCATGAAACGGGTTGCTTGCCTTGTGGCGGCCGCGCTGCTGGCGACGGCATCGAGCGTGCGGGCGCAGGATGCGGTCAAGATCGGCATCCTCAACGACCAGTCCGGCAACTACGCCGAGTTCGGCGGGCTCGGCTCGGTCGAGGCGGCGAAGCTGGCGATCGAGGACTTCGGCGGCTCGGTGCTGGGCAAGCCGATCGAGATCATCTCGGGTGACCATCAGAACAAGCCGGACGTCGCCGCTGGCCTGGCGCGGCGCTGGTACGATGTCGATGGCGTCACCGCCATCGCCGACCTGACCAATTCGGCTGTCGCGCTCGCAGTCGCCGGCATCGCCAAGGAGAAGCAGAGGGTCACGCTCTATAACGGCCCGGCGACGACGCGCCTCTTCAACGAGGACTGCAGCGCGACCGGCTTCATGTGGACCTTCGACACTGCGACCTCGGCCAAGGGCACGGCGCTGTCGATCCTGCGCGAGGGCGGTGACAGCTGGTACATCATCGCCGCCGATTATGCCTTCGGCCACCAGCTCACCGCCGATATCGAAGCGATCGTCGCGGCCAACAAGGGCAAGACGCTCGGCACGGTGCGCGCACCGCTGTCGACGCCGGACTTCTCCTCCTTCCTGCTGCAGGCGCAGGCCTCCAAGGCCAAGATCGTCGCCTTCGCCAATGCCGGAACCGACACGATCAACTCGATCAAACAGGCCGGCGAGTTCGGCCTGGTCGATGGCGGACAGAAGCTGGCGGCGATGGTCGTGGTACTGAGCGATGTGCACGGGCTCGGCCTCGACAAGGCCAAAGGGCTGATCACCACCACCGCCTACTACCATGACGCCGACAAGCCGAGCCGTGCCTTCGCCGATCGCTACATGGCCAGGACCAAGAAGATGCCGGGCATGATCCAGGCCAGCGTCTATTCCTCGGTGCTGCACTATCTGAAGGCGGTGAAGGCGGCCGGCACGGCGGCGGGGCCTGCGGTCGCGGCCAAGATGAAGGAGCTGCCGGTCGACGACTTCTATGCGCCCGGCGCCAAGATCCGCGAGGACGGAAGGCTGCTGAACGACATGCTGCTGGTCGAGGCCAAGGCTCCGGCCGAATCGAAGGCGCCGTGGGATTATTTCAAGGTGGTCCGCAAGATTCCGGCCGCCGAGATCATCGCGCCGCTGTCGGAGAGCAAGTGCCCGCTGGTGAAGAAGTAACGCGGCAGGGGTGGGCGCGCCTGGGTTGACAGGGCGCGCCCAACCGACTAACAGCCGGCCATCCGGTTTCATCAAGCGATGCCGCCGCCTTCGTGAGAAGGGGTGGTGTCGTATTCTCGCGTGGAACGGAATCAACGCTTCGCAAGGGCCGGCCTCCACCGGACGCGGAGTTATCGTCATTGTCGTGGCGCCACGCGCTGCGGCTGCATGGAGAGGTGAAGAACATGGCTCGTATCGCGGGCGTCAACATTCCGACCGGCAAGCGCGTCGTCATCGGTCTGCAGTACATTCACGGCATCGGCGCCCACAAGGCCCAGGAGATCTGCGAGAAGGTCGGCATCGCCGCCGAGCGCCGGGTCAACCAGCTGACCGACGCCGAGGTGCTGCAGATCCGCGAGACGATCGACCGCGACTATCTCGTCGAGGGCGATCTGCGCCGCGAAGTCTCGATGAACATCAAGCGCCTGATGGATCTCGGCTGCTATCGCGGCCTGCGTCATCGCCGCTCGCTGCCGGTGCGCGGCCAGCGCACCCACACCAACGCCCGCACCCGCAAGGGCAAGGCGAAGCCGATCGCCGGCAAGAAGAAGTGAGTTTCGGCGGGCCGGGCAACCGGCTCGCTGCATTGTTTTGCGTCGCCTGATCCGCTCGCGGGCAGGCGGCATCCCCAGCGCCTGGCATCACGGGCGCGCCTGAAGGATGGAAGAAAGAGATTATGGCCAAGGAAGCCCAGCGCGTCCGCCGTCGCGAACGCAAGAACATCGTCTCCGGCGTCGCGCATGTGAACGCCTCGTTCAACAACACCATGATCACCATCACCGACGCGCAGGGCAACACGATCTCGTGGTCGTCCGCCGGCACGATGGGTTTCAAGGGTTCGCGCAAGTCGACCCCTTATGCCGCCCAGGTCGCGGCTGAGGACGCCGCCCGCAAGGCTGCCGAACACGGCATGCGCACCCTCGAGGTCGAGGTCACCGGTCCGGGTTCGGGCCGCGAGTCGGCGCTGCGCGCGCTGCAGGCCGCCGGCTTCACCGTCAACTCGATCCGCGAAGTGAAGCCTTTAGCGGACAATGGCT